>NZ_PUHY01000004.1:0-326827 GCF_002967765.1 Blastopirellula marina | reverse complement strand
GGGCGTCTTCGAGACCAACTCGACTCCTTTCGGAAGCTACCACCCAGGCGGTGCGATGTTCGCGATGTCAGACGGAAGCGTCACGTTCCTTGCCGAAACGATCCGACTCGACGTGCTCAAGGCACTCGCAACAAAGAACAACAGTGAAGTGATCCCTGACTTCAAATAGAGTACCTTTTCGACGCTGCCGCGCCATTGATCGGATGACCGCGGCGGCGTTTTTCTATTGCACCTTCACTAATCAAAATCTTCGTATGCAGTAATCGTGTCTCATGAATAAGTACTTCACACTCTTCGTTCTCCTAGTCACCGCAATAGTCGGGTGTGGTCCCGCTGGCCCAGAAATGGGTAACGTTACGGGAACCGTTACCTATAAGGGAAAGCCGTTAACTACCGGCACGATCACGTTTATCCCCGAAGCAGGTGGACTTCCGACGGCATTTGCCGACATACGGGAGGATGGTACCTACGTCGGTAAGACGCGCGACTTTGGAGAAGGTGTTCCTGTTGGCAAGCACCGAGTCATGATTGTCGCCGTCAAAGACAACGGGCCGGAAGCGCCGGTAGAAGCCATCCTTCCAATGAAGTACAGTAGCGACCAACAATCAGGCCTCACAGCGGATGTGACCTCAGGCGAAAATGTCGTTGACTTTTCTCTTTGAAAAGTGCCTGCCGCTCTTGCGATAATACCTCTCCACCTCACGTCCAACCTACGATCGATCAACCTGCACAAAAGGTTGATCGATTTCTTCGTATGAAAGCCAGGTCTTTATGTCCGAAGCCACAGTAGAAACCCAGAACAAGATTTCCTTTCTGCGAATTATCAAAGCGATTGGCCCAGCGATCGTTGTTGCCTCCGTCGTCCTGGGACCGGGCAGTATTCTCTCGAACTCGAAGGTCGGGGCAAGTTATGGCTACGACATGATCTGGGTGCTGGGGTTGGCCTCGCTCTTCATGGCGCTGACGGTCTTTCTCGCCGCGGTCCTAGGGATCAGCTACGAGAAATCTCCCTTCACAGAAATTGCCGATCGCTTGGGAAGACCATTCGCAATCGTGATTGGGCTAGTCTTCTTTTTGATTACCAGTTGTTTTCAATTCACCAATAACCTAGCAATTGTCGACGTAGTCAACATTGCCATTGGCAGCAACGCCGAGGGGGTCATGGCTCAATACGGCTCGTTGATCGTGATCGTGCTGGTGAATCTTGGCCTCGTCTGGGCACTTTACGGCAGCTCGGCTCCTTACCAGTTCATCGAAAAGCTGATGATGTTGATGGTGGGCATCATGCTGGTCGGTTTCGTTGTCAATTTGGTTGTCGTTTGGCCGCCAATTGATGAGGTAGCTCGCGGTTTTATTCCACAGATGCCGAGCGGAAGCGACATCGTCATGCTCGTGGGAATGTTCGGCACCACCTTTTCGATTGCGGGTGCGTTTTACCAGATCTACGGAGTCCGCGAAAAGAAATGGACCCGCGATGATCTGGCCAACGGAATTGTCGACTCGATTGCTGGCATCATGGTCTTAGGTGGCATCAGCTTTGTCATCATGGTCACTTCTGCGACCGTGCTGCGGGGTAGCGATGTTTCCAGCATTACCGACGTCGCCAAACAGCTGAACCCGCTTATCGGTCCCCGAGCCGAAGTAATGTTCTGTGTTGGATTGGCGGCAGGGGCGTTCAGTTCGTTGCTGGTCAACGCGCTAATTGGAGGGACCGCCCTTAGCGATAGTCTCGGTTTACCAGCAAGCGTAAATGACGGCCCCGTCAAGATGTTCACCGTTGCGGGCCTAGCTGTTGGCATGATCGCCGCCATCATCATCAACTGGCTGCAATGGTCGAGCGTGAATTTGATCGTGACCGCTCAGGCACTTACCGTTGTCGGGGTTCCACTGCTGGCATTCGCCATGCTGTACCTTGCCATTCACCTGCCGCCGTCTCGCCTCAAGGTCCCATCCTGCATGATCGCAACGTGCTCGATGATCATCGCTGTGGTTATCTCAGGACGCATGGTCATGATTCTGTTCGAGAAGCTCACAGGCTAGTCCTTACTTCAGATCACTTGATCGTTTATTTGCGCTGGTTGCGCTTGCCACTGCTAGCACCGCACCAGCGGCTAAACGGTGAGTCGTTTGCCGCATCTTACAAGCGAGCAATTGAACTCTTATCACTGCGTTTTTGTTCGCATCATCTTGGGACGGCTCCAAAGCGAGTTTTTCTCGGTAAAAAACCCAAGTTTGGGGCTTGGATTTGGCTTCGGATCTTCCGTTATTCCCGCACGAACATTGGGGTTTGGCCCAAATATCGGTTCTGCTATTATCCGGCTCGGCGAATGGAACCAATTCGCTTGTTGGAGACCACGGATCGGGACGATTTAATGGACTTACCGATGCGTCGATTAATGATCGACATCACGCACACCGCATCGCACGATTACAACACCGGCATTCAGCGCGTTGCCCGGTGCTTGGCTCGCGAAGCCGTTGCGTATTCCGCTCGCAACGGGATCGAATGTTTCCCGGTTGTTCACGTCGATGGCAAATTCGCCCACGTCGACCGTTGGTGCGCCGCTCGTGGATATCGTCGAGCATCCGTCGATGTTCAAGCCTTGGTAAACGGAATCTTGCCCAGTTGGGTGAGCACTTCGAATCGCCTGCGCGTGAGTAAGATTGTCACGCGAATGCGAAAACTGCTCTACCCACGAACGATCGATCGCAATGTGCGAAGAATAATTCGCTCGTGGCGAGCCTCTCTGGAACCTGCGAACCCTGGTCCAGGTGATGTTATCCTGATGCCAGATTCCTGGTGGGACCTGCCAGAAATGTTCGATGCGGTTCATAACGCTCGAAATAACGGTGCTCTTGTCGGCGCCATGGTTCACGATTTGATTCCGGTCCGTTATCCGGAGTTCTTCACCGGTCACGTTCAGAATAACTTCTCGCGATGGATCGAACGATTGATCCACTCCGTCGATTTTATGATTGGCGATGCAAAAGCGATTGCCGACGACCTACGAAGTTACGTCCACGAGAAAAACGGCCCCCTCGAAGACTGGAAAATTCGCCACGTCCGCCTCGGTTGCGACCTGGGCGATCCACAAGAGTCTGCGGAAGCAAACGTATCCGCTGACTTGGCGAAATTGTTCGTCGATCGTGACAAAGCGCCTTACTTGATGGTGGCGACCCTTGAGATTCGTAAAAACCACCACTATCTACTCGATGCCTTCGAAAAGCTCTGGGCGGAGGGTAAAGACGTTTCGCTGGCCTTGGTTGGTCAAATTGGCTGGAAGTGCGACGATCTTGTCCAACGTATTGCAAATCATCCAGAAGCTGACAAGCGATTGCACCTGCTTAACAATATTGATGACGCGACTTTGTCGTATATCTACGAACGAAGCAAAGCTTTCGTCCTGAGTTCGAAGTCCGAAGGTTTTGGACTTCCGATCGTTGAAGCGGCTCATCATGGGCTACACGTTTTCGCGAGCGACATTCCTATCTTCCGGGAAGTCGCAGGACCAGAAGGCAGGTTTTTCTCGCTCGACGATCCCGGTCATCTAAGTCAACTGATTTCCCAATTCGAAGCCGACCAGGAATGGCGAACGCCTCCTCAGATGCAAACGCTCAACGAACCTTGGTCGGTAGTTTTCCCTAAACTTTTAGACACAGTCGGTGATATCGCCCGTGACATTCAGCACGAGCGTAGTCAGGCAGCCAGGACGGCCGCTTAAAAAGATCTACACGGACAACGATCGCGATTGGAATTGACGTTTTATTGTTAAGAAGAATCCGCTAATCTTGTCTCCCCCTGGATGGATCCACGTCAGCAAAAAAAGGCATAAGAACTGTCATGGCGAACATTGCACTCATTACCGGAATCACGGGCCAGGATGGCTCGTATCTGGCCGAATTCCTGCTCGACAAGGGTTACGAAGTACATGGCTGTTATCGTCGCAGCAGTACGAATTCGTTCGAGCGGATTCACCATTTGGTCGACAAGATCGAACTTCACTGCACCGATCTGCTGGACCAGGCTTCGATGGAACGCCTTGTTCGCAAAGTCTCGCCAACGGAAGTCTATAATCTAGCGGCCCAAAGCTTTGTCGGCAGCAGTTGGGATCAACCGATCCTGACAGGCGAAGTCACCGGACTGGGCGTCACGCGACTTCTGGAAGCAATTCGCCAAGTCGATACATCGATCCGCTTTTACCAAGCCAGCAGTAGCGAAATGTTTGGCAAGGTTCACGAAACACCTCAACGAGAAACAACTCCGTTCCATCCGCGCAGCCCTTACGGCGTCGCCAAGGCATACGGACATTGGATGACGGTCAACTACCGCGAGAGCTACGACATGTATGCGTGCGGTGGGATTTTATTCAATCACGAATCGCCTCGTCGTGGTCTCGAATTCGTCACTCGCAAAATCAGCGATGGCGTTGCCCGTATCAAGCTGGGCATGGCCGATGAACTTCGATTGGGCAACCTCGACGCCTGCCGCGACTGGGGCTTTGCTGGAGACTACGTCGAAGCAATGTGGTTGATGCTACAACAAGATGCTCCGGTCGATTATGTCATCGGAACCGGTGAGACCTATCGCGTCGGCGACTTCGTTCAAATCGCCTTCGATCGCGTTGGTTTGAACTGGGAAGATCATGTGGTGATCGATCCGAAGTTCTACCGCCCCGCCGAAGTCGAGTTGCTATTGGCTGATCCCGAAAAGGCACAGACCGAACTCAACTGGAAGCCAAAGATGTCGTTCCAAAAATTGGTCGAAGAGATGGTCGATCACGACATGCAGCGACTCGCTGGCTTTGCTAAGCCTGAACTGAAAGTCATGCGAAAGTCTGCCTAACCAGCGATTTCGTTCCGACAGGTTCGACGACACAATAATCAACAGGCCGATCGGTTTTCACCGGTTGGCCTGTTTTCGTTTCTACGAGGCGTGAATTCGCCCGAGAGAACGGCTATATTGAAGATCTGCCTGCAATTCCCTGCAGTCCCTCCTTCATAGCAATTCTTCCTGAGTCGTTCGCATGTCCCGTCAGAAGTCTGCACTCTGCGTTTGGTGCTTCCTGCTTCTCTTAGCCGTTAACAACTCCGTCGGGGCTGCAGAATCCGATGAATTCTGCCGCCCTGATGAGTCGGCCATCGCGATGTTCAAGATTCCAGAGGCCTATGATGCAAAGTTCTCTGACTTGATTGCCAAATCGGCCAGCGAGAACGGCGACGTCGATCGCGGCATGAGCGTATTCCGATCGACCAAGTATGCCTGTCTTTCGTGCCATAAGATTGGGGCCCAAGGAGGAACCGTCGGTCCAGACTTGTCGGATCTCGGAAAGAGAATGAAGCCCGAGCAGATTGTGGAAGCTGTATTGTGGCCAACGCATACCGTGAAGCCGGAGTATGCCGTCTGGTTATTTCAGCTGGCCGATGGACAAAGTGAAAAGGGATATAAACGAAGCGAATCAGCTCATTCCATCGAAGTTGTTGATCCGGCGACGGGGAAGATAACGACCATCTCACGGGATGATATTGAAGCTTCACGTGATACTGGCACGTTGATGCCAGTTGGCCTGGCCAACGCAATGAGCATTTCTCAACGCCGCGATCTGGTGCGATTTCTGATCGAACTTGGACATCGCCCAGAACTAGCCCAGCAAGTTCATCTACCAGAGACACCGGCCGAATTTGATTACGACCGAACGCCGCTTGATCCGAGCCAGTGGCAGCTGAGCAAACATCCTGTCAATCGAGATCGCCTGTACGACTTCTACCGCAAAGAAGCGATGTTCTTCGGTTCGCAAACACGTCCCCCGCATTTACTTCCTGCCTATCCAGGCCTGGATGGCGGGAGCCAAGGGCACTGGGGCAATCAGAACGAAGAGACGTGGAAGGATGGCCGCTGGAGCCAAGTCGATAAAACGCCGGTTCTCGCAGGCGTCACTCACTTGCCCGGCAAGGCAATTTCGAAAGGAATCTGCATTCAACTGGGTGACCAGGGAGAACTATCGGCTTGTTTCAATCCAGAGACCCTTTCATACGAAGCTCTTTGGCAAGGCGGCTTCGTCAGCTTCTCGAACGTGCGGCACGGCTTCATGGATGGCTTGCGGCCAGTCGGCAAGATGTTGCCTACGCCTGAATCCTCGAAGCCCCATCAACCGTTTAGGTACCTCGGTTATTATCGAATTGGCCAACGCATCGTGTTCTCGTATCGCATTGGTGACAAATATTACTTGGACGCCCCTTGGGTAAGTGATGGGCAGTTCGAACGAACAGTTGCCGAAGCGGACAGACACCCACTTGCCTCGCAGGTTAAGGCTCCACCTTCGCAATGGCCGACCGAAATAACGACGACCGGAACACTTGGAAGCAACGATAGCCCATACACCGTCGATACTATCCAGCTACCTTTTGAAAACCTGAACGGCTCGCTATTGTTCATTGGTGATCACGACTTCCTCTCGGACGGAACAGCAGTCCTCTCAACGATGACGGGCGACGTGTGGTTGGTCTCAGGATTGGACGAATCGTTGGAAGACGTGCGTTGGAAACAGTTTGCCTCCGGCTTGCATCAACCTTTAGGGATTGTGGTCGACAAGGACCAGATCTACGTTCTGGGACGTGATCAGATTACCAAGCTGGTCGATCTAAATGGCGACCGAGAAGCCGACTACTATCAGTGCTTCAGCAACTCGTTCGCGACCTCGCCAGGCGGACACGACTTCACATGTGGCCTGGTACGCGATGACCAAGGCCGGTTTTATACCGCATCTGGCAAGGATGGTGTGGTTCGAATTTCAGCCGATGGTCAAACATCGGAAGTCGTTGCCACTGGGTTCCGCAACCCTGACGGCCTCGGTCTAACATTGGATGGCAAAGTTACGGTCCCTTGCAGTGAGGGAGGTTGGACACCTGCGTCGATGATCTGCCTGGTTAATCCAGAATCAGCCCCGGTGCAACATTTTGGTTACCGAGGTCCGAAGAATGGCCAAGCCCCCTCTTTGCCGCTGGTCTATTTGCCACGCGGACTGGACAACAGCAGCGGCGGCCAAGTTGCGATCGATGACAATCGGTTCGGCCCACTCAACGGACATCTAGTACACACGTCGTTCGGAATGGGGACTCACTTCCTCGTCCTCCGTGACGAAGTCAATGGTCAATCGCAAGGTGCCGTTGTTCCGCTACCAGGAGAATTCCGTTCCGGGATTCATCGTGCCAAGATGAATCCGCATGATGGCCAGCTGTACGTAAGCGGCATGACCGGCTGGGGATCCTATACGCCTGACGATGGTTGTTTCCAGCGTGTGCGCTACACCAGCAAGCCAACTCAATTGCCGATCGGTTTCCATCTGCATGAGAATGGCATCCTCCTGACGTTTGCTGAACCGGTCGAAGCGGATTCAATTCGCGAAGCGAATTCTAACTTCGCCCAGGTTTGGAATTACCGATACAGTTCTGGTTATGGTTCGCCGGAACTAGCCCCCAGCCATCCTGGCGTCGTCGGTCACGAAGCGGTTGAAATTGGCTGCGTGCATCCTGTCGGCGAAAAGTCGGTCTTCGTTGAGATTCCAGAGCTTCAGCCAGCGAATCAATTACACCTCTTACTGACAGTCGACTCTGGCCCACCGCAAGAGATGTTCTTTACCGTCCATCAGCTTGACAAACCGTTCACTAACTTTCCTGGCTATCGGCCGATTGAGAAAGTAATTGCGGCCCATCCGCTACTGCAAGACATGGCGTTATTGGGAAACCGTAAACCGAATCCTTGGCAATCCAAACCGAAAGCCACTCCCGAAGCCATCTTACAACTGGCGGCGGGACCGAACCTGACTTACTCAACGAAAGAGTTACGTGTAAAAGCGGGAGAATTAGTACAGCTGACATTCGTGAACCCGGACGTGGTCCCGCATAACTGGGTGTTGCTCAAACCGGGTAAGTTGGCAACCGTTGGCGAATTAGCCAATAAGCTGGTCGCAGACCCTGCAGCCGCTTTGAATCAGTACGTCCCCAAGTCGGACGCCGTCCTGAGCTACACCGACATTGTCGAGCCCCAAAAGGAGTTCACCATCTACTTCCATGCACCTCAGCAGCCAGGACGTTATCCATACCTATGCAGCTTTCCGGGGCACTGGATGGTGATGAACGGCGAATTGATCGTTGAATAGACGCGAAACAGATCTAAGGATCGCGCGACTAAGATTCTCAATTACCCCGCCAGTGCCAGACAATAGCCCCTTCCACATGAGCGATATCACGTGATGTCCACGCAGTTCTCCCTTGATGGCTATTTGAATTCCAGTGGCTACAATCGGTAGGTACAAAACAATCGTTTCTACAAGTTTTGCCACTCGATTCTCGATTAGGATTCCCATGATTTTGCCACGTATTTTGTCGTGCACCTTTGCTATTCTCGCTGTCACATCGCTGGTTTCCGTCGCTTCGGCTGACGACGCCAAGTGGACTACACTTTTTGATGGAAAGACCCTAGAAGGTTGGGAGAAGATCGGCAACGACGATAGCCACTGGGAAGTGAAAGATGGTGCCATCCAAGGGACAGGCAATCCTTCGATGTTGGTAAACACCACGGGACCTTACAAGAACTTCAAGTATCGCGCTGAAGTCAAAATCAACGACGGTGGAAACTCTGGTCTTTACTTCCGCACCACCCGACGTCCTGGCTTCATGGATGGATACGAAGCTCAAATCGACAGCACGCATACCGATCCGATTCGTACCGGCTCGATCTACGGCATGTGCCACGTCTACAAGCAACTCGTCAAGCCAGGCGACTGGTTCACCTACGAGTTGGAAGTTCGTGACGACGTTTGGCGTGGACGCGAAATGACCCGCATCAAGGTCACCATCGACGGAAACGAACTGTACGAATACTTGGACTTTGAAAAAACCTTCAAGGAAGGTCACTTCGCTTTCCAACAGCACGACCCAGGCAGCAAGGTTAGCATCCGTAAAGTCGAAGTGTTGCCACTTAAGTAGTCTTCAACAACCAAGCTCCTTCCTTCTTCCCATCCCCAAGTCACTGCGAGCCTCCTCATGCGCGTTGTTCTTAGTTGTTTACTGTTGTTTTGTCTGTTAAATGTCGTCGCTGCTCAGCAGCCGATTTTGAAAAAAGGAGATCGGCTGGCCATTATCGGCGACTCGATCACCGAACAGAAGCAGTACAGCAAGTTCATGGAAACCTATCTGTTGGCCTGTCATCCAGAACTGGACATCAAATGCTTCCAGTTCGGTTGGGGCGGCGAGCGAGCACCAGGGTTTGCCAACCGCATGGAAAACGACTTGATTCCGTGGCACCCCGATGTCATCACCACCTGCTACGGTATGAACGACGGTTCGTACCGTGCCTACGACGACAACATCGGCAAGGCGTACGAAGACGGAATGCGGGACATTATCAATCGCATGAAGAAGGAAGGGGTCACGGTTGTTGTCGGCTCGCCCGGCGTAGTCGATAGCTTCACCTGGGCACGTGATCGAGCCGACTTCGATCAGGTTTACAATGCAAACCTGAAGAAATTGGGTGAGATCGCCAAATCACTTGCCGATGAAAACAAGTTCCCACATGCCGATGTCTTCGGTGACATGCACCAATCGATGGTCGCCGCCAAGGAAAAATTAGGCGAGCAGTATCATGTTGCTGGTGGCGACGGCGTTCACCCGGCGGCAAACGGTCATTTGATCATGGCCTACGCGTTCCTGAAGGCCCTGGGCGTTAGTGGTGACATCGGGACGATCACGATCAACATCGGTGGCGACTCAGAAGCCAGCGAGGGACACAAGATCGTCGGAGCAAGCTCGGACGGATCGGTGGAAATAGAAAGTACTCGTTACCCATTTTGCTTTACGGGGAACGAGAAAGATCCCAACGGCACGGTCAGCATTTTACCGTTCACCCCGTTCAATGAAGACCTGAATCGCTTCACACTGAAGGTCAATAACCTCTCTGCCGCGGAAGCAGATGTTACCTTTGGCGATCAGACAAAGACCTTCACGAAAGAGCAACTTACTTCTGGAATCAATCTGGCTGCGGAATTCCTTGACAATCCGTTCTCGAAGCCGTTTGATAACGTGATGAATAAGGTGGACCGCAAACAAGCGTTTGAAACCACGATGATCAAAGGTCTGGTCACCAACTTCCGTCAATTCCAGGGCTCGCTCGGGGACGATCCGGAAATTCAATCGGCCATGAACAACCTTCGCGACAAGATGTTTGCTGTCGACGACAAGGCCTACACGGTCGCTAAAGACGCCGTTGTGCCAGTACGCTACCAGATCTCGGTAAAACCAAAGAATTAGCGGCTACCGTATGTTTACGTCGGAGGGAACATTCTCTGACGTGAACGATTTCAACTTGAAACGCAATCAGCTCATACCGAATTGAGTTGGTATCAGCTGATTGGCGTCCCACCTTATCACTAGCGACATGTTTCCGTGTCCTGCTATTCCCGCTACCTATCTCCCTCAATACCAATGAGGACACTCCCTTCATGCGCCCCATCGTTCAGATATCTCTCGATTTGACCAACATTGACGAAGCTTTGGAAACGGCCCATCTCGCCATGCGGGCCGGTGTCGACTGGCTGGAGGCGGGCACCCCGCTTATTCTCGCCGAAGGACTTCATGGCGTCCGCAAACTGCGTGAGACGTTTCCGGACACTCCGATCGTTGCCGACCTGAAAACGATGGATGGTGGCTATCTGGAAGCCGAGATGATGGCCAAGGCTGGCGCCACCCATGTCGTCGTGATGGCACGTGCTCACGAAGAAACAATCCGATGCGTTGTCAAAGCCGGCGCCGACTTCGGCTGTCAGGTAATGGGAGACAACATGGTCTCTGAAGACATGGTTGTCGGAGCAAGACGCTTGGAAGATCTTGGCTGTGGATACGTCATTCATCACATCGGGTACGACGAACGACGCGGGATCGCTGCCCGAGGCGAGCGTATGCCGAGCCCGCTAGATCAATTACGTGAAGTGGTTGAAGCGGTCAGTGTTCCGGTGCAA
Source organism: Blastopirellula marina (assembly GCF_002967765.1). Lineage (NCBI taxonomy): Bacteria > Pseudomonadati > Planctomycetota > Planctomycetia > Pirellulales > Pirellulaceae > Blastopirellula > Blastopirellula marina. The sequence goes on along the minus strand of NZ_PUHY01000004.1, from coordinate 315,815 downwards.
GCCGTTGGCGGCCTCTCTCTAGAACAAGCAATTGTTTGCCCGAAGTACGGAGCACCGCTAGTTGTTCTGGGAGCTCCTTTGACGATCGATGCTGATGCCTTCAAGACGGCCGATGGCGATCTTGAAGTATCCCTCCGCATGATTTGCGAAGCCGTCCATGCCCAGGATGTTGCTTAGTACGCACCAACCTTCCAAGGAGAGGAGTCCTCTACCCATGAAATCCGCAGCCGTCGTCAATTTCGCTCCTGAAAAGGGATCGGTCGAACTTCGTGAACTGGAATGCCCCGAAATTGGCAGCGAAGATGTGTTACTTGAAGTTGCCAATGTCGGGGTGTGCGGCAGCGACCTTCATCAATGGACAGCCGATCACTCTTGGCCGGTCAACTATCCCGTAGTCCTGGGACATGAGTTTGGCGGTAACATCGTCGAAGTCGGATCGGCCGTCGAGGGGTGGCAGAAGGGAGACCGAGTAGTCAGCGAGACGGCCGCCATCATCGATCAACGCAACCCCATGTCGCGTCGCGGACTTTACAATCTGGACCCGACACGCAAAGGGTTTGGTTACGGCGTGAATGGCGCGATGACTCGCTACGTCCGAGTTCCGTCGCGGATTTTACATTCCGTTCCTGATTCGCTTCCGTTTGAGTATGCCTGCCTAACAGAACCGTGCTGCGTAGCGTACAACGCCGTCGTACGAAATGCTCGTATCGAACCAGGCGATCGTGTTGTTGTTCTGGGGCCGGGAACGATTGGAATATTGTGCGCCGCGATGGCTCGATTGTGCGGCGCAGAGGTCGCATTGGTCGGATTGGCAAGTGATCGTCTTCGACTGGAAATCGCGAAGGAGCATTACGGATGCGAGGGAATCGTCGGCAGCCCCGACGATTGGGCCCGTGCTCGAGATGGACTAGGTTGCGATGGAGTGATCGATGCTGCCGGAGCCAGCGCGACCCTCAAAATCGCCATCGACGTCGTTCGCCCAGCAGGCTGGATCAGCAAAGTTGGCTGGGGTCCACAACCGCTGGGATTCAACCTCGATCCATTGGTTCAAAAGAATATCACGCTACAAGGAAGCTTCAGCCACAACTGGCCCATTTGGGAACGTGTGTTGGCGTTACTCACCAGCGGGCAACTCAATGTGAAGCCAATCATTGGGGGCGTTTGGCCTCTCGACCAGTGGCATGAGGCATTCGAGAAGATGCATCACGGCGAGGTCGTGAAGTCGGTTCTGAAACCGGTTTAGCCAACTCGAATCGGTTCAAGTCAGTAGCTCTCCTGCACACCTCCCCCCTCATCCAAGCAACTCACTATGCCCAAGCTTGCCGCGTTCCCGAAAGCCTACATGCAAGCCCTTTGCAAAGATGGCTCGATGAAACTTACCGAATGGTTTGACCTAGCAACCACACTCGACGTTGATGGTCTCGAATTCTACGCTGGCTTTCTAGAGATGGCCGACGAATCGAATTGGCCACTTCTTCGCCAGCAGGTCCAAGACCTCGGCATGACCATTCCCATGCTGTGTTGCTCGCCTGATTTCACCCATCCTGACGCCCGTTTTCGTGAAGCAGAGATTGCAAAACAAAAGCGGTGGATCGAGATGACGCATACGCTTGGTGGCAACTACTGTCGTGTGCTTAGCGGTCAGCGGCGTCCAGAATTAAGCATGAAGGAAGGTGTCAAACTGGCGGCGGAAAGTATCCAGGCATGCTTACCGTTCGCTCAGGAACGAAACGTCACATTGATTCTAGAAAACCATTACAAAGACGACTTTTGGGACTATCCTGAATTCGCTCAGAATATGGATGTCTTTTGTGCCCTCGTAGCTGCGATCGACCATCCTAACTTCGGTGTGAATTACGATCCTAGCAACGCTTTCCTGGCCGGGGACGACCCAATTGAATTACTAAAGCGTGTTTCCGATCGCGTCGTCACGATGCATGCCAGTGATCGATATCTATTGGAAGGCACGCTGGAAGACTTACGTCGGGAAGAAGGAGGAAGCCAGGGCTATGCCAAACGACTCAGCCATGGCGAGATCGGCAAAGGCCTGAACGACTACGATGCGATCTTTAGCGAACTCAAGTCCCAAGGCTTCGACAGTTGGATCAGTATTGAAGACGGCGTCGAAGGAATTGAACAACTGCGCCGTAGTGCCGACTTTTTACGACGGAAGATCGCCCAATATTGGGGGAGCTAAATCAACGCTTCCCAGCCACGTTCATCTTCGCACAAGCCGGATCAAGACGATGAAATCACTCGCAGCCTGCCTGATTGTTTTACTGTTCGTCGGCCCCCAGTTGGCAATCGCCCAAGAAACTCGCCTTCCGCGTGCGACACCTGAATCGCAAGGAGTATCTTCCCAGTCACTTCTGGAATATATCGAAACGGCAGACCGTGAAGTGAACTCGATGCACAGCTTCATGCTCGTTCGACATGGCAAAGTTGTCGCGGAAGCATGGTGGAAACCAGAGTCCGCCGACCAGCCTCATATTCTGTGGTCGCTAAGTAAAAGCTTTACGTCCACTGCGGTAGGTCTCGCAGTCGAAGAAGGAAAGCTAAGCATTGACGATCCAGTTCTCAAGTTCTTTCCTGATGATGCTCCCGAACAACCGTCCGCAAATCTCAAAGCGATGCGAGTTCGAGATCTCCTGACGATGAATGCGGGCCATCAGGATGAGCTCAACTGGCGAGAGCAATCAAATTGGGTGAAAGCCTTTCTTGCCCACCCTGTGCCCCACAAGCCTGGGACCCACTTTCGATACAATACTCCGGCTACTTACATGCTCTCGGCCATCGTACAGAAGGTCACCGGCGAGACCGTGTTGGAGTACCTCACGCCTCGACTCTTCGAGCCGCTAGGGATCGACAAACCGACTTGGGAAACGTGCCCCCAAGGGATTTCAATTGGCGGATACGGACTCTATCTGCGCACTGAAGACATTGCTAAGTTTGGCCAACTATATCTTCAAAAAGGGAAATGGAACGGCAAACAGCTACTGCCTGAATCATGGATCGATCTGGCAACCTCCAAGCAGGTTTCCAATGGGAGTAACCCCGATAGCGACTGGGACCAAGGCTATGGCTTTCAATTCTGGCAGTGCCGACACGGGGCGTTTCGCGGCGACGGTAAGGATGGCCAGTTCTGCATCGTGCTGCCTGAACAAGACGCGGTCATTGCAATCACCGCCAACACCGGCAACATGCAGGCAGAATTGAACGTTGTATGGGACAAGCTTCTACCAGCATTTCGTGACGACGCGTTGCCGAAAGATGCGAAGGCTCAAGAGAAACTCAAGAGCGCGATATCAGAATTGAAAGCTTCTCGATAATCCTTTGTCAGACTGCCCCGTGATTATCCCCAAGGCTCGCGATAGTCTTGAGCTTGCAGAAGCTTATTAGCATCTGAATCTTCGATAACTACTTCCTCTTCTGGATTCCAATTCAGTGGGCGGTTTAGCTTCTGTGATACATAGGCCAGATGCCCAGGCGTGATCGAACGATGTCCCGTCTCAGCTGGGCAGATACATGCCGTGCGGCTGCGTACCCCATTTAAGAAGTTTCGCATGTGATTGTCGGATTCATAAACCTTTTCCTGGCCAGGATCGTAATTCGGGTCGGTCCATTCCATTCTAGAGGCCGTAATTTTTCCTCGCGTGACAAACGCCCAACCTTCGTCACCAACGAAGCGTGTTCCGATAGGATGCCCATTACCAATCGAACTTTTTGTACCGTTGGCGTATTCGCATCTGATTTCATAATGATGTGGTGTGTTGTAAATGTTGGTCTGTGGGAACGTCCAGCCGACCGCCTCGACGCGAGTTGGCCCTGAGTGATCGAGGTCGAGGGCCCAATGTGCGATGTCGTTGTGGTGACCGATCCAGTCCATCAGCACACCGCCACCAAATGCCCGATGCCCACGCCACCACCGATGATGCCGAGCACGCGTGTAGGGCAATTTCGGAGCAGGACCACACCAAAAGTCGTAGTCGAGATGTTCTGGCGGAAGAGTGACCTTGGGGTCTCCTTGAGGTGCTTCGTAGCCCGGTGGTAAGCCGACTTCGATCGATTGAATTCTGCCTAGATGCCCATTACGCACGAGTTCTACCGCTCGGCGAAATCGCCAATCACTTCGCTGCTGACTTCCCGTTTGGAAGATGGCTTTCTGATTGGCGACTTCCTGATAAACCGTTTGACCCTCACGAAACGTATGCGTCACTGGCTTTTCGCAGTACACATCTTTCCCGTTCTGAAGTGCTTCCAACGTACAGATCGCATGCCAGTGATCAGGGGTCGCCACGATAACGGCATCAATATCTTCGCGTGAGCAGACTTCGTGATAGTCACTATACCCGGATACGCCACTTCGGGATCCCGATTTTTGCTCAATGTACTCTTGAGCTGCTTTCAGTCCGAACTTTCGCCCCTCACCCCAAGGCTGATCTCGATAGTGCAACTTATCGACATCGCAAACGGCCACGATCTGCGCATCGGATGCCGCTAAAAGGTCATCAATTAAATTGAACCCCCTCGAGCCAAGTCCAATAACGCCAACATTGATTCGCTCGCCTGGGGCAGCGTTGGCAAAGTTCGGCACGATCGAGGGCATCGATATCGATGCGGCTCCTACGGCTAGAAACGTACGACGAGACACATGGCGAGGAGCAGATGACATGAAGGAGTTCTCTCGGAGAAGGGGATGAGGTCACAAGCTGCCGGGGGCGTAGCAACTCGTTTCTGGAATCTCGCATGAAGTCGATTGACTTTATTTTGAAATCGAAATAATATCTTAGGCAGTTAATTCGTTGCCCGCAAGGAAATTTGATGAAGGCTGTCAAGACGAAGCAAAACGCGATCGCGGAAGCCGAGTCGGAGTTGATTCGCTTGGTCCGTCAGTCCGAATCGGTCTCGCGCGTTGAGCTTGCACGTCAATTGAACCTGGCCCCTTCGACGGTTGGCCTCTACGTCGATCGACTTGTCAGCGAAGGATATTTACAGGAAGGCCGTAAAGCAGTTCGTGGCGCCGGTCGGCCGCGAACGATCCTCGAACTCGATCCGCAAGCTGGGCACTTTATTGGTGTCGATTTTGAAGCTTCGCAGATTGCCATCACATCCGTCGACTTCTCACAGAAAGTTCACCAGCAAGAGGTCATTCGCATTCTTGCATCCGATTCGGCGAAACAGGTTGTCGACAAGATTGAATCTGGTATTCGCGCCATCGCTGACTCAGATCGCCTGTTAGGAATTGGAATCGGTGTACCTGGCGTCATCGATCATGCCCAGGGGATCGCCGTCCACTACGAACATATTCCGAGTTGGCACAATATCTCGTTGGTTGGTCACTTTACTCAACTATTTGAGGTGCCAGTCTACATCGAAAACAACATCCGCGCCATGGCTTTGGCGGAACAATGGTTTGGTTCGGCCCGCGGTGTGAGCGACTTTGTTTGTCTCGGGATTCGTAGTGGCATCGGAGCTGGTGTGGTGATCGATGGACGCCTTCATACCGGACGCGACGGCTTAGCAGGTGAGATCGGGAACTGGCCATGTCGGCGAGCCACGCGTCAATCGCAAGAGATACTCCCGCTCGAACAAATCGCCTCGGTACGTGCGATTCTCTCGGAACTAGCTGAGCAAACCATGGCTGGCGCAGACACGATGCTGACCCTCAAACGCAATAGAATCGTTCTGGAAGACATGCTTCACGCGGCGGAAGAGAACGATCCATTGGTGCTTAAAGCACTAACTCAGGCTGCGACGGCCGTGGGTCAAGTGATTGCTCAGATCAGCTTGCTGCTCAATCCTCAGTTAATGATCGTCGCTGGACCACTAGCCAAACTAAGTGAAACTTTTCTGGAACCGCTCCGCAATGTCGTGAATCCGCTATCAAGCACCAAACACGCCAAAGCTCCTCAGATTGTTGCATCGCAGTTCGGCATGTATGGCGGAGCCCTCGGAGCCGCCGCATTAGCCGTTCACCAATGGAAACCAGATCGTTAACTCACCACTCTGATCCGCCTACCTAACAATTTTTCGCACAGCCAAATCGAAACCAACCAGGAACTCGAATATGACCGATCATCGGTTAACCGTTTCGCCGACACGTGTGCCAGAACAACAAATCTATGACGGGGAGGTCTTCCCTTTAGTTCTCGGCTGCGAGTCGCCATCCGCCACACTCGATGATGTGGTGCGTTGGGCTGAGGAGAATCGCGACCAGCTTGAGCAACAATGTCAGAAGCATGGTGCTATCTTATTCCGTGGCTTCCCGTTGCACGAACCAGAAGATTTCGATCGTTTTATCGCTGCGTTCGACTTAGAGAACTTTCCTTACGAGGTTTCTCTTTCCAATGCAGTTCGGACCAACTTCACGCCGCGTGTTTTCTCGGCCAATGAAGCTCCCTCGTCCGTGACCATCTTTTTGCATCACGAGATGGCTCAAACTCCCATCTTCCCCAGCAAATTGTTCTTCTGTTGTTGGCAACCAGCCGAGGAAGGTGGGGCCACACCACTTTGCCGTTCCGACATCCTTTTTCAACAGATTGAAGAAAGGTTCCCTCAATTCGCGCATGACTGCGAAACTAAAGGGTTGAAATACAGCAATACCATGCCAGCGGCAAACGATGCTTCATCCGGTATGGGGCGGAGCTGGCAAAGCACCTTTCGTGTGGAAACACGCGAAGAAGCGCAGCAGCGGATGACCGACTACGGCTACACCTGGGAGTGGCAAGAGGATGGCAGCCTTCGCGCGACGACGCCTGTATTGCCAGCCGTCCGTGAGGTATCGCCTGGGCGAAAGGTCTTTTTCAATCAATTAATTGCTGCGTTCTGTGGTTGGAAGGACAGCCGCAATGACGCTTCGAAATCAATCACATTCGGCGACGGACAGCCGCTTGATCGAGAAACGGTCATGGAAATCGCGGACATGGCCGAGCAGTTGACGTTCGATCTTCCCTGGCAAGCCGGCGATATCGCCCTGGTCGACAACTTCCTTGTAATGCACGGTCGACGAACCTTCAGCGGACCTCGAAAGATCTTGGCATCGCTATTGGTGATGGGTCAACACGCTCATGCTTGACCCTTAACCAGACATCCACGACGGACTTCTTAGCTACGATCTTCCAGATCATCGACACGAAAGATAGAGCAACACATGACACCGTCCCCTCTTCGTTTTGGCGTCATTGGATTTGGTGCTTGGGGTAAATGCCACGCCGGAGCCATCCACAATACAGCCGGTGCCGAAGTCGCGGCGATTGCTGCCAAATCGGAAAACACATGTGCCGAGGGACGTCAGTTATATCCCGACGCCGCAGTCTACTCAGATTATCGACAACTCTTAGACCAGGCCGATATCGATGTGGTTCACGTCGTCGTCCCTAGCTATTTACACTTTGACATTGCGAAATCAGTACTCGAGTCAGGCAAGCACTTGCTACTAGAAAAGCCGATGTGCCTCACGATCTCTGAGTGCCAGGCGTTGAACCAACTCGCTCAGGAAAAGCAGCTGCAACTGGCCGTTGGTCACGAATTGCGACTTTCATCTCTCTGGTCGCGCGTAAAGCAAGAGATAGATTCCGGTGCGATTGGCGAACCGCAATATGCATTGGTGGAGTTATCTCGAAAGCCTTATCGACTCGGAGCAGATGGCTGGCGTTACGATATTGATCGCGTTGGTAATTGGATCCTGGAAGAACCGATTCACTTCTTCGATTTGGCACGTTGGTATCTAAGCTCTGCTGGCAAGCCGACTTCGCTTTACGCGACGGCGAACTCACGCCAGGCAGGTCACCCAGAACTGCAAGACAATTTCAGTGCGATCGTAAACTTCGATGGCGGCAAATACGCCGTTGTGTCGCAATCGCTTTCGATGTTCGAGCATCATCAAACGGCCAAGGTCGCCGGCACCGAAGGTTCGTTGTGGGCAAGTTGGAGTGGAGCCATGGATCGCACACGTCATCCCAGCTTCTTCCTGAAAGCATCCAATGGTGAAACGGTCCGAGAAATTCCTATCGAAAAGATCACTGGCGAGATCTTTGAATTGGAAGACCAAGTCGCCATGCTGATTGATGCCATCCAAAACGGGAAACCACTCTCTGCAACAGCCGAAGACGGCATGTGGTCAGTCGGTATGTGTCTGGCCGCCCAAAAATCAGTCGATACCGGTCAACCGATTAAGATGACGGACATTATTTGACCTTATTCATGTCTCTTCGCTCACTATCCCCGCACATGCTGCATCCAGTCCATCCTCACACTCTTCTCCTCTAACAAGTGAATTGAAGACATGGATTCTCCCTCACCGACGTCACGGCCATGGTACTACGAAGTTACGCGTTACCAGTGGCTGGTCTTGGCAATTGCTTCGGCCGGCTGGGTGTTTGATGTCTACGAAGGCCAGATCTTCAACATCACGCGTCACCAGATGCTAACCGATATCCTTCCCACAGGGGAGTTGGACGTCAAGGATAACGTTCAGTGGTATGGTGATATGTTCCTGGCGATCTTTCTGGCTGGAGGAACCGTCGGAGGCTTGCTGGCAGGCTCGCTCGCCGATCGTTTTGGGCGTCGCCCAATCATGATCGCTACGATCTTGATGTATTCTATTTTCTCTGGACTCACATTTTTTGCCACCGAACTCTGGCACATCGCTTCGCTCCGATTTCTGGTGGCCGTGGGCGTGGGGGGAGAATGGGCCGTTGCTGCCGCGTTGGTTTCTGAAGTCTTCCCACCGAAAGCTCGGGCTCAAGCCTCGGGCATCTTTCATGCAACGAGTGTCCTAGGATTATGGTTAGCAGCGATTGCAGGGATGGCCGTGGGAGCGAACTGGCAATACGCCTACCTGGTTGGAATTTTGCCAGCGCTGCTCATTGTGTGGGTACGTTCTTCGGTGAGAGAACCGGAGCGGTGGCAAGAAAAGAAAGATGCCGCGACGGCAACGAATCAATCGGGACAACTCGGCAGTTTTCGTCAGCTACTGCTAACCGATCCCTGGCGATTTCGAGCGATCATGGGTATGACACTCGCGGCGGTCGGCTTAGGTACCTTTTGGGCTGTCAGCGTTTCTGGGCAAGATCTCATGCGTGAGCTTTTGCTTCGCAATCACGTTTCCGCCGACGAAGCGACTCAGAATGCCAAGTTTGCTTACGGTATAGTACAAGCGACCGGAGGTGGATTGGGATTGTTCGCTTTTGGTCCGCTGGCCGCTCGATTTGGTCGAAAGCGAACATTCATTACCTTTCAACTTGCTGCCTTAGCAATTGTGCCGATCACTTGCTACCTGCCGCAAACCTATTGGCAATTATTGGCTCTCTTGCCGCTGTTTGGCTTCCTAACTCTCGGAATCCATGCGGGTTATGCGATCTATTTTCCAGAACTCTTTCCAACACATTTGCGGGCAACGGGCACTAGCTTCTGTTTTAACGGCGGGCGTGTCGTCGCGGTCCCCGTATTGTTGACTGCAGGCTGGTTGAAATCAGATTTGGGTCTGCAACTGGCAGTTTGTTTGCTGGCCCTTCTCTTCTTGTTGGGGGTGGTGATCATGTTGTTTTTGCCAGAAACTAAGGGACAGGAACTGCCTGAATAACCACCTTTACTGGAAGACTACCCTTTGATTCTGCTGCTGATTCCCTTGGTCATATTCGTTGCTGCCACAGTCCAGGGGACGATCGGCTTTGGATACGCGATCGTTAGTCTTTCGATCTTCTCTTACTTCCTCGACTTTCGCGAAGCGAACGTGATTGTCGCACTCAGCGTGCTCGCGCCACTGGTATCGGCAGTCTGGGCGTATTGGGGCGAACTCAAAACTAGCTTGCTACTGACCTGCCTTGCGGGTGCTCTACTAGGGCTTCCCTTTGGACTCTATGTATTCAGCGTGGTCGATGAAACGTGGTTGATCCGAGGGACAGGAGTTCTAATCTTTCTACTTTCCGCTGAGGGGCTCTGGTCGATGCGTTCGGCCGGGGAAGTTCACCAAGATGGAAAGACCTCTTGGGTGTGGACCGTAGTCGCAGGCATCGCAAGTGGCTTACTGACGGGTGCCGTGGGCATGGGGGGGCCACCCGTAGCGGCGTATGCTTCACGACAAGCGTGGTCACCAAGGCAGATCAAGGTGTTTTTACTTGCGTTCACCTTTCTTTCAGCCACGCTTCGAGCTTGTGGCTTAGCCGCAGCAGGCTGGATTCACTTGGCCGTGCTGAGTTATTCGCTCCTCGCGATTCCATTCGCCCTGTTGGGAATCTTTGTAGGGCTAAAGGTATCGCACAACATCGATGCCCGCTTATTCCGTGGGCTAACGATGGTAGCCTTGTTGCTGCTATCGCTCGGGATGATCTTTCGTACATCTGCGAACGAACCGACCATCGAAGAAGAAACCACCAGCGACATGTTACCGAGCGTTGAAAACGTCAGCTCAACAAGGGCCGATCAACGTAGGCCAGGCGTCGTTAACTACGCAGCGGAGTCGACATTGCCGTGGCGATCGGCACAAAGATAACTAGCGGGATGAACGCCGCCAGGGCAGGGGAGCGAATTCCGTAGTAACTGCTTCCCATCGCCTTACAAACAAGTGTCACTGCATAAAAGCCGATGACGACCAGCAAGCAATAACCGATCGCGACGAAGATATTTCGATTCTCTTTTCGCAGTACGATGGGTAGGCCGAGGAAGAGTAACGTAATATCGAGAAATGGCTGGACGATCCGACTATGAATCTCGACACGAACATCCGCTCCGACATCCAGACTTCGATTGCTGAGCGTTGAAATCAAATCGTACGTCGAAGCATAGTCGCGCCATTGACTGCTGGCGGTTAATTGCTCAAACGATAATCCCGTCACAAGAAAGCACTGATTTGGCTCAAGCCATTTATTGTCACTCGGCATCAAGACAAGTGGCGTTCCTTCAATATCAATCGAGGGAACACCTTCGGTGCTTTCCGGTTTGCTGAGCCCATCGACGAGGAAGCCACCAGGACGTCCTTCCGTCGGTGGTCGATAATAGGCGTTGGCACCAAGGATCTGATTTCCAACGCCTTCGTAGTTCTCTGGTAGGCGAAAGTTCGGCGACTCAATCCGCTGTTCGTTGGCGTAAGTAGCCGCTCCGTTGATCAGAACGTCGGTTTGATTGTCGTATTTCTGTTGAAGTGCCTTTTTGGACTCTCCCATCCAATCTTGCGCGTTACGACTTAACCGATCGATATAGCGTGGAATCAATAGTTCCCGATTCAAAACGCCCAACACCGCGATAACCAACACAGCAACGATAATAGGACGAACGATTCGAGCTTGGGAAATGCCTGCGGCCATGAGCGCCGTCATTTCGTTGTGGCGTTGGATCCAGGTCACCGTGAACATAGCAGCAATCAGCGTTAAGATGCCGCTCGTCATTCCAAAGAAGGTGAACACACGCGGACTATAATAGTCCCACAACACGCCGAACGTGCTACCGGTCATATCGCCGTACTTCAGAAACTCGTCAAGGTTATTGAACGAGTCGATGACGATGAACAGTCCCGTGAAGCTGATGAAGAAGATCAGAAACGACTTGAGGAACTGAATCAGCAGGTAGCGGTCGATCAGGGTCATAAAACGGGTCGCCTGTCCGGCTTGCTAGCATCAAAACAAAAGGAATTGGACGCGATTTATACCGATTTTGCTCAATCCACCAAAGATGAAATCGCGGGAAACATTTGACTTCGCCCACCGCCAGGGGGATAACACACGTGCACGACAGAAGTAAATCCGCAGCACTTGTTATCGTTCATGCACGTCCCTTCCGTACGAAAAGCCATGCAGTTCGTTCGTCGACTAAGTCGCGACGCCGTGGATTTAGTTCTGCCAGGCACGTGCTGCCTTTGCCATGCCGAGGTTTCCGACTACCGTAATCCCGATGTCGCGTGCCGCGATTGCCAGGACGAGCATGCGAAATGGAAAAAGTGCGTCCGTTGTTCGGCGGTCCTACGGCACGAGAACGCATTGCCTCGTGAAGATTGTCCTTGGTGCCATCATCTGCAGCTTCCATTCGAGAGCATTACTTCCGTGGGCAACTACGAAGGCCCACTGGGTGAAGCGGTACTCAATGCCAAGACAAACCGTGGCGTTTCGACCGCGTGGGACTTGGGGCAACTTCTTTCAAATAGTCTGACTAACCATTGGACTACCGCTCCGATTGTTATTGACGTACCCATGCATTGGACAAGGCGGATACGTCGTGGCATGAGCTCCGCGGCAATCCTGGCTCAATCTTTAGCTGCGAGAAGAGACTGGAAGCATCGGCAACCACTTACTTGTCGCCGACGCTTGGCGAAGCAAAGCGAACTTTCTTTCACTGCTCGCAAGAAAAATGTCCATGGTGCATTTCGCGTCCGCGAGCAGATTCCTAGAGATCAGCCGATTCTGCTGGTAGACGACGTTATGACGACTGGTTCGACCCTAACGGAAATAGGGCGTTCACTACGAAAGGCAGGGGCAACCGCTATCCATGTTGCCGTTGTGGCAAGGTCGACTGGTTCCTACGCTGACGTTTAGGAGATCTTTTCAGTCAAAATTCAAAAAAATGAAACCGATTTGACTGTTTTCGCCGCGTACAAAGAATCGAAGCAAGAAGGGACAGCACGGAAGCGAATTCCCGAAGAGGTGAAACCTACGGCGCATTTGCTTTGCCCAATTGCCTGGGCGCTGCCATGGATGGTTTCTTCCTCTCGACGTACGCTCCGTTTTTTTGAATACGTGACGAAGAGAAATCCGCTTCTATGGCCAAAGAACTTTCGAACATGGGGCCACCTCCGGTCAATGGGTTCCACAGTTTCCGCCGTGCGGTGCTTCGTGGTCTGGCGATCGCTGCACCGCCGCTACTGACGATCGTTATCTTCATTTGGATTTTTGCAACAATCCAAAATTATATTTTGGTCCCTGTCGAAGCGACGGCGCGAACGGCGATCGTTTGGGCAATTCAAGATATCCACCGCGATCTTCCTGACACGGCCCCGGAAGACGTTACGGCAACCTTCGATTCGACGATCTATCACAAAACGGGAAACGGACAGTGGGTTCCCGCGAAGGTGTATAACGCCGTCTACGACAATTTGCGTGATCAACCGATGCCAATAACTGGCTATGGCGTCTACGAGCAGTATGTGCAGCAAGTATTTCTTAAGCGAAAGCTGACCATTCCTTTCGTCCTCTCCGTCTGCATTCTAGGGCTCTACTTCGCCGGAAAATTCTTGGCAGGAGGTCTGGGACGCATCCTGTGGAATGCCTCGGAACGCCAGATTATGCATCGACTGCCGATCATTCGGAATGTCTACGGTTCAGTCAAACAGGTGACGGACTTCCTCCTTAACGAGCAGGAAATTCAGTTCACGCGGGTCGTGGCCGTAGAGTATCCGCGTAAAGGAATGTGGTCACTAGGATTCGTGACCAGCGAAAGCATGCTCGATATTCAAGACAAAGCAGGCGAACCGGTTGTTACCGTCTTGATCCCGACTTCCCCAATGCCCGCGACAGGCTTCACGATCAATGCGAAAAAAAGTGAAACGATCGAATTAAATATTTCTCTTGATCAGGCATTCCAATTCATCGTCAGTTGTGGCGTTGTCGTTCCGCCACATCAACAAACGCAAGGTTCCCCCGTTGCTGGGCAGATTCAAGCGCGGCTTAAGCCTACCGAAAGTGAATCGGCTGACACCGATGCGCAATCAAAAAACGGCTAAAACTTGCTCTATCGCTGCACTGCGTGCGTCTTGAATGAGCGAATGTAATCGAATGTTGATTACCCCAACTCCCCGAATAACAATTTATTTTGTATGCTAATGAGCATGTTCAGGTCATTAGCTGAGCTTTTTAGAAGCTACCCTTCCAAATTCCTGAAAGCCAACACCTGAGCTCTTCAGCAATTTGCTTTCCTTCGCCAAGCAGCAACTCCACGGAGAAGGAAAACCTCCATCTCATCCTGCCTCGATCCATGGAATGAAATTGCACGCATGAACGGTGAGCCTCTCCGCATCGGTACCCGAAGCAGTCCGTTAGCCCTATGGCAAGCGACATGGGTCGCCCAGGAACTTAAAAATAGCGGGCAACCGGTCGAGATCGTGCACGTATCGACCACCGGCGATGTCACCAGCGGACCGCTGGGCGAGATTGGCGGACAGGGTCTTTTTACGAAGGAAATTCAAGCAGCATTGATCGATAATCGTGTCGATATTGCCGTCCATAGCTTGAAAGATCTTCCGACCGAACCGACGGCTGGACTCGCCTTAGCTGCCGTACCAATTCGCGAAGCATGTGGCGACGTCTTAGTTTCACGAGGCGGCTTTCATTCCGATACCTTGCCACATGGCGCCGTGATCGGCACCGGCAGCGTACGACGACGCGCACAGCTACTCCATGTTCGTCCCGATCTCGATATTCGTGACATTCGCGGAAATGTTGAGACGCGTCTTCGAAAAATGGACGAAGGAGAATACGAAGCGATCGTCCTGGCTGAAGCTGGCCTGCGTCGCCTAGAAATGGCCGAACGTATCGTGCACGTGATGGACAAACGAATCATGCTACCAGCCGTGGGGCAGGGGGCATTAGGAATCGAAGTCCGCGAACGAGACCAACGTACCCGGCAAGCCGTCAGTGTGCTGCATCACCCGGACAGCTATCACTGCGTGCAAGCAGAACGAAAGTTGTTGGCCGAATTACGTGGTGGATGCCTGGCGCCGGTTGGCGCATGGGGACGGATTGAAGTCGAACGCAACTTGCTACACCTAGATGGAATTGTCATTAGCGGCGACGGTGTTCAAAAGATCTCCGCTTACGCGTGTGGCCCTCCCGAGAAGGCGGAAGAGATTGGTCGACAAGTTGCTTCGCAGCTGATTATTCAAGGCGCTCAGCGCATCATCAGTTACGCACGCAATACCGGCGGTCGTGGTTAAAACAGCTGCTACCGCAAACTTTGCCGACTTCATCCGGCAGCATTTTCCGATTGCCTGGTGAACGGAAAATCTTTCCTATCTGCCAGCAATACGTGCTACCAGCGCGATAACTCTTTTACCAATTAGCACTTGGCGAGTTCTGCTTTTTTTCTTTGGTGTGCCACAGCTCTTTGGCACACCGATTGCCTTAAGGGAGAGCGTGTCCGGGGGGGCATGTTTCAACCAATCATGAGCAATGGTTTACGGCCTGTACATTTCGGCGGAAGGCGCTCAAGCCCAGTCGCGACGTCTCGAGGTGATCTCGAACAATCTCGCGAACGTCGACACACCTGGTTTCAAAAACGAATTTGCGATCCTTGAAGCTCGCGATTCGGAAGCCATCAACCAATACTTAGACTCACCCGGTTCTGGCAGCATCAACAATGTTGGCGGCGGCGTGATGGTTCGCGAAACTGCCACGAACTTCCGTCCTGGGCCGATCACTCCGACCGGCAACCCCGCGGACATTGCCATCCGCGGCGAAGGCTACTTTCAAGTTCTGCACGAAGATCAGGTTCTCCTGACGCGTGGTGGCAACTTCATGTTCATGCCTGACGGACGCTTAACCACCCAAGAAGGCTTTCCGGTCCTTGGTGCGGACGGAGCACCGGTTCAAGTGAATCCAGAAGCAAAAGCCGTTCACATTGGCAACTATTACAACGAACGCGGCGAAGTCGTCATCGGTGGCGATGTGATTCCTTTGGGAATCGCCAAGCCTGAATCGAATGCCGACCTAGTGAAGTTCGGTCAGAACTTTTTCCGCTCGATGGGTGCCTCCCCGCAGATCCCCGAAGAGGATCGTCTCGCAGCACCTGGCATGCTGGAAAGATCGTCCGCCAACTCGATTACCGAGATGATGGCCATGATCGAAACGACACGTGCCTACGAATCCAACATCAACATGATCAAGACTCAGGACGAATCGATCGGCAACTTGCTGGGTCGTGTCCTGCGGCAAAGTTAATCCCCCTTTCGCATTTTCGATAGCGAACCAACGGCGAACAAGGAAGTAAGCCATGAGCGTTCAAACCCTCTACACCGCAGCCACCGGCATGCAGTCGATGCAAACCAAGCTCGACGTAATTGCCAATAATCTGGCCAACGTGAATACGAACGGTTTTAAGAAGGACCGTGCGAACTTTGAGGACCTGTTCTACGACCACATCACCTTGCCAGGCAATCGAGACGCTGCCGGCAACCTGACACCTACCGGAACCGAAGTTGGCTTGGGTGTTCGTGTTTCCAGTACGCAAACTGACTTCACGCAGGGTGCATTTACCACAACCGATCGCCAGCTTGACCTCCTGATTGAAGGAGAAGGCTTCTTTCAACTGGCCGATCCAAGTGGCGAAATCGTTTACAGCCGGGCCGGTAACTTCTCGGTGAACTCCAACGGTCAAGTCGTTCAAGGTTCCGCATCGATTGGCCGTCCGATTCAACCAGCGATTACCATTCCTCAAGACGCTACTGCCGTGGAAGTCAGTACCGACGGCATCGTTTCGGTTCGCCAGCCAGGTTCGAATACGCTGAATGAAGTTGGTCAGATTCAATTGGCCACGTTCATCAATCCAGAAGGCTTGATCAAGCTGGGCGATGGTCTCTATGCCGAAACTGCGTCGTCCAGTGCCCCGATCACTGCAAATCCGCAGACCAATGGACTTGGCACAATCCGCAAAGGAATGCTGGAAGCATCGAACGTGGAACCGGTTCAAGAGTTGATCGATTTGATTACCACACAGAGATCGTTCGAGTTGAACTCACAAACAGTTCAAGCAGGCGATCAGATGTTGCAATTGATCTCGAACTTGCGTCGATAGGATCCAACGGAAGCGTTATGAAGTTCGCTAACTTAATTCGATTTTCCATCGCACTGCTGGCAACGTTCGTGTTGGCGAACACAGTACTTGCTAACGATGGCAGGATCACGCTGAAAACCGCAGCGAAGATCACCGGACCAATTGCTTGCCTTGGTGAGATTGCCGTCGTTGATGTTGCTGATCCAACGCTTCGAGCGGAACTTATGGGCCTGCAAGTAACGCCGGCACCATCGATCGGCCAATCTGCTTACCTTAGCATCAATGATATTCGCTCGATTCTTTCCGCTCATGGCTATTCAGCCGGCGAAATCGCTATCTCGGGATCGAGTCGAGTTCGGATCGAAGGTGGGGCCCCCGCCGAAATCAAGGAACCATCACGACAAGTGAGCCGAACCTTGCCGCGTCGCACGTTCGCTGGCAGGCTTTTGCCAGAGCCTACCGAGCAAGAAGTCATGACCGTTGCTCATGTCGTACGCAACGTTCGTCGTGGCGAAATCATTCAACCTGGCGACGTCGAGATGCGACAACTCTCGGTCATCCGTCAAGAAGATGGCTACCCAACGAATCTGGAAAGTGTGATCGGTAAGGAAGCTGCTCGTGGCATTTCGGCCGATCGGCCAATCGCCTCGAAGGATGTCCGAGAACCGGTCATCGTTCGTCGCAATGAAGTAGTAACCATCTTTGCCCGAGCTGGCAACATCATCGTACGACGCGAAATGCTTGCCTTAAACGATGCCGGCAAAGGCGAACTGGTTGAAGTTCAACCGGTTGCCCCTAACTCGTTCGGCCGTGCTCGTGAAGCAGAACGATTCCAAGCTCAAGTCGTAGGTCCTGGCGAAGCCGTCGTGCTAACTGGGTACACAAAAGTTGAGCCCTCGCATCCAAACCAACCCCATACTCAACTGGGAGCTCGTCGATGAAAACGTTAGTGACTCTTTTAACGACGATTGTCTTGCAATTGGCTGCTTCGGTCGTGTTCGCTCAACAGAGCGGTCCGGTATCGAGCTTATCCCAGCGTAACATTCCAGAACTGCCAGGTGCTGATGGTACTCCTTACTACGGTTCGACCAAGGACCTGAACTGGTTCTACCGAGAATTGCCACCACCGAGAAAGGTCCAAGTTCACGACCTGATTCACATCCGTGTCGACGAACGCTCGCAAACCTTCTCGGATGGCGAGTTCAACACTCGAAAAAGTGGTCAGTACTCGGCGATTCTTAAAGACTGGTTGAAGTTGGACGGAATCGATGGCATCACGCCTGCTCCTCAGCCAAACGGCGATCCAACAATCGCTGGCACTCTGACCAATCGCCTTCAATCACAGGCCGAAATGGAAACGAACGAGTCGCTCAAGTTCACCATCGCTTCCGAAGTACAAGAGATTCTGCCCAACGGAACACTCAAGTTAGAAGCAAGCAAGACAATTCAAGTCAACGACGAAGTTTGGGTCTATCACCTGCGTGGTGTCTGCCGCACCGAAGACATCAACCCGAACAATACCGTGCTCAGCGAACAGATGGCTGAGCTCTCGATCACGAAGGAAGAAAAGGGAGCGATTCGTAACGCCTACAGTCGTGGCTGGCTATTACAGATGTGGGATAGCGTCCACTGGTTCTAATCGACTCAACAATACTTCGCATACCTCAAACCATCCTAAGTGACTTCCATGAACTCGACACTCCGACAACTTGCTCTGCTGATTGCCTTTGGCCTGTTGGTCTGTGGTGTACAAACGGCAGAAGCTCAGGTTGCTCAGGCCCAGTACAGCTCGATTGATTCGCAACGATTTCAGATCAACCGCCCGTTGTCTGACTTTGTGCGGGTAAAGGGGCAGGAAGGCAACTTCCTCCAAGGTATTGGCCTGGTTGTCGGCTTGAAGGGAACGGGTGACTCCGATCTTACGCCAACTCACCGAGCTTTGGCCTTGATGATGCGATACCTCGGAAGCAATTCCGGTGAAGGCCCTGATGGCGAATACTTGCCGGAAGCACTAAAAAACGTCAAAAACACGGCTCTGGTCTTAGTTCGGGCCAACGTTCCGGCCGAAGGGGCGGAAGAAGGTGATTTCATCGATTGCGAAGTCAGTGCGATTTCTGCCAAAAGTCTAGAAGGTGGCACGCTGGCGATTTCTACGCTACAAGGCCCGAATCCTCACGACAAAACCGTGTGGGCACTTGCCAGTGGTCCGGTCAAACTGGCCAACGACGAAATTCCAACGCGTGGTCACGTAATGAAAGGTTGTCGGTTCGAGCGAACCATCCGCAATCCATTTGTGACCGCGGACGGCAAGATTTTTCTGGTCATCAAAGATGGCCATAAAGACTTCCGAATGGCTCAGGAAATCGTTTTCGGTGTGAACAACCTGGAACAAAACGTCAGCCGTGGAACGAGCGGACAAATTGCCAAGGCCATCGATCAAAAGACGGTCGAAGTCACTGTTCCGCCGCAATACAAAGACGAGCCAGTCTACTTCATCTCAATTCTGATGGAGACACCGATCGTCGATAGCCTGCTCAATAACAAAGTGGTAATCAACAAGCACCAAGGTTTGATCGTGATTGGCAGTGACGTCGAAATCGGTCCGGTTGTGATCAACCACAATGGTATCAAGGTCGAGACAACCAATCCCGAAGCCTCGAAGTTTGTGTCGGTCGATTCCCAGAAATCGTATGCGACCCGCTTGAAAGACTTAGAAGACGCATTAACCACCCTTAAGGTGCCAGCGGAAGACATCATCACGATCGTCGAAGCGTTGCACCACCAAGGCAAGGTCTACGGCGACCTGGTCTATGTCAACTAAGTTCGCCCAACGAAGACTACAGTGAAATCATCATGAACGCCACAAGCATTAGCTCGAACACCTCCTCCGCTGCTCCTCAAAGCGAGCTGCGTGATCGATTCGATCAGTTCGTCGGCGAATCGCTGTTCGGACAGATGCTGCAAAGCATGCGAAAGTCGCTTGGTAAGCCAGCCTATTTTCATGGCGGTCGCGCTGAAGAGGTTTTCCAGTCGCAGTTAGATCAGCTGTTAGTCGAAAAGATCTCGGACGCCAGCGCCGAACAAATCACCGAACCCATGTACGAGTTGTTCGCCGCAAACATGGGCCAACGACATGATGCTTCCCAAATGAGTGAAGTTGTCAGCGAGCAGGAAGCCAAAGCGGCCATTGGCCAACTGGACAATCTGCAGCGACAGAACCAATCGCAAGACAGCCAGGCCGATTCGACCATCCTGTCGAAATTGGACCTCTCCATTTAATTCAGATTATCGCCCACTCCTAACAAGTGGTTTGTTACTGCTATGACTTCCCCTACATCCGCGACTGCAGAACTTGATTCAACACAGGTCATCGATCTCGAGAACGAGACCGCTGTCTTTCTGCAAGAGCTTTCGGACGTTCAAGCCGATCTGCTCAACGTGTTGCACCGCAAACGCGAGCAAATGGTCGCCAACGACATTGAAGGTATGCAGGAAACCATGACGGGCGAGCAAGCGTTGCTAGATCGCCTCGAGCAACTCCGCGATTCACGTCAGATCTTGCTCAACAATGCGAGAGGGAAAGGCTTGCCAGCAGACAGCATGCAGTCACTCGCCCGAGCGTTGGATACCGACAATACACAAACTGGCGGTTTGACGCAGAAGGCGCACAGTGCACGAGATGCGATGCGTCACATTCAGAATGAAACGCTCGCAAACTTCGTGCTAGCCCAGCAAACCGTGTTACATCTTTCGCAATTGCTACAAATCATTGCGACCGGGGGAAAGATTAAACCGACATATGAAGCGGAGAATGCCTCGAACCAGGGTGGGACCCTGGTGGACCAGGACGCGTGAGTCGCCGCACCACGACTTGCCTAACGAGGTAACACAAGGATGTCTCTATTTAGTTCGCTCCAACAAGCCAGCAATGCCTTGAATGCAGCCCAGATTGGGCTTCAGGTAACTGGCAATAATATCGCCAATGTGAATACGCCTGACTATCTTCGTCAGCGCGTAATCTACACACCTGCGCCGACGCAGGCGATTGGAAATTTACGTTTGGGCTTAGGCGTTCACGTCGAAGCCATCGTCCAGCAAGTCGACCAATTCCTAGAGGAACGTCTACGTGGGTCGCGCAGCGACTTGGCCAAAGGCGAGACGCAAGAGAACACCTATACCCAGCTGGATGCCCTGATTGGTGAACTCAGCGATACTGACATCAGCACATCGCTCAATAACTTCTTCGGTTCGATCAACGATATTCTCAACCAGCCGGAAGACCTCGGCGTTCGTAACCTGACGATCCTGCGTGGTGAAACGCTAGCAGACGACGTAAAGCGTTTGTACGAGCGTGTCCAACAGGTCCAACAAGATACCGATGATCGAATTCGCAACGCGGCAGATGACATTAACGGGCTATTGACCGACATTGCCGATCTCAACGAGAAGATCGTTAATATGGAAGGTGGCGTGACGAAGAGCGATGCGGTTGGTCTTCGCGATCAGCGGCAACAAAAGCTTACCGCGCTTTCCGAGCTGATCGGCGTTAAATCGGTGGAACAGCCAAACGGATCCGTCTCAGTCTTTGCCGGCGGCGAGTACCTTGTAACCGATGGCATAGCCCGTGAAGTTTACGCCGACGAGGAAGTTCGCGATGGGCAATCGTTCGCCGATGTGAAGATCGCCGAATTCGATTCTCCCATTCAAACTGACTCAGGAAAACTGGCCGGTTTGATCAACTCGCGCGACAACATCCTCGGCGATTTCCTGGGGCAACTAGATGAGTTCGCAAAGTCGTTCATCTATGAGTTCAACAAGGTGTTCAGCAGCGGGCAGGGGCTAACGGGCTATAAATCAATTGAATCCGAACACTTGGTCGCGACGGGACAAACCGATGATCCGCTCGACCAGGCCGGGCTTCCTTTCACGCCGGAGAACGGTTCTTTTCAAGTCAAACTCCTCAATCGGCAAACGGGCATTACAGAAACGCACGAAATCTTCGTGCAACTTAACGGCACCAGCGAAGATACGTCTCTCGAAGATCTGCGGGCGGATATCGATAACATCGACGGTCTTACAGCTACCATCTCGCTGGATGGCCAGCTTTCGATCGAGGCAGACCAGCCAAATGTGGAATTCGCATTTGCAGACGATACCAGCGGTGCGCTCGCTGCGCTGGGAATCGGGACATTTTTTACAGGATCGTCCGCGCTCGATATCGGTGTGAACGTCGCCGTAAGTGATGATCCGGCAAAGTTTGCTGCAAGTCGCTCAGGCATTGGAAAAGATACTGACAATGCGGTCGAGCTAGCATCGTTCTCCGATCGCAAGCTTGATTCGTTCGCCGGAACATCCATCGCATCCTACTACAAAGACATGGTAGGCAATGTTGCCCAATCCGGAGCGGTTACGCGGGGCATCACGGAAGGTTTCCGCACGTTCAAGGATACGCTTGAGGCACAGAAAATGGGTGTGAGTGGCGTGAACCTGGACGAAGAGGCGGTTCGAATGATCGCTTACCAACGACAATTCCAAGCCTCGTCGCGAATGATATCGACGCTCGACGAGTTATTAGAAATTTTGGTCAACCTGTAAGGAAGGCCTCACGCGGTAAGTCCTTGCACCTGGGCCGCAGCCTAGCCTTACCGCCTTGGACAAACGAACATGACACGTATCATCCCAGTTCCATCCGGTCGAACCAGCGACTATTTGTTGTCGCAACGTTTGACGAACCAGATGTCGGCTGATCAACTCGACTTGCTGCGTTTGCAAACGCAGATAAGCACGGGCCGGCGTGTTCTTTCTTTAAGCGATGATGCTCCCGCCGCGATCCGTGGCGTTACTCTGCAATCTCTGCTCGAGCAAAAGACGCAGATCCAAACGAATCTTACGACAAGCCAGTCTTATCTCGCAGCCACCGACGTCGCACTGGCAAATGCGGCGAATACCCTGAACGAAATGAGCGGTCTGGCGGTTCGGCTCAGTGATACGACCTTCTCCGACTCAGAACTTGCTGCCGCCGGCGAACAGGTCGAGCGGGCAATTCAACAGATGATGGACCTGGCGAATCAGCAGTTCCGTGGCCGATATTTGTTTTCCGGATCGAATACGACTACGGTTCCCTTCCAGGAACTTGAAAATGGCTTGGTCCAATACCAAGGAAATACCACGGGGCTGCAAAGCTTCGCCGATATCGATCTGTTGTTCGATACCACGGTTAATGGTCATGATGCATTCGGGGCGATCAGTGAACAGCTAAAAGGTCTTGCCGACTTAAATCCGGTCTTAACGCCTTCGACTAAGCTTTCTGACCTTCGTGGAGGCAAGGGAATCGAGAAAGGGAGTTTCCAGATTTCCGATGGAATTTCCCCTCCCGTGACGATCGACATCTCGAAAGCCAACACCTTAGCCGATGTCGCTCGGCTGATCGAATCGAATCCACCGGCTGGTCGCAAACTGACGGCTCGAATCAGCGATACTGGTCTCATCGTCGATATCGATGATGCCGGTGGTGGCAACCTAACCATTCGCGAATTGGGTGGAAGTCGCGTCGCCGCTCAATTAGGTATTCTCGATACCGATGGCAATCTCACCAATCCGATCGTTGGCACCGATCTCAATCCCAAGCTCACACTCACGAGTAAAGTCGAGAATTTGCTCGGAACGAGAGCGAATGCTGTCATTGAATATCCCGGCACGAACAACGACATTTTGATCAAGGCCCATGACAATGGCGAGTCGCTCAATGGAGTTAAGATTCAGCTTGTCGACGATAATTTGCTGAAAGCAGGCGCCGGCATCACGCGTGGAAACGAGATCGTCAATCGCGGTACCGATCTACTAAGGCCCCAGACAACACTGAATTTTTCAGGCGCTGACAACAACTTGCTTCTGACCGCAAACGCCACCGATGGCAGTTTGGATGGCGTGCAAATAGTTATCGATGCAACGAACAACGTCGGTGACTCTGCGGTGATTGGTCCCACCACGCTTGTCGATGGAGTTCCAACAATCACCGTTCAGATCGATGACACGGACGAGACGACACTTCAGTCCTTGGCCAATGCATTCGCCGCAGACGGTCGCTTTGCGATCGGCGGAGCGGCCTCCACCGGCGAGGCCTTCGATCCGGCGAGCACCATTGCATCGTCAAACGATGGATTAATTTCAACAACCGGTATCACGAATCAAGCCGTCAAGTCACGGGCATCACTAGCACTCGTTGGGGGCGGCAACGACCTTACGTTAATCGCCAACCAGGCTGGGGAACAATTCAACGATGTCGAAATCGTGATTGATGCCTCTGGGGATATCGGAGATGCGGCGACAGCATCGTACAGCGACAACGGTTCGACGCGACGTCTCACCATTCAAATCGACGATAGCAACGAAACGACGTTGCAATCGGTGATTAATGCGATCGCGGCGGAAGGCAGCTTCTCCGTTACCTATGACAATGGAAACGGTGAGTCATTCAATTTGGCATCGGCCGTTCCCAGCAGCAGCGCCGGTACGATTGGCAACACAGGAAACACCGGTGGCGCCGCCGACTCCTATTTTGTTCAGGTCTCCTCAGGCACTACCACGGCCGATGACCTTCTACGTGCGTTAAACGACCATGCGGAGTTTGCTTCCGACTTCACCGCTTCCATCGATCCGAAAGACACAACGGCTGAGTTTCTCTCGGCCAGCGGAACTGTGAGCACGTCGGTCATTGGCGAAACGACCGGTGGCTCAGGTGTCGTTTTTGATCGTGAGTCGGGTATTCAGGTTCAAAACGGTACTGAATCTACGATCCTTACTTTCGACGATGTTGAAACCGTCGAAGATTTGCTTAACGTCTTCAATAGAAGCGGGGCAGGGCTAGTCGCCGAAATCAATGCCTCTGGCAACGGGATCAACGTTCGTTCGAACATTAGTGGCGGGGATTTTTCAATCGGTGAGAATGGCGGCAGTACCGCCACGCAGCTCGGACTTCGCAGTTTCAATAGCGATACTGTACTGACCGATCTGAACTTTGGACGTGGTGTTCAGGGAACCGATGGAACGGACCTAACGATTACCCGCAACGATGGCGTGGAACTGGAAATCGATCTCGCGACGGCCAAGACCGTAGGTGATGTTCTCAACCTGATTAATAATCATCCCAAGAACTTGGATGGCACGAACGCCATCGTCGCTCGGCTGTCTGAATTTGGAAATGGGATCGAACTGATCGACGATAATCCCGACGGCTTTGGTCGCTTGAAGGTATCACAAGGTGTGCTTAGCCAGGCGGGTGTCGATCTCGGTTTAATTCCCGCAGGCGAGACTGAAGCGACTGTATCCAATTCGCCTGATGCACAACCGGCGACTGCGACGGTTCGCTTCGATGCTCCTAACAACCAGAACAACGCCTTCAAGCTGACTGCGAATGCCCCCGGCATTAGTTACAACAACATCCAAGTCGAGTTCGTCAATAGTGCTGCCAGCGGCAATCAAGCTTTGGTCAATTTCGATCAAGCCACGCAGAAACTTACTATTGACGTCGATCCGACGCTGACCTCCACCAACACGGTAATCGCCGCGATCAAAGCGGAAGGCACCTTTGATGCCGAGTTGTTTTCGACGGAAGACGCAACCAATTCCGGCGCTGGCTTGATTACGCAAACGGGCGTGCTGGCAACCACCAATGGCGGAACACCGCTGGCCGATTCAGAATCTGCCACGGCGGATATCACCTTCGCGGCCCCCGACCATCTCAATACGGCCTTCACGCTCGTTGCCAAGGATGCTGGAACACTGCGAAACGGTGTGCGAGTTATCCTCGACGACTCGCTTGCCAGTGGTGGTGTTCCAAACGCTACGTTTGCCCCTGGCGCCAACACACTGACCATCAAGATCGAAGCGGGCGTTACTACTGCCAACCAAGTCATCGCCGCGATCGATCAAGAAGGTAACTTCGACGCCAAGTTACTATTCACCAACGACGCAACCAATGATGGCTCAGGAATTATCAACTCGACGGGAACGGTTGGCACGACTTCCGGAGGCACCGCCGAGGTGCTTACCGGTCGAAATGTTAACGCTCAAGAGACCAAGGGTATCTTTAATTCGCTTCTGCGGCTGAAAGATGCAATTGCCGCGAAGGACGTGCGAGAGATTTCACGCGTCTCGGAAATGATGAAACAGGATATCCAGCGTCTCAGCTTTACGCGTGGCGAACTGGGTGCACGCGATCAGCATGTCGACGTTTTGAAGGCACGTGGCGAGGACGAGATTCTCGAATTGAAGTCGAACCTTTCGCTGGAAATCGATGTCGACATGATTCAGGCGATCACCGACATGACAGCAAAGCAAGCATCTTTCCAAGCTTCGCTTCAGACGGCTGGTCAGCTCTACCAATTGACGCTGCTCGATTACATCTAGACCGACTTTGACGATTTTGTGGATTCTTTGGCTCGAGTTCGCCGATAGTAGCAACAGGGCGTTTTCCATGCGTCCTTTATTGATTTCGCCGAACTGACCGCGCAAGGACGCAACGGGCCATGGAATTTGAAACCACTCGATTTGGCAAGCTAAGCATTCGTCAGGATGAAACGATCGTTTTCCCACAAGGATTGATCGGATTCGAAAACCATACGAAATGGGCGATCTTGGCGGATGAATCGAATGATTCCGTTGGGTGGCTTCAATCGATGGACCAAGCGGATCTGGCATTTGCCGTTGTCAGCCCTCGTCGTTACGTACCTGGCTACAAGGTACGGATCAGTCCCGAACAGGCGACCTCTCTGAAGCTGGACGCCGGGATGGAAACATTCGTTCTGGTCATCGTCAGCCGCGAAAATGCTCTTATCTCCGTGAATTTACGGGCTCCTCTACTGGTTAATCTCTCATTGCAATTGGGCCGTCAGGTCATCACGACCGACGAACAGCCGCTTCGGCACGTCATTGCGACTGAAACAATCGCTCTGCGTCGCAGTGCTTGAACATTCGGACTTGCCGTCAGAACAGTATTCACGAATCGAAAACTGATTCCTGCTGTCTAGGCTTCCGATACTCAACACGTCGAGTCATAGCAATGCACTGCTATCATTGCTGGCGAGCGACTGCACTTGTGCGGTCATTCGGGGCTGGACGGAATCTTTAAGCACCAATGCCCTATACCTTGATTGAAATAAAAGTAGGAAGGAGCCAGAGATGCTGGTACTCTCGAGGCACCGCGACGAAAGCATCATGATCGGCGACAACATTGTCATCACGATTGTTGACATTCGTGGAGACAAGGTTCGCTTGGGCATCGCTGCCCCGCAAGACATTCCAGTCCACCGACAGGAAGTCTACGAAGCAATTAAGCGAGAAAACATGCAGGCCTCTGGCGTGCAGCCTGACGACACCGCCATGATGAAGAAGAGTAGTCGCAAGTAATCACGACTTGAATACGGAGGTCGATCATCCAGCGCTAGGCCGGGCGACCTCCTAAACTCCTCTCTCGCATGTAAAGCTCTCTATCATCGCTAGGGGAATGGCTTTACTTCGGCAAACCGCACGCCATCACGGCGGTTTTTATCCGATCGTCACCGGTCATCTCTTGCCTGTCAATCCTTCCTGGAGCAGGCCACGAATTCGTGCAATTCCGTGCGCGGATTTTTTCTTTTTATGCGAGAAATTGCGGGCAATTCGCACTCTCATCTCGTTCCGCGCTATCAATCAGCAACTTGCAAGCGTTTGAATCTCGGTTTGCGTTTGTAGGGCCTGTTCTGGCTATGCCGAATCGGTAAGCCGTGCAAGTCGGCTGAACTCGATCATTAAGGAAAAAGAATGCCTTTATCTCAAGCTAGTGTCAAAGTGTGACGATCTTCCCATTTAGATGTTTCGGAATCCTCGAGCAACATGCGCAGTCCGCATAGCTAGCTCAAGGAAACTGATGGATAGGGGCAAGCCCAGATTGGCTTACATGTTTTGTATGCCCGACGAGTGGCCCACTCGAAATAGATAGTCGTTCGTTACCAATATTTCGGGGCTGCGTTTTGCAGCCGCACCAGCTGAGTCACGACTCCCCGTCTCGGTTGGCAACAAACGTAGTCCTCAACTAGGAGGGGTGTCCTAAAATGACCCGAATTAATACCAACGTCAGCTCTTTGGTTGCCCAGAACACTCTGGCGCGATCGAACAATGACCTGCAAACGGCACTGGGCCGTTTGAGCACCGGTCTGCGTATCAACCGCGGTAAGGACGATCCCGCTGGTTTGATCGCTAGTGAAGCTCTGCGTAGCGATATCACCAACGTGGAAAAGGCGATCACCAATAGTGAACGTGCTAACCAGTTGATCGCTACGGCCGACAGTGCTCTCGGCCAGGTCAGTCAGCTTCTCAACGACATCCGTGGCTTGATCTCAGAAGCCGCTAATACGGGTGCCTTGAGTGACGACCAAGTCGCTGCGAACCAATTGCAGATCGACTCGTCGCTGGAAGCCATCGACCGTATTGCTCAAATCACATCTTTCCAAGGCAAGCGTCTGCTCGACGGTAACCTGGACTTCATCACGCAGGACGTCGATTCGTCCGCGATCGAAGGCCTGCGTGTCGACCAAGCTAACTTCGGTTCTTCCGCCTCGATCGGCGTTGAAGTCAACGTTGTTAAGCAAGCCACACGCGGCCAGTTGAACTACAACTTTGGTGCCATCGCTGAAGATGTCGTGCTGCAAATCGGCGGCGGCAACGGTACAGAAGCGTTCAACTTCGCCAAGGGTTCGACCATCGAAGAAGTCGCTTCCGCTGTGAACCTGGTTTCGGACGCCACCGGCGTGGAAGCTGTTTTGGAAACGGCCGCCACCAAGGGTACGATCGTCGCTTCCAGCTTCGGCGAGAACAACGACGTTCTCCTTACTGCCAACGAAGCAGGCTTCGAAGCTGGCGACGTCCGCATCAAGTACACCAAGGGCACGTCGTCCACCACGACCGCAACTTACACCGCGCCTGTTGGTAGCGATCCAGCACAGATCGAAGTTGCTCTCGGCGTGAAGGACTTTGAAGCCGCGTCGGTCACTGTTGATACCGCAGGTACCGACAACGACTTCACGATCACGGCTGATCAAGCTGGGGCCGATTTCAACGATATTTCGATCGTCTTCGCTGACGGTGCCGTTTCGGGTCAAGAAACCGCTGTTTACGACGCCGACGCCAAGACGTTGACGATCACCAAAAACGCCGCGTCGACCGCCGATGACATTGTCAAGGCGATTAACAACACGCACACCCTTTCCGATACGCCGCTGGCTGTCGTCGATGGTGCCG
The DNA here is from genome assembly GCF_002967765.1 of Blastopirellula marina. Lineage (NCBI taxonomy): Bacteria > Pseudomonadati > Planctomycetota > Planctomycetia > Pirellulales > Pirellulaceae > Blastopirellula > Blastopirellula marina. Next base: position 286,787 of record NZ_PUHY01000004.1, on the reverse strand, counting down.
CTGCGAACTCCGACTTCACCATCGTGTCCGACTCGACCGGTCTGGCGTTGGACGACGTCACGATCAACTTCGTTGGCGGTGGTACGGCTGGTTCGGAAACCGTTGTCTACGATGACTCGGATCCTGACAACAAGACCTTGACGGTCACCATCCAAGATGGTGTTTCGACGGCAAACCAAGTCATCGCTGCAATCAACGGCGACGGTACGGTTGGTCCATTGTTCACCGCTGCAGCTAACGTTACCGGAAGTGACGGTTCTGGTGTTATTGCGGTGGGTGATAGTGGTGCTGTTACAACGACCTCGAACAACTCGGCTGCTGCGGCCCTGTTCACCGCTGCCTTGGTTGAAACCAACGGTACGGGTGCTGGTGCGGTGACCTTCACGGGTACTTACGGTACGACGACCGCAGATGGCGTTGACGGTGGCGAAATCATCGCAACAGCCAACGACGTTATCGAAGCGATCAACAACGCTTCGGGTAACGACAAGGTCACGGCTTCGTTGCAATCCGGCAACAACGGCTACGGCGTTGTCTCCGAGTTCAGCAACTACGCTTCCTCGGGTGTTCCAGAGCAGAACAACAGCCTGCAGTTCCTGGCTCCTGATTCGGCACCGAACATTCGTTACGTCTCGAATCCTGGGACGGGTCTGAGCATCGACACGTCGACCGACCCACGCGTCGAAGATTTCTCTTCGGCCACGTTCCAGAACGCCGATGCTAACGGTACGTTCACGATCAAGGCCAAGCTCAAGGGTACGGAATACGACGGCTACACGGTTAACTTCGTGGACAACGCGAAAGTTACTGGTGGCTCGAATGAGTACGTGACCCTCGACAAAGAAAACAAGACGCTGACTGTCAACATCGAAGACGGCGTCTCCACGGCTCAAGACATTATCGACGCCGTCAACAACGACGCGTATGTCAGCCAATTCTTTGGTGCCGAAAACTACGGCTCCAGCGATGGCTCGGACGCTGTGACCATTGCCGATCTGACCATTCCGACCGAAACAACCGGTGGAGTCACGTCGGAAGGTACGCTGATCGTTAATCTGGAAACAGATGAAAACGGTATCGTTAAGACGACCGCAAACGATCTGATTGCGTTCTTCGATGATCCTAGCCAGTTCATCAGCGACTCCGGCGACGCCGCAGACGCCTTGGCTGAACTGACCACGCGTGGAATCAGTGTCACCAACTCCGGTGGAAGCGATGGCACCGGTGTCCTGACGGCTACTGACGAAGACATCACCTTCGCAACCAACGGAACCGACCTGGTTGATTCGCAAGCCTCGGGTACGACTTTCGCTGTGAACGGCGAAAACGCACAGCTGACCTTCACGGCAGTTGATACGGGTGCTGACTTCGATGACGTTACGATCCAGTTCGTCAACGATGGTTCGGTGACCGGTGGTACCGATGAACGTGCCGAGTACGATGCCGCCAGCAAGACGCTGACTTTCTTCGTCGAAGAAGGCGTGACGACCGCTGCGGACATCGAAGACATCTTCACGTCCAGCGAATCGCAATACGACGCCGACATTGCCGCGATCTTCACCGCTTCGGCGGGTGGTACGGGTGCAGGCGTGGTTACCAGCGACGATACCGCGACACTTTCGGGTGGCGTTGTCGACAACGGAAGCGTCCAAGGTGCCAAGCTGCAAGGCAACTCCGACCTGGAGAACCTGGGCCTCACATTCCAAGCGACCGGTTACGGTTCGGACAGCTTCGTCAGTGTCAAAGCGTTGAGCGGAACGTTCAACCTGACCGACGCTGTCGGCGACAGCTCGGACCGCTCGGACGGTACGGACGTCGACGTTCGTATCAACGGTATCCAAGCCGTCGGTGACGGTCTGCGTGCTTCGATCAACACTTCGTCGCTCGACATTAGCTTCTCGCTGAGTGCCGACGTCGGCGACAGCTCGAAGTTCGAGTTCCAGATCTCCGGTGGTGGTGCGTTGTTCCAACTCGGTCCAGACGTTGTCAGCAACCAGCAAGCCCGTCTCGGTATTCAGAGCGTCAGCACGGCGACTCTGGGTGGCGTGAACGGTCGTCTGTTCGAGCTGCGATCTGGTGGTGCCAAGAGCCTGACCGCTGACGTTGGTGGTGCTGCAAGCATCGTCGACGAAGTGATCGGTGTGGTTACCCAACTTCGTGGTCGATTGGGTGCGTTCCAGAAAACGACTCTGGAATCGAACATCTACACCCTAAACGACACGTTGGCCAACCTGACCGATGCCGAAAGCTCGATCCGTGACGCTGACTTTGCAGCAGAATCGGCCAAGCTGACGCGAGCTCAGATTCTGGTCCAATCGGGTACTTCGGTGCTGGGTATCGCCAACCAGAACCCACAATCGGTCTTGAGTCTCCTCCGATAACGGAAACTCAATTCCTAGGCTATCCATATAAACGCCCGATCAGAAATGGTCGGGCGTTTTTTGTGGCAAACAGTAGCCATTCAAGTCTACCTAATCGGAAAATTTATCCAGCCAACTCCTCCCAGTAGTCGATACTTAAGATGACGCGGAGCCCCTCGGGAACTATTGCGTGAGTTGAAGCTCACCCACTTGATCGATCTCCATGGCAGGCATTCAGGCAACCAATGGTCTTGTGACCGGTATTCCGATCCAGGATACCGTCAAGCAACTGCTAGCAATTGAAGCACAGCCGCGTGATCTTCTCGTCAGTCGTACGGAACTGATCAACGATGAAGCGAAAGCAATTGCGGAACTGACCGCCAGCGTGCTCAGCTTCCAGTTCACTGCTAAGAAGTTTCAGCAGTCGAGTATTTTCACTGCCGCCAAGGCGACCAGCTCGAACACAACGTTTCTTTCCGCAACGGTTACCGGTACGCCGAAGACAGGTAATTACCAGTTTACACCCGTTCGAACAGCTCAGTCTCAGCAGTTGTTGAGTTCGGGCGTCTCTTCGTTAACGCAACCACTCAGCAGCGGTTCGATCCAAATCAATCACGGCCCGAAATTGGACGATGGGATCTCCCTAGACGAGCTCAATTCTGGTCAGGGGGTTCAACGTGGTAAGATTCGTATCACCGATCGTAGTGGCGCAAGTGCCTCAATCGATTTGAGCTATGCGCAGAACATCGACGATGTCCTGGACGCCATCAACAACAACGATACGATTCAGGTCACGGCATCTGTCGATGGCGATCGGATCAAGCTTACAGACACTTCCGGACAAACATCGTCAAATCTTATTGTTCAAGCGGTTGGAAGCGGAACAACCGCCGCCGATCTCGGGCTAGAAGGAATCAACGTCGCCTCAAATACCGCAGCAGGCGATGACCTACTGAACCTGCATTCCAATACTCTTCTTTCCTCGCTGAATGATGGCAGTGGGATCAGCTTAAATCGTAACGGTGCCGACCTTTCTGTTTCGTTACGCGATGGTACTTCGCTGGAACTCGAACTGGGCAAAGCAGCTGCGCCAGAAGATTTCGCCAGTGCCACGATTAAGCCAGGGGATGCACGTCTCGATTTTACGTCGGTCCAGAGTGGTGCCGCCTATGATGGCGTCCAAATCATCTTTCAAGATAATGCCTCCGTTTCCAAAGGTAACGAAACGGTGGTGTTTGACGGCAACGCCAAGACGCTCACCTTCCAGATCGATGCCGGAAAGACGACGGCTTCCAACATTGTTTCGGCCCTCGCAAATGACGCGACGGCCAGCCAATACTTCTCGGCAAGTACGGTTAACAGCGGCCTCGGCAATGGAGTGATTGATCCGACCAAGGATTCCGTCACAACGTCTGCCACGACGGGAAATGCTTCGGCGACCACGACATCCGTTGATCCCAACGCCTCAATCACCTTGACGGCCGACTCCACGGGCGGCACATACGATGATGTTACGATCATCTTTGTTGACGACGCTGGAGTCACTGCAGGCTCGGAAACGGTGGTTTACGACGATTCTGATCCGCAAAACAAAACGCTAACCGTTCACATCGACGCTGGTAACTCCACCGGCACGAATGTCATTGACGCGATCAACAACAACCCGACCGTCGGTCCGTTGTTCACGGCTTCCAATGGAACCGGTAGCGATGGAAGCGGCCTGGTGGACGTGACTGATACAGCAATCACCTCCGGGGGAATTCAGCAGTCGACGGCCACAACGCCTGACGATGCGAGCAATGGCCAGGTCAGCCTGACGGCGAAAGTCAAAGGGGAAGCTTATGATGACTACGTCCTAAAATACGTTGCCGACGGTGCCGTGACTCAGGGGAACGAGGTTGTCGAATTCGACGAAGATGCGAAAACAATCACGGTTCGAATTGACGCTGGTGCTTCCACCGCCACGGATGTCGTGGCGGCGCTGAATGGTAATTCGGATGTCAGTTCTCGATTCACGGCAGCGAAGCCAAGCGGAGCCACTGGCGATCGAATCGTTAACGCTTCGGCGACGGCAACCACGAGTGCCGGTGCAGCTTCGGAAGCTTCCACGCCGCAGACACTTGGCGAATTGATCGATGTCATTAACGCGGTCGACCCCACGAAGCTGCGAGCCCAGATTAGTGGCGACGGCGATCACATTGAACTGATCGATTTATCGACCGATAACGGTGGCACCTTCTCGGTTTCCAGCGTCAACAATAGTTCGACGGCAGAAGATCTTGGTCTCACAGGGACAGCCTCGGGCGCAACACTTACGAGCGATCGGCTTCAGTCAGGATTGAAGACGACACTTCTATCGTCGCTCGGCGGAGGGAACGGGCTGGGTGATCTCGGCACGATTTCCATCACGGATCGTAGTGGCGCGTCGGCGAATGTCGACCTATCGTCAGCCGAAACGGTGGAAGACGTCCTGCAACTTATCAATGACTCCGGACTATCGGTCAAAGCAAAGTTGAATGAGGCGGGCAACGGCATCTCGCTAACCGATACGAGCGGACAGTTTAGCAGCAACTTCATCGTTGCCGATGCCGACGCGAGCGAGACCGCGACGCTACTCAAAATTGAAACCGATTCAACTTCGGTGAACGTCAACTCCGGCAGCCTCCATCGCCAGTTTGTCAACGAAGACACCAAACTGGACGAACTCAAGGGAGGGCAGGGCATTGAGCGTGGCAAGTTCCTGGTTCGGAACGCCGCGGGTCAAGCTCGCCAATTCGATCTTACCGATCCATCGATTGAAACGGTTGGTGATCTGATCGACAAGATCAACTCCGAATTGACCCTTAACGTTGAAGCCAGGATCAATGATAACGGCGACGGAATCGTGCTGATCGACAAGTCGACCGGTTCCGGGACGCTAACCGTTAGCGAAAGCGGATCGACGCAGACGGCTGCCGACCTCGGGCTAGCAGGAACTGGCGTCGAGAAGGAAGTCGATGGAGTTACCCGAACCGTAATCGAAGGTTCGGAGGTCACCACAATCGAAATCGAAGATGGGGATACCATCGAAGACTTGGTGACCAAGCTCAACGATGCCAATGTGGGCCTCTCAGCCAGCATCCTGAACACAGGTTCCGGTACCAATCCCTATCGCTTATCCCTGGTCAGTGAGACTTCAGGCAAAGACGGACGGGTTGTGCTGGACTCGAGCCAGTCCCAGTTTCGTTTTGATGAAATTGTTGAAGCACAAGATGCCCTGCTTTTATTTGGTTCGGCATCCAATGCATCGGCTGGCATTCTTGCCTCTTCCAGCAGCAATACATTCACGGAAGTGCTGGATGGGGTCTCACTCAAGGTGAACGAGGCGTCGACTTCTCCGATCAATGTTAATGTCCAGATCTCAGACGAATCATTGCTGAGTGTCGCGAATGAATTTGTTACGCAATACAACGCATTGCGCGACAAACTCGACGAAAAGACCTTCTTCAACGAATCCGATAGCTCGACGGGGATTCTATTCGGCTCTAGTGAAGCCCTCCGCATCGATACGCAGCTAGGGGGACTTCTTACCTCGCGATTTTCCAGCCTCGGAAAGATTCAATCGCTCCAACAACTCGGATTCGACGTGAACGAATCAGGCAAGCTGAGCCTGAATACCAACAAGCTGAAGGCCGCCTTCGCAAGCGATCCGGAAGGGGTCGAAAAGTTCTTCACCGAAGAAACAACGGGATTCGCTGATAAAGTTTTCAATCTAACGGAACAATTCGCTGGCCGAGGGAACTCGATGCTGGTCAGTCGTGCTCAAACGTTGCAATCACGTGCTGACTTGAACACCGACCGTATTAAATCGATGAACGAACGTCTTGCCAGAAAGCAAGAACAACTGCTGACCCAGTTTTACAACCTGGAAGAGACAATCGGGAAACTTCAAAATAATTTGACTGCGTTGGATGGTATTGGTTACATCTCACCCGATGGAACGTAAAAACCGCAGCAAGTTTTATTCTTTCAAAGGCTTTCCCGACTTTGGCCGATAATACCGAGAGTAGGACCCGCATCCGCTTTTCCCGACAGCAGACGAGACCCAAATGACCTTCGACAGCGATTCGCCAAACAGCTATCTGGAAACGGAAGTTCTCACGGCAACCCCGCAGAAGCTGCAATTGATGATGATCAATGGAGCGATTCGCTACGCCTATCAGGCCCAACACTTACACGATCAGGACGAGAAAGAAGCAGCTTGGGAAAAGTTGCTTCGATGTCGCGAGATCGTGGCTCTGATCTTGAGCAACATCAAGCCTGACGGTTCGCAACTGATGAAGGATGTGGCGGGAATCTACATGTTCATCTTTCAAGAGCTGACCGATCTACATGCCCAGGACGAATATCATCGCTTAGATGGGGTGATCAAAGTCCTTGATGAAGAACGCGTGACTTGGGAAGAACTGTGCGTGAAAGAGCCGGAAGCCCTTGAGCGACCTTCCGAACAAGAGCGCGAAATTACATCGTCAGATGCCGAAGAAATTATGGGCAAATTCGACGCCTCTGAGGACGATTCGAGCAATCGCTCGAACACCGCTTTCGGCTACGATCCAAGCAGCGACTACTACGGGAATTCCGGTGGTGGCATTTCTTTTGATGCCTAACCCCGCTTAATTCCCCCAACTGGCGGAAAATCAGCCGTTATTGCGGCGATTTCCCCTCGGTTCCCTGGTTGATGGAAAACGTCGATCCACGCAACAATGGATGGTTTGTATTTCCACCGCGCACCCTATCAGGGACCCAGAATCTTGGCCGAGAAACAACTGATCCGTGTTGGGCACAGTCCAGACCCGGACGATGCCTTCATGTTCTACGCATTGGCCTGCGACAAGATCGATACCGGCAACTACCGGTTCGAGCACGAATTGGTCGATATCGAAACACTTAACCGCCGTGCCTTCTCAGGCGAGCTCGAGCTGACCGCGATCAGCATCCATGCCTACGCTCACCTGCACGATAAATACGCGATCTGCTCTTGTGGCGCGAGCATGGGGGATAACTACGGCCCCATGGTCATCGCGAAAGAAAACCTCTCTCACGACGAGCTGAAAACAAAGACGATCGCCGTTCCAGGCACGCTTACCTCAGCGTTTCTTGGCCTGCGGATGTACTTGGGCCAAGAATTCGAACACGTTGTTGTTCCTTTCGATGAAATCATCGAGGTCACAGCCGCAGGTGAATTTGAAGGCAAGAAGATCGATGCTGGCTTGATCATCCACGAGGGTCAGCTCACCTACCAACGACAAGATCTGAAGTTGATTGTCGATCTGGGCGTCTGGTGGCACGATCGAACCGACGGCCTTCCTTTGCCACTGGGTGCTAATGGAATCCGTAAGGACCTGGGCGACGAAACCATTCGTGAAGTTACACGGTTGCTCAAAGAAAGCATCGTGTATGGTCTCGAGAACCGTCAGCCCGCACTCGACTACGCCCTACAGTTCGGGCGTGGCTTGGACAATTCGCTCGCCGACAAATTCGTTGGCATGTATGTCAACGATTGGACGATCGACTTCGGCGACCGTGGCCGCGAATCGGTAACCCGGTTTTTGAAGGAAGGTTACGAACTTGGAGCCATCCCAGAACTGATCACACCGGAATTCGTTTCTGGTTAAGGGCCGACGCCTTTCAAATTAAGGATGCTTGGTACTCCAATTGCATGGTAAAATTGGAGTACCTGCTTCCCTTATTTTTGAGAGGAATGCCCCACAGAATGACTGCTTGGCAATCGCGACTGAGCGCGAAGATCGACCAACTCAGTGAATCGTTGGTCGAATTTCGGCGTAATCTGCATCGCAACCCGGAAGTTTCCGGTGAAGAATTCCAAACGAGCCTGACTCTCTATCAGATTCTGGGCGATCTTGGCCTAGCCGTTCGCATGGGTCCTGATGGTCGTGGCGTCATCGCCGATCTCGACACATTCGACGATGATGGCTCGACAGCAATTGCACTGCGTGGCGATATTGACGCCCTTCCAATTCACGACTGCAAAGAGGTCGATTACTGCAGCCGGAAAGATGGCGTAATGCATGCGTGCGGCCACGACGCCCATGCCACGGTCATTCTCGGTGCTGCTCAAGCTTTGCAGCAGATGACACGCAACGGCGAACTGCCGTGGCCGATCCGAGCCCGTTTTATCTTTCAACCCGCGGAAGAAATCTGCACGGGCGCTCGCGACATGATCAAGGCCGGAGCGTTAGAGGACGTTTCCGCCATTATGGCAACCCACATGGAGCCGGGCCTTCCGTTCGGGAAGGTCGGTTTCCGCAAAGGGGAACTCACCGCAAGCTGTGAAGAAATCAGAATCACGATCCACGGCTCAAGTGGCCACGGTGCTCGACCGTACGAAGCCAACGATCCAATCGCCGCCGCGGCTCAGCTGATCAATACGCTCTACTTAGCCCTCCCACGTGTCACGCAAACGCACGAAGCGGTCGTGGCCAGTTTTGGGCAAATCCATGGTGGGGCAAGTCCGAACGTCATTCCCGAGACCGTTAAGCTCGACGGAACACTTCGGACGCTATTGCCACAAACACGTCTCGATACCATCCAGCATATTCACCGGATCGCGGAAGGTATTGCCATGGCGACGCAAACTGAGATTGATGTTCAATTCGAGCTCGGCACCGATGCCGTGCGAAACGACGCTAATTTGATTGATCTTCTTAAAGAAAGCTGCGTCGAGTTGATGGGCATGCCAGGGGTTTACGACATCCCTCGGGCTAGTATGGGAGGCGAAGATTTCTCGTTTTATTTAGATCATGTGCCTGGTGCCATGGTTCGTCTTGGTTGCGCTACACCTGGCAGCGATCATTGGCCGATGTTGCACAGTACCCATTTTGATATCGATGAACGAGTCCTCCCATTTGGTTCGAACCTGCTTGCCCGCAGTGTTGTCGCCGCTTTCGAGCCTGGCTCGCGGTGGCATCAGCAATTGCTTACTTCCCGTACATCATCTCATCACGATTCGCCCCCGGATTAGGACGAACCCATGACGAAAATCGAGTTTCGTTCCAACAACTACCCCACACTCGGTGTTGAATTGGAACTCGGTCTCATCGACAGCAAGACGATGGAATTGTCGTCGGCCATTCATCGTGTACTTGAAGGTCTCCCTGAAGAAAAACGCGAGCTCTATAAGCCCGAGTTGATGCAGTGCTGCCTCGAGATCAACACCGGCATCTGTCACACTGTGGCGGAAGCCGAGGAAGACCTGAGCCGGAAGGTGAAGCAAATCGAGGCGGTCCTCGACAAGCTTGATCTGCGCCTATGGTGGGGAGCAACTCATCCGTTTTCAAAATGGAGTGAGCAAAAGGTAACGCCCAACCAACGCTACCTCGACCTCCTGGAGCTGTTGCAAGAGATGGCTCGTCGTCTCGTCACGCAAGGTCTGCACGTACACGTGGGGGTCGAGTCAGGCGATAAAGCGGTCATGATATGTGATCGCATCATGCAGTATCTACCGCTGCTGTTGTCTCTTTCCAGTTCCAGTCCTTTCTGGGAAGCCCGCGATACCGGCCTTGCTTCGCACCGCACCAAGATTATGGAAGGCCTACCAACCGCTGGTATTCCGACACTGATGCGCAACTGGAGCGAATATGTCTGGATCGTCAACCACATGGTCGATACCGGCTTCATCAACACGATTCGCGAAATCTGGTGGGATGTACGACCCCATCATAATTTCGGTACCGTCGAGGTGCGTGTCTGCGACATGCCCGGCAGCTTAGAAGACGTTTTGGCGTTGACCGCAATGACCCAGTGCTTGATTGTTTATCTCTCGCGTGAGATCGACGAAGGTGCCTACCAGCACGACTGCCATCCCATGATGGTTCGCCAGAACAAGTGGCGGGCCGCACGTTTTGGAACATCCGCACGCTTGGTGAACTCGTTCACTTTCGACGTTGAAACCGTTCCAGAAATGACACAGCGTTTAGTGACGGCGCTCGCTCCGCTGGCCAAACGCTTGCAGTGCGTTGATTATTTAGAACATTGCAATGTCATTGCAAATCGACCAAGCTGGGCTTCGCAGCAGAGAACGCTGCTTCACAAAACAGGATCAGCGGCCGAAATGGTCCGGATCCTGTCCGAAGGATCTCGACTCAGTAAGGCCGCTGGTTCCGTTTAAGATCGAACTCTGGCTCGCTGTGACTATGCGGTGCCAGCTGAGTTAAAGTAGGCAGGTTCCTTCCCGGCAATCCACTTGATGTTGCAACCGATGCTTGGCATATGTGGCTCAGGGACTTCCTGACCAGCAAGTACGGCGTCGACCGCTTTACGCAAATCTTCGCCAGTCACAGGTACATCGTTTCCTGGACGACTGGCATCGAACTGCCCGCGATAGGCCAGCTTCTTATCGGCGTCGAACACATAGAAGTCGGGCGTACACGCTGCTTTGTAGGCCTGAGCGACGCTTTGATCCTCGTCGTACAGGTATGGGAACGTATAACCACGATTCTCGACTTCATGCACCATCTGTTCAGGTGAGTCGTCGGGATAGTTGGCGACATCGTTCGAGCTGATTGCCACCACGGCCGCTCCCTTAGCTTGGCATTCGCGACCGAACTCCGCCAATCCGGAAGCCAAGTGCTTTACGAAAGGGCAATGATTGCACATGAAGATCACGACCAAAGCCTTGGCATCGGCAAAGTCAGCGAGCGAAACGGTCTTTGAATCAACATTGAGCAGCGAGAAATCGGGAGCAGTCGTCCCCAATGGTAGCATGGTGCTGGCGGTCTTAACCATCGATTAAGGTCCTAGGTTGGGTGTTCAATTAGTTCGTCTTCTGTTTCCGTATTTTAACGAACCCATCTCGTGTCTCAACCGAGGTCACGAGTTATGCTGCTTCTACTCGCTAGGGATACCAAATAACTTTCGCGCATTATCAGTCGCAATGCGTGCCATTTCGGCAGGGCTAATCCCTCGTTCGTTTGCCAAACAGGTTCCGGTATGCACGACCAAAGCAGGCTCATTAGGCCGCTGCTTGCGGTATGGCTCGGGACTGAGATAAGGGCAGTCCGTTTCTACCAACAGCCGATCCTCCGGAATAGTCTTCGCAACATCGCGTAGTTCTTGATTCCGTTTGAACGTCAGCATTCCAGCAAAGCTAATGTGTAGACCACACGCGACACCTAGTTCTGCTAGTTCGACATCACCTGTGTATGAATGCAAAATCCCGGAAAGAGGTCCGTCCAATTGGGAGGCCTCAAGGAACTCAACGATATCTTCACGACAATCACGCATGTGAATAACGAGCGGCTTTCGATATTCACGCGACTTTGCAATGTGCCACTGAAAGTACTCCTTCTGAAGTTCGATCGGTGCGAAGTCCCAATATCGATCGAGCCCAGTCTCACCAATCGCGACGACCTTCTCATGAGAAAGTAGCTTTTCGATTTCATTCAGGTCACTTTCACCAGCCTCGGCACTGTGATTGGGGTGAATCCCAACCGAGGCATAGACTTGAGGAAATCGTTCCGCGAGTTCAACGCAGATACGACTATCTTCCAGTGTCGTACCAATCGCAACAATGTTTGCCACTCCAGCCGATTTGGCTCTGGCCAGAACGTCTTCTATTTGCGGTAACAATCCTTCGTCAAACAGATGAGCGTGCGTATCGAACCATTCCACGAGTGCGACTACTCCTTGTAAGATTTAAACAGAGAATTTGAGGCAGGCCATTACATTCGTCGCAACATTCACGAATGAATTGAAGGGGATTGGTTTCCCATTTCTTCCAGGTTCTGCAAGTGCCCAACGGTCATGCCGATGGCGATGTTGGTCAATCGATAGACAGGTCCATCTTTATCGGCCCATTGAACCAACTCTTCTAGCGTCGCCAAAAGATTCCGCTCGTAGATCTTAATCTCATTCAGAATGAAGGAGAGCGAAAGATCATTCAAATCGGTGTAGTCCATGGGGAAATCCCCCAGGTGAACCGGGCGATCGTCTTTCTCTAGCTCATGCAAAACGCGCTCGACTAAGTCGTGATGATCGGCAGCGATGTCGTCGATCACGAGGGCTTCGTCTTCTTTCCCGGTCGGCACCCATGGCTTCGCGTACGTTAAATAAGTCGGCAACGAACGATGATGCAGCGCCGCAATGCGATTGAGTAATTGATGTTGATCGTCGGGCAGCATGCCAGCGGAATCCATGAAATCTAGATAACTAATCCTCGAACGGCAGCCTGAATCCAGACGTTCAGGAAATCCCAAGCAATAATCAATACGAGAACCGGTGCGGTAATGGCCCATAGGTAACCGACTTGCAAGACGCCGGGCGACTCTTGCATTGGAGCCGCATCGGGATCGATGGGATCGATCGTCATGATCTTCACCACTCGCAAGTAATAGAACAAGCTGATCACCGTATTCAAACAACCGACGACAAGCAGTCCAACTAAATAAGTTTCGCCGGTAAGTAGATAGCCACGAGCCAAGCCAGCAAACACCGCGAACTTGCCAATGAAACCTGCCAGCGGAGGCAGACCGACCAAGCTCACGAGCAGGATGGTAAAGCAAACTGCGATGGGCAAATTGCGTTGAATCATCCCGGCATAGTCGGAGATCTGCTCGCTACCAGTCACATCACGCACTATTGCCGCGACAGCGAATGCCCCGAGGTTCATCAGCAAGTAAACCGCCACATAAAGTGTCAAGTAACCCGCACACGCTCCGGCAGCCTCCGGATTTGAGGGCGCGAGCGTCAAAATAGGAGGCACAGCCATCATCATATAACCAGCATGCGCAATCGTAGAGTAAGCCAACAAACGTTTGATGTTCGTCTGTGCGAAAGCTGCCAAGTTACCAAAGGTACAAGTGACCGCCGCCACAACGGCAATGAGCAGCGCGATGAAACTCCGAATTGGCTGCATCGCGTCACCCGGCGTTGGCTCTTCCGGATTTAAGTTTGCGGCGTTGTCTATATCAGCCACGGATAGGGAGGTATCGCTTATGGCAATCAGCGGCTGAGGAGCCGATTCGATTGCACCTAAGCCTAAAGCAACACGAAGAAGCAGCGCCAAGGCAGCAGCTTTGGACGCAACCGAAAGGAATGCCCCCACTTCCGCGGTTGCTCCTTCAAACACGTCAGGGCACCATTGATGAAACGGCACGGCCGACAACTTAAAAGCCAGACCTGCGAGAATCATCAGAGCCGCCATGACCAACATGACATTTTGCGCCGGAGAGAGTCCTGCTTCGGCCATTTCACTCAAACGAACCGCCATCGTCGGCAGATGGGCCGAGTTAAGCATCCCACATAGAAGACTGATTCCGTAAAGCATCACCCCAGCCGTACCGGCGCCATACACGGCATACTTAAGCGCCGCTTCCGAACCGCGTGGATCGCGTCGTCGCATCGCAGCAAGGGCATAGGAGGGAACCGAGGCCATCTCGATCGCGAGGAAGACCACCAGCATATGATTGGCTGAGACCATCAAAAACATGCCTAGTGCGGAACCTAGAATGAGCGAAATGAAGTCGGTATTATCTTCCTTTCGGTGAGCCCGGGTCAGCTTAATTAAGATAAAAAACAGCAGTAGAAAGACGAGCATCAGCGTCTTCGTCACCACCGCAAAGCCGTCGTTCACCAACATCCCTGTAAACAGTTCAATGCGAGGCAAGGCGCCGATGGGGACCATGCGAGCCGGGCTTTGGCTAACATCCCATGGTGCCAGGGGAGAAAGAACGGCAATCGCTAAGATGGTACCAACCAACGCGAAATAGACCGAGTCGATTTTCTCGGAGAAGCGAAACATCCGAGCCAGCAAGATCACCACGATTGTCGCGCACAACACTAACTCCGCCCCAAATCCCATGAGGCTGGCGAGTGTGTCGGACGTCAGATGGTTCACCAAAGTGAAGAACATATCAGGCTAACAGCTCGGTGCTAATCTTTCGCGGCCACTTCATCTTCCTGCGATGCCTCACGTTCGGCACGCAGACGCGGGTACTTCACTTCTTCGGTCCACTCGGTTAGATCAGCAATTTGCTGATCGACCGTACTGTCCATATAGCGGAATACGGTGTTCGGGAATACGCCCAGAACAACGGCTAGGACACACAAGGGCAGGGCGATGAGGAACTCGCGTGGGGTTATCTCACTCAAATCGTCTTCATGCGGCCCGTGATACTCTGGCCCGAGATAAACACGTTGAATGGCCCACAAGATATAGCCAGCCGTCAAGATCACCACCGCAGCGGCAACGACCGCGAGTGCCCCGCTCAACTTCCAAACCGAAAGGACAACGAACGCTTCGCCAATGAAACCACACAAACCAGGTAGCCCCAAGCCGGCGAAGAACAGCAACATCGCCATCGCCGTGTAGACCGGCATTTTTCCGTATAGTCCGCCGAACTTGTCGAGCTCGCGATGATGAACGCGATCGTAGATCACGCCCACCATACAGAACATGCCCGCGGAACTGATGCCGTGGCCAATCATTTGAAACAGCGCTCCTTTGACCCCCATGCTCCATGAAACCGGATCAAAGACGTTACCGACGGTTGCACTCCATACCCCCAGTCCCAGCACGACGTAGCCCATGTGGCTCACCGAGCTGTAAGCGACCATTCGTTTAAAATCCTTCTGGGCCAGCGCGGCGAAGGCGCCGTAAACCATGCTGATGACACCAATCGAGCAGACAAACCAAACCAGGTCGTATCCCGCGTCGGGGCAAATCGGGTAACAGATTCTCACGATTCCATAGCCCCCCATCTTTAGCAGCACGCCAGCCAGGATCATCGAGATCGGCGTCGGAGCTTCAACGTGAGCATCCGGCAGCCAGGTATGCAGCGGCACACTAGGGACCTTGATGGCGAAACCAATGAACAGCAGCACAAACGCCCACCATTGGATCGATCTCCCAAACAAGAGTGCTTGATCGAACACGTCGGTGTGTTGCCCTAATTGCTGGAGGGCCAAAATGTTGAACGTGTGGACTGGGTACTTTGCCGCATCGAGCTGTGTTTTGTAGGCCTCGCTGGTGAGCAGCTTGCCTGATTCGTCCCAGGCGGCAACATGAGCAACATCAAGCTGATCGGTAGAAAGCTGACGCAGGTCGCTATTGAAGTAAAGCATCAACACAGCAATCAGCATCAACACGCTACCGAAGAGCGTGTAGAGAAAGAATTTGATTGCCGCATATTCCTTCCGCGGCCCCCCCCAAACGCCGATCAGGAAATACATCGGCAGCAGCATCACTTCCCAGAAGATATAGAACAGGAAGAAATCAAGCGAAAGGAAGACCCCCATCATTCCGGCCAACAGAAGTAGATAAAGCACGCAGTAGCTCTTCACGTGCTTATCGATAGTCCAACTCGCCCCGATCGCTAAAAAGGAAATGATGGCGGTTAGCATGAGCAAAGGAAAGCTGATTCCATCGATCCCGAGAAAGAACTGAATATCAAACGAGGGAATCCATGGCAGCTGAATAACCTTCTGGACGCCAGCCATGTCGATCTGAAAACTCAGCTGATCGCTATAGGGCATCGCGATCCATAGTGTCGGCAGCATCACGAGCAAAGTCGTCAGCAGCGTAAACCATCGCAGCAGTGGCTTGTTTTCCGCAGGAAGGAACAACAACACGACTGCCCCCAACACTGGCGTGAAGATCAGCGAGGTGATGATGGTAAGGGTAAAGTTATCCATGCGATTGCCTTTCGGCAGGCCAGCGTTGGGGGTCTAACGTGCGAAGGAGTAAGTCCACAAACTCAAAATCAAAAACAACGTTACTGTGCTTGCCACGATTAACATCACATATTGCCGCAGGTGGCCCGTTTGAACGCCGCGAAGGCGACTACCGAGTTCGTAGGTCCGATCAGCGAACCAATTCACCAAGCCATCGACGCCACGTCGATCGATCCAGGAGTCACCACAACGTGCGATCGCGACGGCCATCCAAGCCAAGCCATCGACAAAACGGTCGATCACTTGGCGATCGAACCAAGCCACCATCGCGGCGATCAGCAAGGTTCCACGAACGAAGACGATGTTGTAGATCTCGTCAAAGTACCACTTCCCAAAGAGGAAACCGTAGACCGGAACAAAGGTCTTACGTACGTCCGCCACATCCAGCGTTCGCCACAAGTAAAAGACCGATGCGAGCATAATACCGCCCAATGCGGCCGCGAAGGCAATCAGGCCAACTGGGCCTTTGACATTGGCAGCATGCCCTTTCGATTCTTCCGGCAGCACCACGTGCCACGCCTGTCCGCTCATGTCGCTCCAAATCCCGGCGGGACGAGCTTGTTCAATCGTGCGAGCCAAGGTCGGAAATCCGATCCAATCATAAACTGGCCAAGCTACGGCAACAGCGAGCACAGCCAACAAGACCAACGGTACGACCATGACCCTAGGTGATTCTTGAACATGATCGTATTTTTTCTGCGATCTTGGCTCGCCAGCAAACGTTAAGTACCACATCCGGAACATGTAAAATGCCGTCAGCACAGCACCACCAACTGCGATTCCAAAAAAGACGTTGCCCCACACAGGATTCAGCACGCGAAATGAGTAAATCTGTTCGAGAATGGCATCCTTCGAGTAGTAACCACTAAGCCCGAATGAGATTCCCAATGCCGAAGGTATCCCGACCCCGGCAATAGCCAAACAGCCGATCAACATGGTGTAAGCCGTCCACGGCATCTTATGACGCAGTCCGCCCATCTGCGGCATTTCGTTGGTGTGCACTGCGTGGATTACCGACCCAGAGCACAGGAACAGCAAACTCTTAAAACAGGCATGCGTCACCAAATGCATCACGCCGGCCGCCCAACCGCCGACGCCCAAGGCCAGCATCATGTAGCCAAGCTGACTGACCGTTGAGTAGGCCAGAACACGTTTAATGTCGGTTGCGACGATGGCGATCGATGCTCCGATGAGCAGCGTCATACAGCCAATACAGGCAATCACCAGCAGCACTTCGGGTAAGAAGATCGGATACGATCGCGCGACCAGAAACACGCCCGCCGCAACCATCGTGGCCGAGTGAACCAAAGCCGAGACAGGTGTTGGGCCTTCCATCGCATCTGGCAACCAAACATGCAGCGGGAACTGAGCACTTTTGCCGACGCATCCGCAAAAGATACCAAGACCAGCAATCATCAAGAGTATGTGACCGTAACGAGTCGCGTCTCCTTCGGCCTTCCCATCACGCCACTGAGGAATCTTTTCGTTAACTTTCGCTTGAAGTTGTGCGGCGCTGAGCGACGCTTCGGACGACAAGGCAAGCTCTTTTACTTTTTCGGCGGCCGCAAGTTGTACCAATCCTTCTGGAACGACCAGAGCGTAATGATCCTGCTCGCTACGCATCAAAGAAAAAATCCCTTGATCGTCCGAGCCACGATCAATATCGCCGAAATTGAAAGTCCCTAAGCTGGCCCACAGCGTCATCATGCCAACCAGCATGCCAAAGTCGCCAACCCGATTAACGATGAACGCTTTGTTGGCGGCGGTCGAAGCGGAGTTACGTTCGACATAGAAGCCGATTAGAAACCACGAGCAAAGCCCAACCAACTCCCAAAAGACAAACGTCATCAGGAAGTTACCTGAGATCACCAAACCAAGCATGCTGAAGCAAAAGAGCGACAACGCCTGGAAGAAGCGAGCATAACGCCCTGGCCGACGTACCGATTCGCCATCACGGCGGATTGCCTCGTGATCGACGACACCATGAAGTTCGTCGTGGATGTAGCCAGTGGAATAGAAATGGATGCACGTCGCGATGAATGTCACCAGCCCGAACATTAAAATCGTCAAGCTATCAATGTAGTAATTGATCGACACCTCGGTGCCGGCCAGCGTAGCGATCGTGTAGCCATGTCCTGTGAGTACTGGGGGCGGTGAGTGTGTTTCTTCAGCGTGTTCCGTTGCTGCTGCATCCTCAGCATTATGCGGCGCAGAGGTCGGATGCATGCCGAACCAAATCCCGGTCGCAAAGATCGACAAGACGAGCGATCCAACGATGGCCGTCGTGGCAACATAGGAAGCTCCACGACCACGGCTTCCCAATTGAGGCCCGGCCACTAGAATCACGCAGAACGAAACCAACGGCAGCAAAACCGCGGTCGCGAGTAGCATCGGAAGATAGGGGGCAAATGTCTCCATCAACCTTTCAGTTCTTGTGCCTTATCGACGTCGATCGTCGCGTGGTTATTGTAGAAGTTCAAGGCAATCGCTAACGCTACGGCAGCTTCTGCGGCCGCTAACACAATGACGAATAAAGCAATCACATGGCCATCAAGTCCGAGATTGTCTTCGCGGAAGTAGGGACTGGCGAAACCAACAAAATTGAGAATCGCGCCGTTGAGGACTAATTCGATTCCCATCAAGATCCCCAGTGCATTCCGCTTGGTTGCCATGCAGACGATTCCCGTTACGAACAGGAACGCTCCAACCGCAAGGTAATGCGAAAGGCCGATTGGTTCGTAGAAGAATTGCATGGTTCGTCGGTCCTTTTCTGATCTAACCTTGTTGCCGCTTAGCACGAGCCAAGTAAGCCGCACCAATCAGCACAACCAAAAGGTGTACCGAAACAATTTCAAACGGAAGCAAATAGCCTGACAGGCCTTCGTTTGCTTGAGGGTCTTTGTCGGGACGCAGTCCCACCAATGCCAAACCGATTTCGCCGGCCCGCTGTGGTTCGCCTTGGGTCGCTTCCGCTTCGAGCTGTGCCAGTTTCTGCCTCTGATCTTGCGTTAGTGTTTCGCCCGCTTCGATTGCTTGCTCAAGTTCTCCGACGTAGGCCGTCAAGGCCTCGTTCGACTTCGACTGATAGTCCGAGCTTTCCCATTGCGGGATCGAGAAAGCCAACTGTACCAGGACGGCTAGAAACGTTCCCCCAACAAGCAAGCCAAGCAGCCAGTCGCCTGCGCCGGTGCGCATCGTGATAAACGCCTTTTGCGCTGTCAGCATGACGCCGAAGATCAGCAACACGACCGTTCCGCCGACGTAAATCATCAACTGCATCGAACCAACAAAGTACGCCCCCGCCAAAAAGAGCAGTCCGCTGATGGCCGACAGCGAAACGATCAGGGCGAATGCCATGCGAACGATGTTATTGGTAAACAGCACGACCAGGGCAAAGCCACAGGCAATCAGTGCAACCACATAGAACATAACGCTATGCCAATTGATGGTCGCGTCAGCGACCGCGATTAGGAGATTCATTCGACCTCTCCTTTCGCTGACATCTTCGCAGCTGCTTCCAATTGTTCGATCCGCTTAGCTGCCCGTTTCTCAGCTTCGCGGACCCATCCCTCCCGCACCAATGAACGATCTTGAGCCGGCAGCAGATCATTGAAGAATGGCACGCCAAGGGCGGTCCAAAACAAAACACCGATCAAGCAAACGGCTGCGATCGGCACGCAGTATTTCAGACACATCGTAATCACTTGATCGACACGCAATCGCGGGAACGTCCATCGAACCCACATCATTGCGATCACACCAATCGATGCCTTGATCAAAAGGTTCAATACGCCGAACAAGTTTGCGAAGGTTCCGAAATACCAGCAGTTACCCAGGTAATTTGGGAAAAGATCCATCAAGCCGCTGAAGACAGGAATGGGACCGTTCCATCCGCCAAAAAAGAGGATCGCGGCCAGCGCTGAGACAAGGATCATCGAACCATACTCAGCCATGAAGAATAAGCTCCAGCGGATGCCGGAATATTCCGTCAAAAAGCCAGCGACCAACTCACTTTCGGCTTCGGCCAAATCGAACGGTGCCCGGTTAACGCTGGCGACGGCACAAGTAAAGTAAACCCAGAACACGACGAAGATGAACGGGTCGTGAAAGATCAGCCAGTTGGTAAACAGGCCACGCTGCTGCTCGCCGATTGCGACTAAGTCCATCGTGCCGCAAATCATGAGCGGCACGACAACGCAAATCCCGAGTGGCACTTCGTAACTAACAACCTGGGCTGCTTGTCGCATCGCCCCAAAGAGTGACCACTTAGACCCAGACGAGTAGCCTGCCAAGATCACGCCGAAGACTTCCAAGCCGAGCACAGCAATCAAGAAGAACAAACCGACGTTGATATGCAGCGCCACCCAATCAAATGCAAACGGCAACGCCATGAAAGCCGCGAAACTGGCAGCGAATGAAACGTATGGAGCCAACCGAAAAAGAATTGGATCCGCGTCTTTCGGCATCAAGTCTTCTTTCGAGAGAAGCTTGATCCCATCGGCCAGCGATTGCAGCCAGCCGAACGCTCCACCGGTGCGTGTTGGCCCAAGACGATCCTGGATACGTCCTGAGACTTTTCGTTCGGCCCAGATGAAGACGAATGCCCCCAGAGCAATCACGTGGACCAGCAGAACAGCCTGGATGAGCGCGGCAAGCGTGTACCCCAGAAATTCCCATCCGGCGGGAAACCAGCCTGCGAAGTACTCTCCCACGTGCGCGCGTCCCTTGTGCGTTCTCGATGCCGGCGAAACGTCGCCGCGTACGGGCCTCATGATAACGGCCCAATCGACCGACGAAAACTACTTGGCCGGCATTATCGCCCTTTCCTGCCAAGACTTACGACCAGATCAGCGGTCGATTTCCCCCATTACAATATCCAGTGAACCAACGATGGCTGGGATATCGGCAATTAGGCAACCTCGGCAAAGTTCCTCGACGATCGAAAGGTTACTAAAACAGCTACTTCGTGCTCTGGCTCTTCGCGGAATCGATTCTCCCCCGTCCGACACGATATAGAACCCCATGTGGCCGCGAGGACATTCCGTTTCGAGATAGGCCTCACCCGGTGGCAATTTCGTGTTCAACTTAATGGGGGTTCCCCAATCACCCGTTGCCTTCTGGTAGAACTCCATTCCTTGCCGAATCAACTTAATGGCTTGGATCACTTCCAGCATCCGGACATAAAAGCGATGCCAACAATCCCCCAGCACCGTCTCGCTAGGAACCTCCGGGTAAACTTGGTCCTTCGGGTAGCTACCGTCCTTCTGGACCACTACCTCGAAATCGTACCCTTCGTACAAGGCCGTGTACCGCGGGTCTCCGTCCCGCCGCAAATCGTAGTCGACGCCAGACCCACGTAATACAGGCCCCGAACAGGCATAGCCAATCGCCATGTCAGCCGCCAACAAACCGATGCCGGCAGTACGCTTGATAAAGATCGCGTTAGTCGTCAGAAGCGTGTGATAGTCCGGAATCTGCGGTTCGAATTGGTCGAGGAACGCCGAGCACTTTTCGATCCAACCGGTTGGCAAATCAGCGGTTACCCCGCCGGGAGTAATATAGCTATAGGTAAGCCGTGCCCCGCAGACGTATTCCAAGAGATCAAGAATCTTCTCCCGCTCGCGGAAGGCATAGAGAAACGGGCTGAACGTTCCCAGGTCGAGACCATACGTTCCCATGCCGACTAAATGGCTCGCGATCCGGTTGAGCTCAGCAATAATGACCCGCGTGTGCCTCACCTTTTCAGGCAGATCATAGTCCAGCAACTTTTCAACAGCCAACGACCAGCCAA
Organism: Blastopirellula marina; assembly: GCF_002967765.1. NCBI lineage: Bacteria > Pseudomonadati > Planctomycetota > Planctomycetia > Pirellulales > Pirellulaceae > Blastopirellula > Blastopirellula marina. The sequence goes on along the minus strand of NZ_PUHY01000004.1, from coordinate 264,908 downwards.
GATTCATGTTCATCCCGGCCAGATAATCCATGCGATCGGTGTACGGCACAAACTGCCGTGGGGTTAAATTCTCACCGATCTTCTCAGCGCAGCGATGCAGATAACCGATATGCGGTACAGCTTCCGAGACCACTTCACCATCGGTACGCAGGACCAATCGCAACACGCCGTGCGTGCTAGGATGCTGCGGTCCCATGTTCACCAACATTTCATCGGTGCGGACATCGAGCTCAATGACTTCCGTTGGATTCTCGCTACTCATGCGATCAATACTTTCCTGGCTCAACGACCCCGAATACCGTGATACTCGAGCGGCATCTGGTAATCCTTGCGCAGCGGATAGCCAACCCAATCTTCGGGACACAGAATTCGTCGTAGATCGGGGTGCCCAACAAACATGATGCCTGACAAATCGTACACTTCGCGTTCTTGCCAATTGGCCGCCGGCCAGATATCGCAAACGGACGGTACCTCGGGCAGTTGCCCTTCGACCCCATCCTTCCAGCGTGGCAGCATCACCTTGAGCACGCCGGTCGTTCTATGACGAATGCTTGAAAGGTGATATACCAACTCGAGATGCGGCTTCCACTTTGCTTTTGCTATCTTCTTCGGGTCGGTCTCGCAATAATCAACCACACAAATCGAGTTCAAACAGTCGTAACGAATTGATGTTTCGTCACGCAAGAAGCGGCATACGCCTGACAAACCTTCAGGAGCAACCTCAATCCAAGGGTCAACATTGTCGAAGTTCGCACCGACAATCTTGTCGCCGAACTGCTGCTTCAACTTCTGAATCAGGTCTTTGTTGATCACAATGCCTTCTCGACTACGGACTTGAAACGACATGAGGTGGATCACGCCAGGCGGTATCCGTCTCGGCTGGATTCGCCGCTCGCTCATGCCCAGACATCGAGCGGACCCAATCGAGATCCCCTCGCTTCCACACATAGGCGAAACCGACTAGAAGAACCGCGAAGAAGACGCCGATATCAGCAATGCACGTCCACACCAGTTTCGATGCAGCCGATTTGATGCTCGCTTCTCGTTCCGCAGTATCGACACCGGAAAGCAAACTGGCTTCATCCGTCGGTAACCCCAGCTCGGTCATCAAGCCTCGATAGCCAGGCCCCAGGACCTCGTGGCCATCGGTTGTCTGCACAATGACTGGCACATCAGCTTGTGCCAATTGCGTTGACTTGCCGAAGACGACAGCCCACGGAAAGAAGAAAGCGACCTCAACATCGAAGATAATGAACAACAGAGCAACCACATAAAAGCGGAGATCGAACTGCACGAAGCTGGAACCGATCGTCGGCTCACCACACTCGTAGATCTCTAGTTTTTCGTCATGCGAATTCTTGGGCCGCAAGAGACTACCGAGCACTATATTCAGCAGCACGAACCCGAAGCCTGCCACTGTGAAAAGCAGCAAGTAGGCAACGATCGTGGTTGAGAGACTCATAGTTGGCTCAGCATTTGACGCAGGGCATAGGAAACGGATCCAACCAACGACTCGTTGGTATCCATTTCCATCATTTAAGAGCGGTAGGGCCGAAGGTGCAACTGCCCTTGGACTAACCCTCCGGTTGCGACGGCCCGCCATGGACTGGATACATGACCGCTTTCGACTCAGCAACGGCCGTGGGATTCAAGGTTGCTCGGCCCCAGGCTACATCAATAGGCAACCGCGTGAAATCAACCAACGCGCCGTCTCGACTGTAGGAACTGAGATCGAGAGTGCCCCCCATAAAGATGCAATCCACCGGGCAAGGCTCAACACACAACGCGCAGAACATGCACTTTGTGTAGTCAATCGTGAAATGCGTTAGCTGAAAACCCTTGCCGTTCTCGACACGTTCTTTCCCAATGTAGATACAGTCAACCGGGCAGGCCTTAGCACACTGGTCGCAGCCAATGCAGGTGGTTAGATCGAAGCGATGAAAACCACGATAACGGGGGGCAACTTTTGCCGGAAGCTCTGGATATTCAAAGTGTTCCGTAAATGTTTTTCGAGATGGATCGTAGGTCGCCTTCCAGACCCTCAAGGTCACCAACAGGCCTTGAAAAACCGTTGAGATCGCGCGAATTAGGTTCTTCCACCAGTCAGCCATGCTTTCCCCGAGTAATCTCGCTCGAACTCCATTTACGTAAAAGCCCAGCCCCTTAGGTCAGTAATAATCAGCCGAGTGGGGTTGTACCTAATATTAGCGATTCTACTCCTACCTTCAATGCGACACCAAGTGACCAAGTGGTGGGGATAAACTGCCCCGATTCGGAGACTTTAGCGAAGCCAGGCAGGAAAGGTAAATGCTCCTGTTTTTTCGGCACATTCCTCGTCAAGCATACCAGATTTCATTAAAGTCCGGGGATTGCTTGCTTGACGCGGCTAATTTAGCGCGTAGAGTGAAGTGAGAGTTTCCTCGCGCACAACAGGTTGTTCTTGTCGTGCCAAGTGGAGATTTTCGAGGATGTCGCTGCTTAGTTGAACGCTTTGTTGTTTTGTTAAACACCCAAAGTGAAGATGCGACTCGAACCTTTTGAGTTTTGTCCAAGTCTAACGAAGGCAACCAAAAGGATCAAGCATTCGACAGGGCAGTGCCGCCAAATTCATGAGAGAGAGTATCCCCCTTGGCGGTTGCGTGGAGAGCATAAAATGCTGGTATTATCGAGGAAGAAAAACGAGAGCATTGTAATCAACAACGATATCACCATTGTTGTTGTTGAAATCCGTGGTGATAAGGTACGTTTGGGCGTCGAAGCTCCTAAGGAAGTACCCGTTCATCGACGTGAAGTCTACGATGCGATCAAGCGTAATGAGAATGGACAATCGGAGGCAGATGCTTCGGCGAACGTTGATTCTGAATAATCACGTTAATTCGTCGCTTCGTGCATCCTCCTGTTTGATCCCCCCTCGTTCGATCTATTCAGAAAAGCAAGTTCGCAAATTTAAGGCTGGATTCTGTCGCCTTCGCTGTTTTCGAAACTTGCCATCGCGAATTTCAGGGCTTTTTTCGGTCACTTCAGTTTACCCCACTTGAAGACTCGGTCGACTTTTTAATATACTCAAGCCCTTCAACAAACGGCCCCATCGTCTAGTGGTCTAGGACACCGGCCTTTCACGCCGGTAACACGGGTTCGAACCCCGTTGGGGTCACTTTTAAAGCCTTCCGTTTTTTCGGAAGGCTTTTTTTATGCCTTGCCCGGCAGAACAATGTCATTCAATTAGGTTGATGGTTTTGGATGGCCACGGTTATGCTCATCTTTAACCCTAGATAACTATGCTCCGAAGTCGATAACATCATGACCGATCTGCCTTACGATGCGTTGCTGGTTCTCTCATTCGGCGGCCCAGAGAAACCAGACGATGTTATTCCGTTTCTCGAAAACGTTCTCCGTGGTAGAAATGTCCCGCGAGAACGAATGCTAGAGGTAGCCGAACACTACTACCACTTTGGTGGCAAGAGTCCGATCAACGATCAGAATCGCGAACTGATCGAAGCACTCACTACCGAACTAAAACAGCACGAGATCAATCTTCCCATTTACTGGGGAAACCGGAACTGGCATCCACTGCTCACCGATACCATGCGTCAAATGCACGCCGACGGCGTGCGTAAAGTTCTGGTTTTTGTCACCTCAATCTTCAGTTCCTACTCTGGCTGTCGGCAATACCGGGAAGACATCCAGAAAGCGCAAGCCGAACTAGGTCTCGAATCGATCGTCTTCCACAAGATTCGCACGTTCTACAACCATCCGTCGTTTGTCGAAACGATGGCCGATCGCGTTCGAGATGCGATTGCTCAATTACCGGCTGAGGATGCCCAAAACAGAAAAGTGCTGTTTACCGCGCACAGCATTCCAAATGCGATGGCCGAGAACTGCGACTACGAAAAGCAACTCGAGGAAAGCTCGCGTTTAATCGCAGAAACTGCTGGTGTTGAAGATTGGGCACTTGTTTATCAAAGTCGTAGCGGTCCCCCAACGCAACCTTGGCTGGAGCCAGACGTCTGCGATGCGATCCAGGAACTAGCCGACGCGAAAGCAGCAAGTCAAATTGTGTTGGTTCCGGTGGGGTTCGTATCCGATCACATGGAAGTCATCTATGATTTGGATGACGAGGCTGCCAGCTTGTCTCAAAAGCTTGGCATCCCTCTCGCAAGAGCCAAGACCGCTGGTACCCATCCAACCTTCGTAGCGATGATTCGGCAACTCATCGAAGAGCGACTTGGAAAGACGGATGAAAAACTGGCGGTTGGCAATTACGGGCCTTCTCACGACGTTTGCCCAACGAACTGTTGCCGCTACGAGCCTCGCCGTCCTCCCGCCTCCCGTCCCAAAGAATAGATCGGTATGCGACGTATCCTGCTCACCGCGTTTGAACCCTTCCTGGAGTATCCGACCAACGCTTCGCAACTAATTTTGCAGCATTGGGAGCAGGACCATCCTGGTTCGCCAAGCAGTGAATTCACAACCGAGATTCTGCCGGTCGATTACGAGTTGGCAGAGCCCCGCATTCAGGAACTGCACGAGTCGACATTCGACTTTGCGATTCACCTGGGACAATCGCCCCGCATCGATCGATTTAACTTGGAGATGGTCGCCCTCAATTTGAAGAGCGGCCCCAACACACCGATCGCGAAATTAAACGGACGAGGCCCAGCTGCTTATACTAGCCAACTGCCACTGGAAAGTTGGTGCGAAGAACTGTGTCAGCACGACATCCCAAGCGATGTCAGCTTTCATGCAGGAACTTATCTTTGCAATGCCGCGTACTTTTGGTCGACCGAAGTCTTCCTACAACGCGGCATTGAGAATCGCAGCCTATTCGTCCATGTGCCGCTGATTACCGGAGAGGACGCGGAACAAGAGATGGCCATTCGCCGCGGATCACGAATGCTAACCCGCCTGATTCGCCTGATCGAAGGGCACCTCGCGCAGGATCAACCGCCAACGGCTTGACGTTGCCGAATTTCTTGAAAGCCACGAAAGGTCATCGCTGCCTTCTTGCATGCGGCCTGAAACACCTCGGGATAGGGAACGCCAGGCAGTCGCAGCACTTCGGTTTCCCCTTCAATACCGTCAGACTTAGCAGTTTGCCAGAAGATCATGTCCGCCGACCGAAACCAAACTTGGCCCGGCTTCTGCTGAATCTCAATTCGATCGAACTGATCTAAACCAATTTCTTTTTCCGTAGTGCCTTGAATCCCACGTTCGACGAGAATCCGGCGATTGGTGATGCGATAACGCGTACCGACAACCGGCAAAAAGTTCCACAGGTAAAGCGGTATCGCAATAGGAATCGAGAGCAATACAAACAGATTCCCCAAGGTAAAGATACCAGTGCCATCCTTCTTTTCGTAAAGCTTGCCCAGCGTCTGGCCAGTATCCGTAGCAGAAACCGACGGCCACACAACAATCGCAGTTGACTCGTGTTGGCCACTTAATGAAAGGCCAGCAATGGCTTGTTTCATGGGAGGTTATTCTTCGCAACCGGTTAGGATATCAATAACGATGCACTAACCTTGGCCATTTTCGTGAGGTGCATGCATTGAACCACTGCGGAACGCATCCGCCATGGCCCGAGGAACCTCCGCCTCTGCGAATACCAGCTTGGCTCGATTCATCGCGACCTTGGCCTTGTTCTCTTGTTCGGCGGCAACCGCTTCCGCACGACGTTGTTCCGCTTTCGCGCGGGCAACACGGGTATCGGCTTCGGCCTGATCATTCTGCAGCCGGGCCCCAACGTTCTCGCCAACATCGATGTCCGCGATGTCGATCGAGACAATCTCGTAGGCGGTATGCGCATCAAGTCCGCGGGCCAAAACCGCTCGGGTGATGACGTCAGGATTTTCGAGCACATGCGTGTGATGTTCCGAAGAACCAATCGCCGAAATGATACTCTCGCCCACCCGGGCAATCACCGTCTCTTCGGTGGCACCGCCGATCAATTGCTCGAGCGATGTCTTTACGGTCACCTTGGCCCGCACGCGAAGCTCAACACCGTTCTTCGCGATAGCGCTCAATGTGTTCTTACCACTCCGGCGTGGATCAGGACAGTCGATCACCTTCGGTAGAACACTGGTCCGCACGGCGTCAACAACATCACGACCAGCCAAGTCAATCGCCGCAGCACGATCGAAGTCGAGATCGATTCCTGCCCGATGAGCCGCGATAATCGCGTGAATCACATGCATGACGTTGCCGCCAGCCAGGTAATGCGCCTCCAGCCGCCGCGTACTGATCCCATTACGCCGATCGATATCGAGACCAGATTGTTTGGCCATAATCTTCGCTTTGACAATCAACCGGCTGTTGACCTGTCGCAGGCTCATGCCGACAAGACTCCACAATGAGATGTCGGCACTCGAAGCGAACGCTTGAAACCATAATTGCCCGTAGTTCAGCAACACAATCAATATGACGATGCCCAGTACGACCAGCATGAACGTCGCACCGGCCCAAACATACCAAGGCGCCAGGGCGTCTTCTTGGGCGAATAAAAGAAATGCGTCGATCATTCGGTATTACCTTGCCTGATTGAATTCGCTGCGATAAGAAAACTCTGCAGTGCTTCGTCTGCCGCAATCATATCCGATTGCCGAAGCGCACTCCAGCAATCGGACCTGAACATTCAGCATGGACCTTACGAGACACTCTTTTGAGTCCAAGCTCCGTCAATCAATCGCCACGTACGTCCCGTAGGATTTTCGTTATGAAGTTCCCGTGGCAAACGGCTTTCACGGACGTTGTCGAAACACTGTAACATTGCGAATCGATGAATCGATGCCGGGATACCAACCGCTGTGAATCCTGGGTGCCCGGTTGAAGGAAAAGGACCACCGTGATTCATGGCCGCACTGACCGCGACCCCCGTTGGCATTTTATCGTTGATCAAACGCCCCACCTTCTGCCGCAAAATCAAGCTGACCGTATCGTAAGCGGGGTCATCGCTTCCCTCGGTATCCGAATAAATCGTACCGGTCAGGTTACCCTCCAGCGATTCGATGATCTTACAGACTTGATCCAAGTTCTTAGCTTTAACGACAAGCGACGAATTTCCGAAAGCTTCGGTCTGGAACAATTCGGGCTGTTCCAGGAACTTGTCGCCGGAAGTCGTCAGCAAGGTATTGGGGCAAGAGTACCCCTTGGACGAACCTTCGCCACTCTCGCTCACTTCGACGTCCGCACCGGCGTCGATCAGTTTCTTCAAGCTGTCCGCCAACGAAGCTTCGACTCCCTTGGTAAGCAGCGTGCCAGACGGCGCCTTTCCAAATGCGTCTTTCACGGTGGTGATGAACTGAGTGGTATGCTCGTCGTCCATCACGATAACCAAACCTGGGTTCGTGCAAAACTGTCCCGCGGCCATCAAACAGCTGGTGCTGAACTCGGTAGCCAAGTCGGCACCACGTTCGGCCAATGCTCCCGGCAGGATGACAACCGGGTTGATGCTCGACATTTCGAGATAGATCGGCTTACCCACTTTATCAGCCGCTTCCTTCAGCTTGCGACCGGCCGTACTGCTTCCGGTAAAACCAACCGATCCGAGTCGAGGATCGGAAACCATCTTCAGTCCGTCCTCATTCGACATGTGGTAAACCAGCTGAATCGCAGCAGGAGGCAAACCGATTTCGTTCGCGGCCTGAACAGCCAACTTGACGAGTTCACGTGTCGTCGCCGGGTGGCCAGGATTTGCCTTCACGATAACCGGGTTGCCAGCGGCAATCGCCGCGGCAAAGTCACCGCCAGAAGCACCATTGAATGCCAAAGGAAAATTGTTCGGTCCGAACACCGCCACAGGACCAATCCCCGCGTAGTAAGAGCGAATGTTGGCCTTGGTATCAATCGTCGGAATACGCCAGCTACCTTCACCGGCGGCCTGGGCGGCCAGCTTTAATTGGTTGACCGTTCGTGGCAACTCGACATCCAACAACCGCGGCGAAACGGCCAATCCAGTCTCTTGACTCGCCAATTCGCACAGCGTCTGGGCGTTTTCTTCCAGCAGATGGGCGAACAAATTGAGGAACAGTTCCAGCCGGTCGACCGCCATTTGACGCATCTCTCGGAAGGCAACATGCGCAGCCGACAAAGCTTCGTCAACGTCTTGCCAAGTGCTTACCGGAAACTCATCAGCCAAAGCTTGCTTGGTAGCAGGATTATCTGCCTGGAACGTCCCACTATGATTTGCGTCACGCCATTTTCCGCCAATGAAAACTTGTTGAACCGCCATGAGCCTGAAACCTTTCCCGTATTCAATAATGGACAGTGACTAACCCTGAATGATCTCGCTGGTCAGGGTTCCGATGCCCGAAATGGTGATATTCACGATGTCTTGCGGCTGAAGGGTGAAGTCGTTGTCCGGCACAATGCCAGTGCCGGTCAACAAGAAGGCTCCGCGGGGGAAGTGCTGATCACGGAAGAGGTATTCAACCAATCCCTCCAATGAACGAGCTAGTTGGTCGAGGCTGGTCTCTCCCCCGAACACACTTTCTCCACTGCGGACAATGTCTAGCCGAACTTGAACGTCTGAAAGCTGCGGAAAGTCCTTCCAATACTCCGAAGCCAGAACGACCCACGGTCCCAGCCCGCAACATTGGTCATAAACTTTTGCCTGGGGGAGATAAAGGGGGTTCTCGCCTTCGATGTCCCGGCTGCTCATGTCGTTGCCAATCGTGAGACCAACGATTTGTCCCCGAGAATTCAGGGCCAACGCAAACTCCGGCTCAGGGACATTCCACTTGGAATCCTTTCGAATTCGCAAAGTTTGTCCCGTTCCCGTCACGCGGTGCGGCGTTGCCTTGAAGAACAGCTCAGGCCGATCGGACTGATAAACGCGGTCGTAACAGTCCGCTGCAGCTTCCGACTCTTCCATTCGAGCGGTCTGACTCCGCTTGTAGGTCACCCCGGCCGCCCAGACCTCCTGCTGATCGATCGGCGGCAACCAGACCACTTCGTCAAGCGGAATCGTTTGCTCCGCCTTTGGCAGCAGTGATTCAACCATCTGCGCCGGGTTCTCAGCATTCAAAATGTCGAACAGGCTACTGATCTCGTGAGACGAGAACTGAACGACCTCGTTGTCGCGGACCAGGCCGATCGCGGGTGTTCCATGGGTGCCGATGAACTTTGCAAGACGCATGGTGGAAATCTCTCAATGAATGGGGCCGAATGGTTTCGCCGTATTCTAACGCCGGGAAGCATCGGAATGTAGTAATCCAAACCAGATCCACTTCTGCCCCGGAAATAGGCACAAGTGGCGCGCATCCGTGGCAACTGCCGCCAAGAATTGCTTAGCAAGGGTGTTGCCAAGATGCATCAATCGTATCTAACTCACGCTGTAGTCAGTGGCTAGGGCATGTGGCCAAAGCTGAACCACTCAAGGGTTTAGGGGCTGCGGCATGCATTTTGCAAATGACGAGTCCATCCGCTGGCCCAAGGACGCCGCCCCCCCCTTTTCCTCGCTACGAGTTGCCCACATTCAATCGGGCAGTTCCCCAACAATGTTGGGTTGGACTAAGTAGGGAAGTTGCCGCCTTTGACGCCGCGAGGAGTGCATCTTGCGGCTGACGTGCGCACCGTTGCCGGCCGGTGATTTGGTTGTCGGGAGAGGGCACCTGGTTGCCGGATCGGCGCGGTGCGACGTAGCCTACCTCTATGCCTTAGCACTCCATTTCCAGGATGCCTGCTCCGGGTCGTTTGATCCTTGCTTACCGCTTCACGCCTGTAATACTGGCATCACGCCTACTGAGCAAAATTGTGTATAATTCACGTAGCCGTTCTGTTGTCGACCAGACGGCATAAAACTTCTAAACCCGTCGACCTGCCAGCGATTCAGTTCGCTGCCTCTTATGTCGGAACCGTCGAAACTGCGTCGTCAGATTGCCCATGAAGCTGCGCGCTTGTTGTATGACCGCCAGGTATCGGAGTACTATCAGGCCAAGATGAAAGCGGCCCGCCGAGTTCAGCGCGGTTGGGTCAAAGATGCCGATCTCCCCACGAATGCCGAAATTCGAGACGAGGTCCAGTCCATGGCTCGAATGTTCGAGGGAGATTCTCGCCTAAGCCACCTTTTGTCGATGCGTCTGGAAGGCCTGCGGATGATGAAGATCCTGGAAAGATTTCGCCCGAAAATCGTCGGAAGCGTACTCACAGGCCACGTTCGGAAAGGATCGGATATCGATCTCCATGTTTTCAGCGATAGCGTCTCCAGCGTAACGTCGGCATTAGATGCCGAAGGGGTACGCTACGACGTCGAACGAAAACACGTCAACAAACCAGGTGCCGAAGGGGTCTATGTCCACATCCATATCCGCGAAGAATACCCGTTCGAGATCACTGTGCGGGCAAGCAACGAAGTGTCGGTCGTTTCGCGCAGTTCCATAACAGGTAAGCCGCAGGAACGGATGAGCTTAGCCGAGTTCGAGCAGTTTCTCCAAACACAATACGAGCCCGGCGAATATGAAGAAGGCTTGGCCGCAATCGAGAATCAGGTCGATCGCTTTTTGCAGTACGAAGCTTTGATGCTCCCACTGGAGAACGTCAAGCAAAACCCCAAATGGCACCCCGAAGGTGACGTGCTCTACCACAGTCTCCAAGTATTCGAATTAGCCAAACGGCAACTTCCTTATGACGAAGAGTTTCTGTTGGCTGCCTTACTACACGACGTAGGAAAGGGGATCGACCCGTACAACCATGTACAGGCAGGGCTGACTGCGTTGGGCGAAGATATCACCGAACGGACACACTGGCTCATCGCCTATCACATGGAGGCTGGGCAAATCCTGGATGGCTCCCTGGGGGCCCGAGCAAAACAGCGACTCAAGCAATCGGAGAGCTATGAAGAGCTGATGCTCCTGGCTCGCTGCGATCGGGACGGCCGCCAAGTTGGGGTCGAGGTCGCCGAATTGGAGGAGGTGATCGACTACCTGCGGCAACTTTCCTACGAATGCGATTCGTGGTAGTTACCGCACGAAGTCGATTTGAGCACAGACATTTACAAAGTTACTGGCTCATCAATCCAATCTTCAAGACAGGCACATTCGCTCGACTTTCGCAATTTACGCAAAGCTGCGATCTCGATCTGACGAATACGCTCTCGCGTTAATGAGAACGCGCGACTGACTTCCTCCAATGTTTGCGTTCGGCCATCACCGATGCCAAAGCGACGGCGGAGGATTTCTTGTTCCCGATGATTGAGAACATTGAAAACTTTAAGCAGAAGTTGTTGTACCGTCGACCGCCCTGATTCGCTTAGCGAGCGCGACTCGTTTCGATCGGGAAGGATGTCAGCAAACTCATCGTCATCCGACAAGCGAACATCAAGCGAAAGTGGCCCGCCCATCAACGCATCGGCATGACGAACGTCCTTTTCGCTGATCTTAGCGTGATGCGCGATTTCTTCGATGGTTGGGTTGCGATTCTCTTCCTGCCGAAGCACTGCCTTGGAAGTTTGCACCGACTGAATTCGCTCCTGCATGCGGACCGGAACTCGGATCAGTTTTGCTTGGTCGGTTATCGCCTTAAGAATCGCTTGCCGGATCCACCAAGTTGCATAGGTCGCAAACTTAAACCCGAGCGACTGGTCGAACTTTTCCACTGCACGCATGAGACCGAGGTTCCCTTCTTGGATCAAGTCCATGAAGTTCAAACCACGGTGGCGATACGACTTGGCGATGGAAACAACCAAGCGAAGATTCGCGCCGACGAGTTGCTGTTTCGCTAGGGAGTAAGCCTCTTGCATCTGGCGAATTCGCGGCAATTGAAATTGCAGCGTGCCAGGCGATTCGTGATACAACCCGAGCACTTCTCGCGCTGCAGCCGTGCTTGGCTGGCGAAAGATATCAGCGGGTTTGCTGATGGCGTATTCTCGCGAAATACCGAGCTTTTTCGCGGTATTCTCAACGGCTTGCATCCATGTAGGATAATACTTCTCACGTAGTCCCAGCGCCAAGAGGAAGCAGGCGGTAGCATGTCGACGACGCATTAGTCGCTCGACCGCATGACTTCGTTGGTCCTCGGTGTATTCAGTTTCCGACATGGCGACAGAGAGATCATCCTGATCGAGTACGGCTGCTTCTGTCAGTCGACTAATCGCATCCTTAATTCGATCATGCCACTTCGCTTTCTCCTGCGGACTGCTGATCGTCACTTCCAGGGTACGATCAAGCCGGCGATCCCCTTCCACGACTTCGACTAGCAAATCGCAGATTCGCGTCGATACGACACCGCAAGCGAACAGTCGCTTCAAGAAAGCGGTCCGTGTCTTGGTAACACGTTGGGCTAGATCAATTTCCTGTTCTGGCGTCAGGCGAGGAATCTTACCCATCTCGGTAAGGTAAGCTCGGAGCGATTCTGGCTCCCAAGCTTTTGATGAAAACTTACTAGCGGTTCCATCCTGACTACGAGTTCCCGGCAATTGAGACGAGATACTCGTCTCCCAACTCGCTGTAGCCAAATTTAATTCGGCGCCACCGGAACGGTTACCCTTCCGAGCCGCGCTGCTGCCTCCGTCGGTCATCTTCGAATCTGCTCCCGCTCGTTCACGGTTAACCACAAGCAGCGAAAAATGCTGCGTGCAAACCACGAACGCGTTCGACCTCGACTCAAACGAACATGCTGGCAAATGCTCGTCTAAGAACACTCATTCTACGCCGTCGGGTGACGAAAGAAAGGAAGTAGCCCCAATTCACCCGGCGTGTAGTTTTTGCACACGGTTGCCCGCACGTTATCTACTCCACGCATCCAACGAAGGTTCGACTAGAGTTGCTTCAATTCGATCAAAAGATAGAGCTCGTAAGCAGAGATACCATCCTGGTCGATATTCTCCAGAAGTGATTTCAGATCTTCGCGACTTTCACGCAGACGTCGAAGTTCTCGACCTGCTAGCTGGCTATTGCCATCGCGGTCGAATTCTGCGACCAACTTCTGAGTCTCATCATAAACCCGAGGATTGAGAAGCTTCTGCTCCCAATTCTTCAAGGTTAGTTGCATTTGGCCCGCCGAAAGCACGTACTCTATGCGTGATACGCTTCCATTGCGTGATCGGTCGAGTAAAGAATGCCACTGCACAACTTCGGTTTGGATCGGAGCGAATCGAGCATTACTGGCAAAGTCGCTTGGCGACCAGACGCCATCTCCGTTCGCATCCAAGCGGAACCAGATTCGACGAATCGCTTCCGACGAACTCCAGCGAACCGAAGCAATCACTAAGTTGAACTCAGCGGCTGAAATCTTCTCATTCATGTCCCGATCGATTAGTTTCAACGAAGCATCACTAATCGCCGGTGCTTGCATGTCTGGCTTCGAGAAACGAAACCAAGCTTGTTGCATTTCTGAATCGGAAAGATTGCTATCTTGATCGGCATCGATCCAATTGACCAATTCGGTCAACGTATTCGCATCGTCGATCGCGACCATTTCGCTTCGATCGAGTCCTAGATCATCTTGCTTCTCAAGGTTGTACACACTCCGCGCAATTGTGGGAGGTCGAACCATAGTCTCTGGAGTTGGCTTCGTATTTCCCGGCCGGGTCCGGACGCGAATCCGGAAACCACTTGGTTTCTCTTTATCCGCATTGTCCATGGCTGGCTGATCTGTCAGTGGCGAATTATTGTCGTTGGCAAATTGGTTGACATCTGGGAAAGGAGACTTTTCCGATGATTCTGGCTTAACGTCGACCGCAGGCTGATTATTGATAGGCAGGGGATCGGTGTTGGTTGCTAGGGCCGCCGTAGGATCTTGGACCGGGTTGGCATCCTGGTTATCAACGGCAACTGGAGTCTGATCACCATCAAACATGCCAGCCTGAATCGCGATCCCCAAACCAATGGCCACTACGACACAAGCTGCCAAAGCGAGCCAAGCAGGAGAAACCGCTGACGGTTTTCTACGAATGCGTTTTGACTGCGAACGCTCGGCGGGCGTTGCCACCACAACTTGGGGGGCAACATGAACCGGGGCTGGAGATGTACCATCAGGCGATACGTTTTGCCCGGACTGTTCCACCTGCTGACGCTGCGCAATCTGAGCCAAGATCCCCTGCGAGAAATCTCGAGGCAACGTTTCCTCAGGGAGGGTTCGCACCAGATTCACCGCCTCGACCATCTGGCGATAGCGTTTCTGCCATTCTGGAGACGCGGCCAGCATGACCTCGATTTGCCGACGTTCTTCCGCGGAAACTTCCCCATCGAGGAAGGCCGAGAGAAGTTCATCATTTAGTTGCAAACTCATGGATCAATGCCGAGGTCGGACGCTGGATCGTACTTTAGTCGTCCGAACGTTCTTTGCTGCAAGGACTTAAACAAAAGGTTTAACACATGCGGCCGATGTATCTGACCGCGTGCAAAGCAGTAGATGGGCTTGTAGCGAGGAAAGTTCCCCAAAACCAGGGCAAAACTTCCTCAATGTGAAAATAGAAATTGCCAGCACTGACGTCACGCAATTCCTCCGGTCCGCCTAGATTGCCTCTAAGTTAAAGGGTTCCTGGCACCAAACAAGAGCTAGCGAGAAAACCAAATCGGTTTTGATACGTCTTGCTAGATGGCTTGCTTACCACCTTCCGAGATGACTAGTGATCCTCCAAATTTGGGGGAAAAGTCTGGCAATTCGTTGCGACCGTAGCAATATACGAGGATAATTGACGACTCACTTATCAAATCTCGGCCGCCCCACCCATCATTCAGCCGGATCAATGACCCCCATGACTTCGCCGAATCTCAGCACGGAATGTCGCGCTGGACGAATCCTGGCCTATTTTCTGGTCAGTTCAACACTCATGCTGTTACTGGCAGATAACAGCTTCGCCCAACAAGAAATTGTCGTGGAATCGTCTAGCGGCCCGGCTCAAGTACACATGCGGCCAGGCCGAACAGGCGGTCCACAAGCGATTCAACCGGGTGGGCCGATGCCAGAGGGCAACCCCCCGATGGGCAATCCTGGCGAAACCAAGCCAGGCGAAAAGCCTGGAGAGGGAAAGCCAGATGGTGACAAGAAAACGGAAGATGCACCGAAAGGTCCCATCCAACGAAAAGACGAACCTGCAGACCCCGCCGATCCTGAGGAACTGAAAGTACGTCCGGATGAACAAGGCAAAGTCAGCTTCAACTTTCGTGGCCAAGCGTGGCCAGACGTCTTAGATTGGCTGGCCGATATCTCCAATACCAGTCTGGACTGGCAAGAACTTCCCAGCGATTACTTGAACCTCACCACGCAGCGTGCCTACACCGTGGATGAAGTACGTGACCTGCTAAACGAACGTTTAATGACGCGTGGCTACACCATTTTGCAGCAGCAGGAAGGTATGGTCGTCGCCAAGTTGGAAGGACTTAATCCGGCTCGCGTTCCCCGCGTTCACGCCGAAGACCTCCGCTATTGCGATGATCATGAGTTCGTCAAAGTCTCTTTTCCGCTCAGTTGGTTAATCGCCGAAGACGCCGTCGAGGAGTTGAAGCCGATGCTTAGCAAGCATGGCACGATGTCAGCACTCGCGACTTCTAATCGACTGGAGGTGATGGACGTCGTGACCAATTTACGTCAAATGCAGCATGTCCTTCAGGAAGAGCAATCATCCGAAGTGCGATCGGCAAAGGTTCACGAATTCTTTCTCCGATATACCCGCGCGGAAGACGTCATGAACCAGCTTGAATCTCTGCTGGGCATGCAAAAAGCAGGCGGTGGCGGCGGCATGATGAACCCGCAGATGATGCAGCAAATGCAACAGATGCAGCAGCAAATGATGCAGCAAATGCAACAAGCTCAACAGCAAGGTGGCAATAAGTCGCGACGCCGCCCCAGCGGCAACGATGATATCCATCTCGTCATCAATTCGCGTCAAAACAGCATTATTGCCAACGCTCCGCCGGATAAGCTGGTCGTCATTGCCGAAGCGGTCAAGATGTTCGACGTGCCGCCGCAGCCAGGGGCAACGATTGGCTCGAACTTTCAACGAGTCCAAGTCTTTCGTCTGGCACAACTCGATCCCAAAGCCCTTCAGGCCATGCTCCTACAAGCAGGCAATCTCGATCCTTCCACGCAGTTGGTAGCGGATGACAAAAACAAAGCTCTAATCGCCTACGCCACCCCAGCCGACAAGATCACCATTGAAGCATTGATCAGCAAGTTGGATGGCAGCGGACGACAGTTTAAAGTGATTCGCCTCCGTCGTCTTCAGGCTGATTACGTAGCAGGTTCAATTCGCTTCATGATGGGCGAAGGGGAGGAAGAGGAAGAGAACAACAACCGGCGCGGAGGCTACTACTCGTATTACGGCTTCGGTCAACAGCAGCAAGACACGAAAAGCAAAGACAAATTCCGCGTCGACGCCGATGTGATCAACAATCGTCTCCTTCTCTGGGCAAATGACATCGAACTGGAGTCGATCGAAAATCTCCTGATCCAGTTGGGCGAGATTCCGGCCGGTGGAGATTCTCAGCGAGGACGTTTACGGACGCTCGAAATTGGTTCTTCCGAAGATGCAGACAAGCTGCTCAAAAAGTTAAAGGAAGTGTGGCCCCAAGTCTCGCCGGCTCCACTGGAAATTGACTTGCCAGCCCCCAAGAGGGAAGAGTCACCTTCCGAACAAGACCAGGAAGTCGAGTCGAAACCGCAGCGTCCGAAAGACGACTCGGTCACTCGCCGCCGACGAATCGCGGTTCCGGTACATCTGGCTTCGGTGATGGCCGAAGATAACTCAGCAGGGGAAACGCCTACTGCCGCCCGTCAAACCGACACCTTGGAATCGGATCTGGAGAATCTCTCGCAGCAAGAACTCAAGCAGCGGTACTTTCCCGAGGCCAAACAACCATCGAGTGACAAGCCCAAACAAGACCAGCCCGTCGTGATTCAGGTTGATCAAAATGGTCGCCTGACACTTTCCTCAGAGAATCCAGCTTTGCTCGATTTGGTCGAGGATGTCCTCAACGAAATCACCCCCCCTGCGAAAGACTGGGAAGTCTTCGAGCTCAAGTATGCTCCCGCCTACTGGGTCTCATTGAATCTAGAAGACTTCTTTACCGAGGAAGATGAAGAGGAAGATACCGGGCGATCCCCTTGGTTTTGGGACTACGGCCGCGAAGAGAAAAAAGAAGATCCACTGCGATTGTCCCAACGCAAGAAACTGAAGTTTCTGGCCGATTCCGACACGAATACGATCGTCGTCCAGAATGCAACCTCCGAGCAATTGGCGACCATCCGCGATCTCATCAAGTTGTATGACAAACCAGAACCGGTCGCCGAAGAAAAGACTCGGTTGAACTCAACCTATGCAGTTCGCTACTCCCGAGCCACGGCCATCGCCGAGTCGGTCAAAGAAGTCTTTCGAGATCTACTTTCCTCGAACGACAAGTCCCTTCAGCAGCCAGCTCAGGGTGGTGGCGATCGCGAGAAAACGCCAGAGCGTTACTCGAGCGACTTGTTATCGCGAAGTGGTTCGGCCTTTAAAGGCAAGCTTTCGATCGGCGTCGATAGTATCTCGAATACACTGCTTATTTCCGCCGAAGGGGAACCGCTAATGAATCTGGTCATGGATATGGTTAAGCGGATCGACGAATCGGCCAAACAAGCCTCGACGGTACGCGTGGTGAATCTGCGAACCGGGATCGGTGGTGACAAGATTCGGGAATTGCTAAATCAACTTTTAGAAAAGAACGATCCCAATCAGCAGCAGCAACCCAATCAAAACCCAAACGGCCAGCCCAACGGCAATCAGCCCCAGAATCCGAACGGCCCGCGTGGCCCTCGAGGAGGCTGGCAGAACGGAAATCAGCCTCAAGCAATCCAGATCGAGAACTAGAGATCTTTCCCTTCGGTCTTGCTGATCAGTTCCCGGACGTCATCCGGGATCATGATAGCCTTCTGATTGGCGTAGTCGAAATAGACGATATTCGACTCGCCATCAGCGACCGCTGATTGCTGCGTGATGCTGTAAACCGTGTGCTCGACCTTCATGCTCGTTCCACCCAGCTTGACCATCCGCGCCCCAATCAACACTTGATCTGGGTATCGCAACTGCTTCCGATAGTTGCAGTGAACCGATACCAGAATCGGACCGCAGCCAGAACCTTCCAAGATTGGATTCAAACCGGAAACTTCCAGATAACGGACGCGAGACGTTTCAAACCACCGCAAGTAAACGACATTATTTACGTGCTGGAATGAATCCATGTCTCCCCATTGCACCGGAACCTTGGCCACGGCGGGAAAATCAGCAAGTTCCGGGGGAAGATTATCTAAGTCGTACATCACATCTCTAATCGGTTTTCGTCAGCGCCTGGGTCAAAGTCAGCGTCGCCTAATCGAGCCAGGATCGTTCGGCCAGACGAGCCGGAACATATTCTTCCGTCACGTAGCTCACCCCTTGGCTGATTAACGCTTCCACTTCCAACTTGAAGCCGTTATCGAGCATCTTCTGGATCTCTTTTTGCCAGGTCTTTTTGTGCTCGAACCAGGGATAACTGGCGATCTGTTTGGCTCGCTTACGATCGGAATCGTTGAGCGCGATTTGAACGCTGGGAGAGAGATTACAGCGTTCGTAATCAATCGATCGCAGACCAATGAACTTGGCATCTGGGACGGCCATTCGCTTTGATTCGTAGGCCAGGTTAATCGAGCCCTGTTTGATCACACTGTAGATGTAATACCCCCACGGATCGTTATCAAGCACGCAGTAGATTGGTAAGCCAAGTTCACCGTTCAACCGAGCGAGTAACCGCCGTACTCCGCGCGAAGGCTGACCACCGCCGTGCGTCAAAATACAATTGTGCGTTCGCCAAAACTTGTCTTCGTTGAAGCGTTGCCAAACAGTTCCTTTTTCGACATGCAAGACAAACTCGGCATCGCACTTCACGAACTCAATCGTATCAGGCTCGACAATCGAAGGAATCCCGTAACCGCCACTCCCCATTCGCGAGCAGTCGATCTCGTCTCCCTTGTCGCGGAGGATGATATTGCCGACCATGTCGCCCTTTTTCTGAGCGTACAAGTGCAGTTCTTCGCGAAGGACGTTCAACAGCACCTCGACGTCTTCGATGATCGGGTCGCTTTCGGCCTGATCGGCAAAGGTTTCTTCCTTGGTACCGGCAATCGTATGCTTAAGTAGGTAGTAGAGACCTCGAATGCTGGTTGACTTGCCCTCGTCGATCAGCTTTTTACATCCACTGCCGACCAGCATGGTCTGCATGTAGCTCTTGGCCTGATTCAGATTGAAAAGCTGCCGACCGGTGGTGTTTTTGCCCATCTCGAGGATTCTTTGCGTCTTATTGAAACGCACATTCGAGAGAGTCCGGGTCGGTATGTCCATCTTCGGGTCGCGAACACGGCCTGCCGCCGAGACAACACTGTCCGCCAGATTGACCAACTGCTTCAGTGTGTAGACGTCCTTCTTAGTCAGTTCGACATCCGACTTGCTATTGGACTTCGGAGCTTCCTTCTTCGGGGCTTTTTTCTTGGCCATCCTCGCCGCCTGATCGTTAGAACTTGTGGAACCTGGGAAATATTTCCGCATTGCGAAGAACGTAACAGAATAACGCACTTCGCACAGTTCGAGAATGGCCTTCGCCAAGACTAGTTGGCAGCTCGCAATGCCTCGATCGGATCCAAGTCAGCTGCACGGCTAGCTGGGTAAAGGCCGAACACGACCCCCACAATGACGGAAATCCCAAATGCCAGCGGAATGGAAAGCGGGACAATCTGAGGTCGTACGTCTCGAATAGTGTCTGGCAAATCGGCCACCAAGGCCGGATCGTACGAGGTAGCCAGGAAACGGGCTAAGTCGACGGCGGGAATACACAACAGGCCCCCTAACACGCCAGTCAGTCCACCCACGACCGACAGTACGATCGTTTCTACGAGGAACTGTCGAATAATATCGCCTCGTTTTGCGCCCAGAGCCCGGCGAATGCCGATCTCTCGGGTTCGTTCCGTCACCGTGGCGAGCATGATGTTCATGATCCCGATACCACCCACCAAGAGCGAAATCGCCGCAATCAGGCCCATGAAAACCATGAACATGAACTTCGTTTGCTTCGCTTGCTCCAGCAGTTCTAGGGGAACCACAACCGAGACGTCACGCAGACGATTGTGATGCGAGAGGCTTTCGCGAACCAGCTCGGCCGTATTCATCACATGATTCACATTGCCGACTTTAAGCGTCACTTGGTTGAGCTCGACGATCTCGCCAGAGAAAGAGCCACTTTCACGGGTGATGATGTAGTCGCTCATCCGCTGCCAAAGCGTGGTGATCGGGATGTAGACGTCTTTATCGAACTCTTGTCCGGAGAGACTTCCCCCGACTGCGGCCGTCGCGGCTTTCGGCTTTAGAACGCCGACAACCACATACTCGTCCTGGTCGACGTGAACCGTTTTTCCAATCGGCTTCTCAAATTGAAACAGCGCTTCCGCGACCTCAGCGGCAAGGACGCAGACATTCGACTCTCGTTCCACTTCAACCTTGGAAATGAAGTGACCACCCTTACTTTGGATCTCCAGGTGATTTAGGGCCGCGTATTCGGTCGTACAACCGACCAAACGTCCGTGAACTGTATTTGGGCCGCGACGAATCTGGCGACGAACTTCCCGAATCGGGGTTGCTGTTTCTACGGAATGAAGCGTTTCATCAAGAAGTCGCCAGTCATTTCTCGTTAAGCCATACGTGAGCGGACCACGCTGTTCAGCCGTCGCTTCGGATGGTGGTTTGACCGTACGAACGATGATGTTTTCCGCGCCGAGCTTTTCGATTTGCTGTTGAGCTTTGGCACTAATGCCTTCGCTGATCGCCAACAGCCAGATCACACTCGCCACCCCGATGAAGATACCAAGAATCGTCAACAGCGACCGCATCGGGTGCAGCAGCAGACTTTTGATTCCGAGTTTCCAGATCCGAATTCCGAGCATATCGAACTTCTTTACACGTTAAGTGACATTTAATGCCGAAGTATCCATGCCACCGCTCGACATAGCGGAGCGACGGTTTTCGACGGGATGATCTTCTTTGATCAGACCGTCCATCAAGCGAATCGTTCGTTTTGCGTGTAGCGAAACGTCGTCTTCATGCGTGACGAGGATGATTGTTCGGCCCTCGTTATTGAGTGTCTCGAACAGTTGCAGGATTTCTTCGGTCGTCTTTGAGTCGAGATTACCCGTTGGCTCGTCGGCTAGGATGTAATCCGGATTGTTGATCAAACTACGGGCTACGGCCACACGTTGCTGCTGACCACCGGAAAGCTGCGTCGGACGGTGACCAAGTCGTTCGCCAAGACCAACCATCTTGGCCAACTCGCGACTTCGGCGATGATCGGCTGCAGTTACGTTACCGCGATAGAACAGTGGCACCTCGATATTCTCGATCACGGTCAACTGCTGGATCAAGTTGTAGGATTGAAATACAAACCCAACCCGCGAGGCCCGCAGATACGAGAGTTGATCGTCGGTGAGTTTGCTCGTATCATGCCCTCCGAGCACCACTTGCCCGGACGAAGGACGATCGAGACAACCCAGCATGTTCAGTAGGGTGCTCTTACCGGAACCTGATGTTCCCATGATTGAGACGTAGTCACCCTCGGGAACATCGAAGTCAATGCCTCGCAGTGCGTGAACCGTTTCGCCCTTGAGGTGATAAATCTTCTTGAGGTCAACTACGCGCGTGGCGTAATTCACTGGGCGCCTCCGACCGGTTGGGTTGGCTGATCTTCGGCAACTCGGACCGAATCCTCAGTAAATCGTGATCGACCACCGGTAGATTCATCGCTTTCATCACCACCGGTTTGCTTCGAGACTTTGTCGACCAACTGAGTTTCTCCTGTGGCGGTGTCTTGTTCACCCGGGCTTTGAGGACGATCGCCAGGAGATGGACGTCCTTGAGGACCTCGACCGGGTCCCCCAGGACCGCGACGTTCGGGGCCGCCTGGGCGTTCTTCACCTTCTGTTCCGCCAGGAGATTCGTTGGAATCGCCTTCGCCGCGTAAATCTCGTACTGGCTTTCTACCACCGGCGACCTCTGGCATTTCGACTACATCCATGAATCGACGTGGACTCAATGAAACCAAGTCGCCCGCTTCCAGTCCGCTATTAATAACGACGAAACGCGTATTATTCGATCCGACGTTAACCTGACGCGGGACGATTTCTTCCCCCTCACGCAGCATGCAGTAGTAGTGATCGCCGTGGGGCATCACACATTGGACTGGGACTTGAACGACATTCTGCAGTGATTCGACGTGAATGGCAATGTTTGCCGTCAGACCAGGCTTAATCAGCTTGGGAGGTTCTTCAATTTCGATGATCGCGGCGTATCGCTTCACCTGGGGACCGAATCGACTGATTGGTTCCGGGTACTCGTTAACTTTGATCACCTTACCGCGAAGAGTCAGTTGGTCGAATGCGTCCAGCGTGATCGTGGCCGGCATGCCAACATCGACGAGCGACACGCGAGATTCGTTGATTAACACGTTGACCTGCATCGCACTGTAGTCGGGCAGACGAATAATAGTCTGACGCTCACGAACACTTGCCCCCGGCTCGACGATAAACTCCGATGCTTCGCGGTTACCACGTTCATTGCCGTAAACGACCTGTCCCGAAGCAGGAGCCCTAATTGTGCAGTTCTCGATTTGTTCTTTAATGAAATCGAGGCGCTTTTGCTCGATGCCTTTGCGTTCCTTTGCCGACTCGAGATCGGCTTGGGCGACACCGATCGAACTTTGTAATTCCTTGATCTTCTTTTCTTTGGTCTGCTTGGTCAGAACATCCAGCTTCAGCTGCGCGTTATCCAGTTCGGTTTGAGCCTTCTCGACCGCAAACTCGTCCCCTTCCAATTGCAACGAGGTTACGTAGCCTTTGGCTGCCAGACGAGAGCTGTAGTGGAAGTATTCTTGGGCCCGCTTGAGAGTCTCTTTCGCGTATGTGATCTCCGCTTCGATTTCTTTCCGCTCTTGAACGAACAGACCATCGACATATTCCGTCATCGCGATCTGAGCAGCATCAAGTGTATTCTGGGCTTTCGCCAGACCGGCGAGCGATCCACTGAGATCAAGCTCTTGTAGCTTTGCTTCTTCCTCCAACGCCGAGGAATCGAGTCGCACAAGAACGTCCCCTTCCTGAACAATCTTCCCTTCCTCGATTACCCAGAGGATTTCAAAGGAGTTTGCTTCGCGCGTACCCCGCACTTGGGAGATCACATCGACGTTTCGGGCACTTTCGACTTCGCCTTGCTCGACGACATCGTGCACGAAATCTCCCACTTCAACTTGGTGGAACATTTCCTCATCGATGACGACTTTTGGCTTGCCCGTCGATACGAAGAAGTAACCAGCCGCACCCGCAATTGCGAGTCCTACGACGGCCACTTTCGCGAAGTAACCTCGTCGGTGCGAACCGCGAATCGATTTGGTCGACATCGAAAGAGTTGGATTTCCAAACTTAGCGCTAGCCATGGACAATTTCTCAATGCGGAAGGGTGCATGGCGAAAACCATGGATAACCATGCACAAGGATGTAAAGAAGGGGAGAGTTCGCCCCGAGGCAGGTGACTCTCATTCTAACCGGCAACTGTCCAACATGCACGTCAATTTTGACGTATTGAAGCGGCAACATTGCCTCTAAATCGTGTCATACGCGAGAGTTAACGACATTTCGGGTGTTAAACCGTGCGTTAGGAAGACCGTTGTCTTCCACCGCGCGCTCACTAGATTAAACCCCGCGAGTCGCGAAATGATTCCCTCAGGCACCTAAAGATTGTCGAAACATTTGTCAGCTTGATGGTCAATTCTTTCTGTTGGGCGAGGAACAAGCAACAGGGCGAACTCGCCATTTACGCAAAACACAGAAAATAGGGAACTTGCGACTGTATTTTCCTAGCAATGCCCGTCTATTCTGGCGGCTCAAGCTGGGGATTCGCAGGTACCGCCTCAGCGGGCTGTAATATCTGACCTGGCGGCAACTCTTCCAGAATTTCAACTGGGGTATCAGGATCGTCCGCCGGATTGGCCTCAGTTCGCGACTCGATCCCCTCTAATAGTTGTTGTTCTTGATGAAAGTCAGGCAGATCGCTCTGTGTTCCCATGTTTTCGACCTGCTCTTCCCAGAATTTTCCATCGACCGGCCCCGGATCGATCCAAATTCCTCGATCATCCAGTTGAATGGTCCCCATATCGACGTCCAATCCGCGACGAAGCACTTCGTAGCTCACGCCGACCGTCAAAATATCGTTCTGGGCCGATAGCAAACTATCCAACGCGTTCAACAAGTCACGAGCCGTACTCGAATCGAATTGCTGATTGGTTTGATTCGGCTTGGCCGGTTCCTGCAATCGCAATTGGGTACGTTCCACCTGTGAAATCGCCACCTGGACCGCCGCACGTCGCAGTTCAAAGTTGATGCGATTCAAGTCCATCGTTCGAAGCGTACTTCGTAGCCCCTGGCTGATTCGGTCGCGGTACTGGTAGTAATCGCGCCGTGTCCGCTGAAAGGCGATCAAAGATTCTCGATAATTGTTACGTTCGATCAGGCGTGTTAACGGCGCGTCCCATTCAAGACCGGCACGTAAGCGACCGTTGTCACTATTGAATTTGACAGGGTTGTCACCACCTACGTTTCCGATTTCGCCGGTGAAGACCACGTCGAGATCGCTCAGTAAGTCGTTCGCCACGATCTGAATGTTTCGCCACGAGTCGACGTAAGCTGCTTGAGCATTCATCCAGTCGAGTCGGTGAATGCGAGCCACCTTCAACGCCGTGTCCGAATTAATATCGACCGGAACCAGGCTTACCGTTTCGGTACGAGCTCGGGCTTGGACTAATTGCAGACTGAGGACATCGGCGATCAGGGTCTGAATTTCGTCAGGCACCGGATCGAAGACAACCGCCTTGGCTCGCTGATACAGTTGCTTGGAATCGAGGTTAGGTCCTTGCTCGGTGAGAGTTCCAACTTCCTGATCGATGCGATCGAGAATCTCGCGATGCTGGGCGAATCGATCGCGGAGATCATCCAAGATTGCTCGGAGTTGCGGTGGCAGTTCTTCCAAGCGACGCGTGCTAAGCACCCCGTTAGACACCACTTCCGGCGGAACGTCTTCGCTGTAACCGGCGAGCTTCTCTTGAATCTTCTTCAAGTCGGTCACTCGGCTAGGTAACACGTTCTCCAAACGGGTGACATCCTCTTCCACGAGCGGGTACAAGTCTTCATTGATCAGCTGCAAAATCGCCTTCAACTGACCGGTCATCGTTCGCAGATTTTGCAAACGCTGATTCACCTCGTCGCTCCAGACTAACTCCGGATTAAAGGGCTGATTCGGATCGATTGCTTCAGGGTCTGGCAACACTTCCAGCAACGAAACACCTACCACCGACTGGATATCGTTCAACTTGTTGGTCACCGGCGTGAACACGGGATCGATCAGATTAAACTGCTCGAAGAAATTGTCCCGTTCCAGCTGTACGTTGATCTCTGGAGGAAGCCCCATATCGATCTTGAACTGGTCCAATGAGTTCTGGAGGGTTGTCTTGCTTTGTAGCAGCGAACTTTGCGTTTGAAACAAGGACTGTCGTGTCAGTTCCACCTGGAACGAGTCGATTCGTCCCGCCTCAAAGAAAGCTTCGAGCTGGGCCAGGCTGGTTCGTAGCGATGCGATGTTGCTCTCTTGGTTGCGAATCGTCTGCTGACGTTGCAATAGCCCGTAGTACCCGCTCGCGTTGAACGCACCACTGGGACCAATCGAAGGGATGCCGCCAACATTTCCAGGACTGGAGGTCAAACCACGGCCGGCGATAATATCCAAGTAGAACGATTGGTTAAAGCGTTCCATCGATCGAACCGACGCCAGCAAGTTGCGTTCTTGTTGCGTGAGATTCTCGAGCACCACTTTTCGTCCGCCATTACGCAATAGTGGCTGAACGAGTGAGAAGTCGATCAGAGAGTTCACCGAATGCGTGTTCGGACCTGAGAATTCCCACATGATGTTGTTCGCTAGACCAACGACCAATTGGCCACCAGTTGCGAACATCTTTTCCATTTGAATGTTGCGTGTGTTGGCCTCGAGCAAGCTGGACGAGCCACCACGGGCCGGCCCGGTCGAGGTGAAAAAGGTTTCGTAACCACCAAAGAATTGAGCGTCGAATTGAAATCGTTGGAAGCTAACATCGAGCGCGGAAATATAAAGGTCTTCTAGCGCACGCTGGTAGCTGGGCGAGTTCAAGCGGGCGATCTCAACCGCTTTGTCTCCATCGAGAATGAGAATCCCTTCTTCGTTCATCGGCAAGTAAGCCATCCAATTGGGGTTTGCAACGTCGGTAGTCACACCGTTGCGTTCCCAGCCCCAATAGGCTCGCTTCCCGTCGACAACTTCCATGTATTGATGAGCCGCCGGATCGTCCACCGGCATGGGGGGACAATCAGGGCTGAACGGGTCGAACATACGTGACCGCGGGTCAGGCGTGATGTTGGTGCGTTGCAAATCCCATCGCGGATCGTTGTTCTTTTCCGCGACGAGGAAATAGGCATCGTCGTCCGCTTGTGTCCGGTAAAACGCCTGAGAGCGGCATCCGGCCAACAAGACCCCGGCTATCAACGAACACAAGAGCATCGTCCAATAAATGGAATTGTTGGCAAACGATGCGTTCCGAGAATGAGCGGTATTATTTCGCATAGTGCCCCTGTTCCCTTTAGGCTGCGTGGGATTTGGAAAGGGAAGCCGGCGGAGTTGGTGCCGGTCGGGAATTTAACGAAGCCCCTAAAATCGCGACTAGCTTTCGCATTCCTGCGACCAGCGTTTGCGGATCAACCGGCAATTGATCGAATTGCCAGGCCTCACGGAAATGGGGCATGATCTTTTCCAGACGTTGTGTTCCGTCATCGGTTAGCGTCCAGAATTGGCGGCGACGGTCGTGCGGATCTCGCTGTGGCTCGATCCAATCATCCTGACGAAGCTGCTCGACGAGATGGCTTAACTGGGCAGGCGAAAGACCGACCATTTTCGCCAGAGCCGACTGCGAGAGCGACTTTCGCAGGTTTTGTTGGCAGAGGATCAGTATGAAAAAGGCATTCTCAGAGAGATGAAACGGAGCTACGACCTGAGCGATCGCGGCTCGCATCGTCTTCTCACATGATGCCATTTCGATTGCCATACCTATTAGTTCCACCGCATCCTGCGGTGTCGCTGGCTCGGAACTTGCCATAGATTCCATCCGTGGAATTTGGAAGGCAGCCTGCACCCTACCGGCCCACTCGGCCTGTACGATGGAAAAAGCTTTGGTTCATTCAAGAGCGAACCATTCCGGGGGAGAACGTTCCGCTGTCGATATCTTTCGACAAACAATCGTTCGAACTTGAACGATTTTGCCGGTTGTAGAGCCCTGCTTGCTGGCTATTTGTGACCTAACCTTTTCTAAGACTGGAAGTTAGGTAAATGCCTGCCCGTCAGGCTAGACTTGACGACCCAAAATACCCAATTTATGATCTGAAGGTGATTTCTGCGGAATGCCTACGCATTTTGCGTGAAATGCCAAGGGTCTGAAGTACAATACACGGATGGATTTGCGCGTCCCTATTGCCTCATGGAGGGTGAACGACGCCGATACGCGGATCCAAGCCTCAGTCTTTTCTGTCATCATCACGACCGTTACCTATCAGAACCTAGGCCCACATGACCGTCCTCTACATTGTCATTGCCGTGCTCGTTCTGCTGTTTGGGTTCTTCTCGTACCTGAACGCGGCCAACTGGAATGTTCTGCACGTGTTGGGCTTGTTCCTGACGTTTGGTGCTGGGTTTGCCTACCTGATTCTTTCTGCCGCCGTGCTCAAGACCGAGACGTCTTGGAAAAAGACGGCTGAGCAGCTGCAAGAACAACTAGCCACCCAGGAAGCGCGCGTCGAGCAATTACAGCATGGCTTCTCTATCGATCCGAAAACCGGTCGTCTAAATACCGTCGAAAACGAAACTGATAGCCTCTCCGGTGCCGAAGCGGAGTTGCGACGTGTGATGTACGATCGTGGACGCTTGTGGCGGAATGTGAATCGTGTCGGTGTTAACAACAACCAAATTAATCTGGCCCTGCCCCCGATCCAATCCGCAACGCCTACTGACCCGGACGCCCCTGCAGCGGGCCCAGCTCCCACGCAGCCTCCACGTTCGCTGGCGGTCAACGATATTGTTTATGCGTTCGGTCAAATGCCGTCGCCAGACAATCAGTCGATTGCTGTGCCGGCTTACTTCATCGGTGAATTCGTCGTTAAGTCGGTTAATGCGCAGAATTTGACCGTTGAACCAACCACCAAGCTCGATCAAACCCAGCAACAAGTGATCAACTTGAAGAATCCTTGGATGCTGTACGACAAGATGCCCGTCGACGAGCACCAAATCTTCGAAAGCATGGACGACGAGAAACTGGCTGCCGTCATCCGAGGTGCCTGCTCGCGGCTCGGCCTCCCTCAGCCGCTGGCTGACGAAATGGTCGTTCGTTTCCAACGCACCGGTGAACCAGCGCAGAATGACGATCCAGAATTGGCGGTCATGAGCAAGGTCACCTTCGAACAGGACTACGAAGTTCCGGTCGATGCCGAAACAGAAACCTCAGGCGTTACGCAAGAGTTCGAACCAGCTTCTGGTTTGGCCGCCGCTGGCTTCCTGAAACAGGGTTCTCCGACTAAGTTCACCAAGGGAACCCAGGTCATCATGTCGACCACAGGTGACAAAGGGAAAGCACTGGTTGATCAGGGCATCGTCAAGATCGACGAACGACTTTACTACCGCCCACTCAACGACTTCGCATTCCAATTCCATGCTTACAAGGCTCAAGTCGAAGATCTGCAAGACACAGCTTATGTGCTAAACAAGTCGATCGATATGCTGAAAGCATCGGAACAAGTCGCCAAAGATGTTGTGGCTTACCGCACGCAAGAAAAGACGAAGTTACAGGACGACAAGACCAAAGTCGTTTACGAGCAGGAGCAGATCGCCGAGTACAAGACTCGCCTGATGGACTTCCTGACTCAAACGCTGAAGACGAACAGCCAACTCTATCGGACGAACCAGACTTTGGTGGAAGAGCTGAAGCGTGTTAGCGACGCGGTCCTGCAAAAGCTCGAGCAAGAGCAGCGTAATCAAGATAGCTCAAGTTCCGACTCGTTGACGCTGGCCAACTAGTTTGCCAGTACAAGCGTTTCAGCTCCTGCGTAAATTCGAAGTGTAAAACGTTCTGGGTGTCCGTGAACGTCGCTGGCGGGGGATGCGTAAGTCGCTATAGCCCCTAAGCTATCACCCTCTCAAGACTTGCAGGCCGCGCAAGATCTGCGGTTTCTGGAACTGCACTGCACTTTTTTCCTCGGCGCACCTAAGATAAGTTGTGTAAATGCTCGTAGTACTTTCTACGAGCACAGATACAGCACCCTGCTTGGGTTAGGAAATGGGTCTCTACGATCGGGAATATTACCGCGAACCAGAAGGGCAAATGTCTTTCAATTTGGAAGGACAGTCTGCCACCATGCTGTTGGTGTATACCAACATTGGGATCTTTCTGGCGGATTGGTTATTCCAGCTTCAACTGGCGAACAACTTCGGTGTTCACGCCGATACGCTTTACAATCCGATTCTGTGGTACCAGTACTTAACCTACGGGTTTCTCCACTCCACAACGACGATTTGGCATATCGTGATGAATATGTTCGTCCTGTGGATGTTTGGGCGAATCGTCGAAGACCGTTACGGGAAAGCTGAGTTCCTGAAGATCTATTTCATCAGCATTCTTGTATGCGGCATCGTCTGGAACTTGGTGACGATGGCAACATTTGGTGCGAATCACCAGATCTTGATGGTGGGAGCCTCGGGGGCGATCTCGACCATTATGACACTATTCATCTGCCTCTATCCGAAGATGACGCTCTACCTCAGCTTTATCTTCCCGGTTCCGGCATGGGTAGCTGGTGTCATCATCCTGCTGCTCAACCTGTTCGGAACGGACGAGCAAGTTGCCTACTCTGCTCACTTAGCTGGTATCGGGCTCGGCTTGGCGTATTTCTTCAGCGGTATCCGCTTCGGCAGTTTCATTCCCAGCAAATTCGCGATACCTAAATTGTCGATTCGATCTCGACCACGACTTCGGGTCCATACCGAAGAAGAAGAGTATGATCCCTACAACGACTCCGACGAAGAAGCGGAACGCATCTTGGACAAGGTCCGCGAATCAGGCATGGATTCGCTTTCCGAAACCGAGCGACGGAAGCTCGAGGCCTACAGCCGGCGCATGCGGCAGAAACTAAGCTGACGCATTCGTTGTGTCAGCCTGAGGAGCATGGATGAACCGAAGGCCCAATCGATCGATCATATTGCTTGTTGCATTCGGAACGCTATTTATCGCTGGGACTGTTGTCTATCAAAACCAAAGCGGTGAGCAAGATGCTGCTCCGCCCGATCTAGCGATTGCGTCGGAAAATGCGACACGGAACGAACCTCAAGGTGGGGTCAGCATTGCTGGTGGCATCTATTTAATTGGATACGACGCTGGTCCGCGCGACGTTCGTCCGTCGTGCCAGATCAAGCTTGCTCCATTCGTGATTGATTCGACGGAAGTCACAAACGCCATGTTCGCCGAGTTCGTCGAAGCCACCGGCTACATTACCGATGCCGAACGACGCGGGCAATCGCTTGTATTCGATCTTCAAAAGCAAACGTTTACGCAGCAGCAAGGTGCGAACTGGCAAACCCCAGCGGGGCCTGGCTCCTCGGCAGTTGGCAAACCAGACCACCCTGTCGTCCAGGTAAGCTGGTACGATGCCCAAGCCTACGCGAAGTGGGCCGGTAAAAGCTTGCCAACGGAATTCCAATGGGAAGCAGCTGCTCGAGGAAAGAATCTAGAACGAAGCTATCCCTGGGGGACGACGCTGAATCCAAATTCCAAGGCCATGGCGAACCTCTGGGAAGGAAACTTTCCAATTCGTGACCTAGGCACGGACGGCTACTCCGGTACTTCGCCGGTTGGAATCTATCCGCCCAGCGAGAACGGTCTGTTCGACTTAGCAGGCAACGTGTCTGAATGGACATCAAGCTGGTACGCAGCCGACAGCTACGATCGGATTACGCGCGAGAATCCCACTGGTCCGAATACGGGCGATGCAAGAGTTACGCGAGGTGGAAGCTGGCTTAGTTCCGACCAAACTGGCACCAGCGAAGCGATGGTCTGGTACCGCTCGAAACTATCTCCGGAGATGAGCAATAATTTCACCGGCTTTCGCTGCGTTCGCAATCAAACGCCCAACTAAGCGCCTTCGCTCATTGTTTCCAAACAGCGACGCGCAATCTCTAGATTATCGCCCATATGCTCGAGGTTAAGGCCGCCAATGACTAGGCTGCTGACACCTTTCTGGCGTAGCACAAAAGGAATCGCGTCCGCGGCAGGAAGGTGCCCGGAGGCCAATCCTTTCTTGACCAGTACACCGAGCCCGCGATTTGCTGCGTCTTCAATCACGTCGGCATGACCCTGATCTTCAACGTTGAACTCGACCATCAACAGGTCCGCCCACTCGAGTGCCATGGTTGCTGCCTGAGGCGTTTTGCCCGACAAGCCTATCGCCCGAATATCACCCGCCTCCTTCAACGATTGCAGCGTCTCGACAACCGGCGACTCGGTGAGCACCTCGACGTCGTTCGCGGGCGTATGAATCAAGACGATATCAAGAACATCACGGCGCAAGAGCCGCAGGCTATTCGCAACGCTGGTTCGTACCGATAACTCGTCGAAAACGTAGCGAGATTCACCATCGTGGAAAAGCTCGCCCACCTTGGTTGAAACCACAACCGAATCCGATCGTTGAGCAAGCCAATTCCCGATACGTTCTTCGCTGAGTCCATAAGCCGGAGCCGTATCGAAATGGCAGATTCCCATCTCGATCAAGCCATCTAACAAATGGGCAACACCAGCTTCATCAGGTAAATCGTAGGCTGATGGATATTTGATCTTCGCGTTGCGTCCTATCTTAAACGCTCCGAAACCAATCGGTGCGACATGAAGCCCTGTATTTCCTAGTGCCCTGGTATACATGCTGCCCTTTCGGCTCGACAAATTCACTAGGCTGCGGCGGAAGCGGAGCGTGCAACCGAGGTCCACATGGTTTCACGATCCCAGGGAGCCTTGGCAACGCTTGGCCTTGCCCAGTCGGCGAGAATAGTGGAACTCATCGAGATATTGGAAGCACGTTTCGCGACTGTCTCGCTCAAGTGATCTACCAACTGCGGCACCAATACCAGCTTGGTTGGCCAAGCCGTCAAAAGATTGCCGTCTTTCTCAACGCGAAATGATTCGGGTCGACCACCTGTGACGGTCGTCCCCTCTGCTCGCTCGACACGGTAGGTTGACCACTTTGCCGCTTCGAGATTCAGTCCTGGCAGAGTTGACGAAAGCTCGCGCTGAGCCTTAGCAATCAAGATCTCACGGTCCTTTGCAACGCCCTCTTCTGCGAGTTGACCACCGACCTGCCAGACAATTTCGCCTTGCTCGCTCCGCGCCGAGGTTATCGATACCCGTGTCGTGGCCCCATCGACACAATGCCCGTAGAACTCTGGCAGGCCACCTTGGACCATCACCATGTGCAGCGGACGCGTCTGTTGCTTGTTCGGATCGAGTCCAGCTGATTGACGTAACGCAGCATTCCCAAGTCCAGCGGTAAGGACGATCCAATCGGCGACAACTTCCACCTGGTTTCCATTTGGCGAAGTCACTATCGCGGAGCTAACATTGCCATCGTTAGCTCGGATGAAGCGAACACCTCCCTCCCTGGCGACCTGAACGATCTGCTGCGAGTTCGTCTCCGCGAGATTCTCTAAAAACGAACCGCACGAGATGACTTGCTCGCCGACACGGAAAATGGCGCCGGGACAGGCTCGCAAGATATCGGGGGCATTATGAGGACTAACCGCTTTCGGAGTGACCTGAAGCCCCAGACGTGCCCCGAGCATCCCTAGTTTGGATGACGCGGAGTTAGTTCCCCACAGGTAAAACGATTGCGAACGGACTTCCGTTTTCGAAAGATCTGGCCGTGATCCCCCCTCAAGG
This sequence comes from Blastopirellula marina, assembly GCF_002967765.1. Lineage (NCBI taxonomy): Bacteria > Pseudomonadati > Planctomycetota > Planctomycetia > Pirellulales > Pirellulaceae > Blastopirellula > Blastopirellula marina. The sequence goes on along the minus strand of NZ_PUHY01000004.1, from coordinate 231,885 downwards.
CATTTTCTCCATAGGCTAGGCATCTCGCGGGCCTGTCGGGCAGAAGCCGTAAGTAGGCCCTGTAGCGAGTACTTCAAACCGCTATGCAAGATTCCTTGTGCGGCGATTGTTTGCCCCGTGCCGAGAGCTTGGCTTTCCAGCAGCAACGCAGATCGGCCGTCGCGACGAAGCCGGTCTAGTAGCCAAAGGCCCGTCGCTCCTCCGCCGATAATCAATGCGTTGGTTTGTATTCTTTCCATCTTCCCTAACCTCGATCGAGCCCGAAATCCGTCGCTTCGGCAGTGTAGGAAGAATGCTCAGTTCAGGGCAAGGTCAATGCGAACCCCCAAATCGCCACTTCTCTCCCCCGAATCGGCTGGCTGGCAAAGACAAAAACCGTTACCAAGACAGACCTTAAAGCTCGACCTGGAGCTCGTTTTGGGCTAAGTTGAACTTCCAAGCCCTCCTTTCGACCGCCTACCCGTTTCTCCTCTGCAGGATTCAGCGAATGCGTTTTCTCGCGCCAGCGTTATTTCTCACTCTCGCAACGATTACCTGGCTTGCCACTCCAGCCACTGCCCAGTTCGAGGAAGACTTTGGCCGTGGCATGATCACGACCATTCGCGGCACCGATGGCTCGCAGTGCGTCCGCATTGATTCGACCGTTTCGTTCGATTGGCAAAACTCGGCACCAGATCCGCGAATCAGCGATGGTAAGTTCAGCGCGCGATGGGATGGCCTGCTCCTAAGCCGCACGTCCGGCGAATACACCATCCATGCCCACGTAAGCGGGAAAGCACGGGTGATCTTGGAAGGGGAAACGGTCCTCAACGTCGATACCGATAGGCCGAAGTGGGTTTCGGGCAAACCATTGTCGATGAAATTTGACTGGCATCCCTTCCAAGTCGATTTCGCCAAGACGAATGACAACGCAGAACTACGGTTATTCTGGTCAGGCCCTGACTTTCCCCTGGAACCAATTCCTGCGGAGTATTTCTATCACGATATCGATAAAACCATCGAGCAACCCTTTGAGCGCGGACGCGAACTCGTGGCGGGCTTTCGCTGCGTTGCTTGTCATGAAATGCAAGGAGAAACCACTGCCCTGAAAGCGCCGTCTTTGGCGGCATTGAGCGGCAATATTTCCGAACCATGGCTGCGTGATTGGCTGGGAAGCCATATCCAGGAAGCGGCCAATGACTCGCTGCGAAGAATGCCGCACTTCGACTTATCGGCCGACGATGTCGAGGCGGTCGTTGAGTATTTGCTTTCGGAATCGAAACCACGCACGAAAGAGAAGTCGCTACCAGCAAAGGGCTCGGCCGCCAGTGGTCGAAACCTGGTGCTTACGCTCGGTTGTACCGCATGCCATAAGATTGGCGAACTCGGTACGGCGAACGTCATGGGTGGCCCAGAGCTGACCAACATCGCCGAGAAACGCCCACAAGGTTACTTTCAAACCTGGCTAAAGGATCCAGCGAAGCTAAATGCGGATCACCGGATGCCAGTCTACGACCTTAATCCCAAAGAACGTGATGATATCGCCCAGTTCTTGGCTTCGCTCAGCCGTGAGAATGGTAAAGCACGAACTCCGATTCGTGATTTCGATCCACGTAAAGTGAAGCGGGGCAGGGAGGTTGTTGCCGCGAACCGTTGTAATGCCTGTCATCAAATGCCGGGTGCCGCGATACTGCCCCCCGGAGAGGAAATTACTCCGCTTGGTCCCGGCAATCTTTGGCGTGAGGCCTGTCTCACCGATCCGGTTGCCGAGACCGGACAGCCAGGATACAAGCTGGCGGAGGAAGACCGCGAAGCAATCAAGACGTACATTCGACAGCGCTCGCGCGCGATCCATCAAGCGAAAGAGCAGGTTGATGCCGCTTGGGTCTTGACGAAGAACAACTGCCTCTCTTGCCATCCACGTGGCGTCGAAGGAGGCTTATCGGACGTCGCCAAACATGTCAGTGATGTCCATGGTAAGTTGGCTTCATTGCTGCCAGCCATGGTGCCTCCTTCCTTAAATAGCGTGGGAGACAAACTTCACAACGATGCGCTGCTTGCGGCAATTCGCCGTAATGAACCGACGCACCGGCCTTGGCTCAAGGTCCGTATGCCGAAGTTCGATTTGACCGAGCAGGAACAAGCAGCCCTAGTTGATTTCTTTGTCGCTCAGGACCGCATCCCGGAGAATGGGCCGGCGATGATCGACGTTCCGCAGAGCGACGGCTTGGCGGCCACGGTCGCTGGGTCTCGTCTTGTGACGACCGATGGCTTCGGTTGTACCAGTTGTCACCAGGTCGGCCAGATGGTGCCTCCCAAAGCACCGCTGAACGCCAAAGGGCCTGACTTGTCGATGCTTGGCAAAAGAATTCGAGAACCATGGTTCTATCGCTGGGTGCACGATCCTGCACGAATCGTTCCGCGCATGGAGATGCCCAGTGTCAAACTGCCTGTACAAGGCATCCTCGATAACGATGTCGACACCCAACTGGCGGCTGTCTGGCATGTACTGAATACGCCAGACTTCACCCCGCCGAAACCTGATCCGGTCCGAATTGTTCGACATGACGGTCGACGAGAAGCCGCCGTTCGACCGATTGTGCTGACCGATGTGATGAAACTGGATGCGAAGCAGGTATTGATCAAACCTCTACTGGTTGGTCTCCCCAATCGAAACAATGTCTTGTACGACCTCGAATCCGCCTCGCTCAAACAGTGGTGGGTTGGAGACATCGCACGACAACGCAGCGAGGGCAAAACGTGGCACTGGGAAGCTGGTGGTCGCGGCCTCTTGCAAGAGACTGCCAATGGACCGGAGATTCTTCTTAAGGATGCCGCTGGGAAGCTGCGGAAACCGATTCGCGATGGTCAGTTCTTCACCCGTTTTAAGGAGATTGACTATGAAGGGGAGCGTGTTTCTTGGACGCACGACTTAAAGTTCGGTGGTTCAGATGCCGTGCCCCTCAGCGTTCGGCAAATGCTCTCGCCCGAATGGACGAGCGAGGATCAACCCATCAATTCGTTCCGCCGCGTACTGACGTTTGCAGACATCCCCGCAGGTAGCAAGGTCGGCTTGCAACTTCCCAAACAGTCGCTCGCTGGACCATTCGAGCGAGATACCTCGATCAGCGAATCATTCCGCTTTACCTCCGGCGATGTGCGTATCGACGTCGACAAGTCACCTGGAGTCAGCGTGGACGACCAAGGTGTGGTTTGGATTTCCTCGGGCGACGACTCGACGATCTCGATGACATTTCATTTGGATCTGCCAGGTGAGATTCTGCAGCCTACGCCGGAGATTCCAGAACGCAAGTCGGCAGCCGTGCAGTTGGATATCATCCCCGGTTGGAATGCGGCCCGGCTTCCGATTACGACCGAAATGATGCCGATTGCGATGGACTGGCAACCCGATGGAAGCCTGATTGCCGCATCGTTAAAGGGACGCATATGGAAACTTACCGACACCGATGGAGACGGGCTGGAAGACACCTACCAGCAGTTCGGGGATGAGTACGCAGCCCCTTACGGCTTGAAGGCGCACGAGAAGTATATCGACGTCGTCAACAAATACGCTTTGCTGCGGCTGTGGGATGAGAATGGTGATGGAAAAATTGAACGCGTGACTACCTTAGCCGACGGCTGGGGACATACCGATGACTATCACGACTGGGCGGTTGGCCTGCCTCAGGATGAAGAAGGGAACTACTACGTCGCAATTCCCTGCCAACAGGACGACCGTAGTGCAGAGGCAGCCAAGTATCGTGGAACCGTCTTAAAGCTGATCCCCGAATCGTCCAATCCAGAAGGGCAATCGTTCCGCATCGAAGAACTGACTGCCGGACATCGTTTTCCGATGGGAATCGCCCGTAACAAGGCAGGCGACTTGTTCGTGACCGACAACCAAGGCAACTGGAATCCATTCAACGAATTGAACCATGTCGTCCCTGGCCTCCGGTATGGATTCATCAACAAGATCGATCGTGTTCCAGGGTTTGCCCCTGAAGAGACTCCTCCGTCAATTGCCATTCCGCATCCTTGGACACGTAGTGTGAACGGCATCTGCTTTCTCGAAACTCCCGCGAACGAGCGGGAGAAACTAGGCTACGACCTCTACGGTCCCTGGGAAGGCGATATGATCGGCTGCGAATACGACACCAGACGTCTTGTCCGGATGAGCTTTGAACATGTGGGAGATGTCATCCAAGGTGCGGTCTACCCGCTGACAGTCGATCCACCCAAGGAGGCGGAAAAAGGTCTTCTAGGACCCATCAGCTGTGCCGTCGCTCCGGACGGAGATGTCTACGTCGGTAACATCCGTGATGCCGGGTGGGGAGGTGGTAACAACGTTGGTGCGTTTACCCGCATGCGGCCGAAGTCAGTTCATCTCCCCATGGGGATCGATGAAGTGACTTTGACACCGACTGGCTTTCAAATTCGCTTTACACAGCAAGTCGATGTGGCGTTAGGTACCCTTCCGTCGAACTATACTGTTGCGTCATATACCCGCGAATCCACACCTGCTTATGGTGGGGACGACAAAAAACGTCAACTAGAAAACGTAACTTCTGTCCAACTGTCCAATGATCGTCTCGTGGCCACCATCACTCTTGAATCCCCACTTCGAGAAGGGTTCGTGTACGAGATATTTCTCGATGATGAGGTCGCAGGCCAGGGTAAAACCCTTTGGCCCAAGGAAGCTCACTACACCATTCGAAGGGCTGCTGTCAACTAAAAGAAAATTGTCGCTACCTTTACAATTTCTTGGTGTTACTATAAAAGTTGGACGCACACTCAATTCATTTCCCCACATCTGAGTTGAGTGCCCACATCCTGCCCCAACGCAGAGGCCAGACACTTCCGACAGAAGTGTTTAATTTTTGCGGAATTATTTCTCAGGAACATGCCAGCAGTCGCGACAACGCTTGTCGCCGATAGCTGTCTTTTTACATCCCATCCATCATCTTCCAGGAACTTTGAAATGCAGTCTCAAGTTCAGCGCAACCGATTTGCGCGCACCGCGAATACACGCGGTTTCACACTCGTCGAATTGCTTGTGGTAATCGCCATCATCGGCGTTCTTATTGCCTTGCTTCTGCCGGCGGTTCAGCAGGCTCGTGAAGCGGCTCGCCGCATGCAGTGCTCGAACAACATGAAGCAACTTGGGTTGTCGTTACACAACTATCACGACACCTACGGTAAGTTCCCAGCTCGTAACATGGGCACCGGTACACCGGGATCTGGCTATCAGCGAACACGTATCAGCGGCATGATGGCCTTGCTACCGTTCTTCGAGCAGGAAGCGCTTTACAATCAGTTGATCCAGCCGGGTCAACTGGCTCCTTGGGACGGTGCTTTCGCTGGATTCAAACTGGACGCCCTGCTTTGTCCATCCGATGGCAGCACGGGCGTTCCAGCTGGCTCAGAGCGAGGGATTTACAACTACGTCTTCTGTGGTGGCGACAGCCTGAACGGCACAGCGACCGGCAGCGAAACCGCCCCCACACCACGCCCATCTCGTGGCCTTTTCGGATCGTATCAATGCTACGGCTTCCGTGATATGACCGACGGTACTTCCAATACGATCGCCCTGTCGGAGCTCGTTCGCCCGCTTGGTACCAGCGACATCGGCATGGTGTCCAGCAGCACCGGAATCACGACTCCTTCGGCTTGTAAAGCGACCTACGACTACACCAATCGTGCATACTACTCTGGTGGTTGGACCAGCGATACATCGCGTGGCTTCCGCTTCGCTGACGGTGCCGAGTACTTCTCCGGCTTTAACACCATCATGCCTCCGAACTCGCCTTCCTGCTTCAGCAGCAGTGGAAGTCACTGGTACCCAGGCATGTACAGTGCTGGCAGCCGCCACCCAGGCGGTGTGCTTTGCACCATGGGGGACGGTTCAACCAAGTTCGTCTCGGAAACGGTCGATACCGGCAACCAATCGGCAACTCCTCCAGCGTACAACGGATCGGGCTATTCCCCGTTCGGTGTCTGGGGTGCGATGGGCACTCGCAACGGTGGCGAAACCTACACTGCCAACTAGTGGTCTAACGCACCATGATTGGCTGACCAACGAACAAAGAGCGGGACAAATCAACGGCCCGCTTACTTGCCGACACGCGCTTGATTTTCTCTTTGAATTTCCGTTGGAGATTTCTCCCATGTTGATACGCACCACGATGCTTTGCTTGCTGGCCGTTGCCCTGGCTGGATGTACGTCAAGCGAAACTCCGCTCCCCGAAGGAGCACCACCGCTTTATAACGTTTCAGGACAGGTGACTTACCACAACAGTCCCGTGGCGGAAGCAATCGTCGTCTTTGCCCCAAAGAACGGCAAAGTCGGCGCGTCCGCACGTACTGACGCCGAAGGTCGATTCACCGCTCAGGCTTTTCCTCCTCACAAAGGCATGCCCGAAGGCGATTTTGCTGTGACCGTCACCAAGACCGAGTCGGTCGATGTGTCGGGTGGCGACCCAGATAACAAACAAACCAAGACCAAGTACATCATTCCCCAGAAGTTCGGCAATGCCAGCAAGTCGGGATTGAGTGTGAAGGTTACTTCTGCTGGTAATGACAACTTGGTACTAGAACTCAAGGATTAGTTCCCAGTTCGTATCTCGCCAACAGAAATGCCCTGCGAACATTGCCGGTAAACCGGGAATGCTCCAGGGCATTTTTCTTCCTTGAATCATGTGGCGAGCGGTCGCGATTTTGGCTATTCCAGATAGGTGTAGCCACGCAGCCCTGACTCGTAAAACTTCATGATCGCGCCTGCTTCCCGCTGCTCAATCACGCCCTTCTTGATCGACTGCTCGACGCTCCGCTGCATCTGTCGCGTGAGCTCTTCTTCGTTGTATTGCATGTAATGCAGCACTTCCTGCACTGTATCCCCCTTGATGATGTGGGTGAACGTGGGCTCACCTTGGTCATCCAGTTCCACGTGCACGGCGTTGGTATCGCCGAACAGGTTGTGCAGGTCGCCGAGTACCTCTTGGTAAGCCCCTACGAGGAACGCAGCCATGTAATAAGGCTTTCCATCATAACGATGCAATTGCAACGTTCGCTTGATGTGACGGCGGTCGATGAACTGGTCGATCTTGCCATCGCTATCGCACGTGATGTCGCCGATCACCGCATGTCTTTGTGGTTCTTCATCCAGGCGATGGATCGGCATGATCGGGAATAGCTGACTAATTGCCCAGTTGTCCGGCAGCGACTGGAAAAGCGAGAAGTTACAGAAGTAGGTGTCGCACAACATGCGATCGAGCCCTTCGAACTCTTCCGGTACATGATCCAGCTCCGAGATCAAACCGCGAATCTTAAAGCAGAGATTCCAGTAAAGCGTCTCCGCCTCACTTCGCTCTTCCAAAGTCAGATTGCCGTTGCCGAACATGGATAACGCCATGTCCAAAGCCATTTGAGCATCGTGAAAACTCTCGAGCACCGTTCGTGGGCTGACTGAAGCGTATGCTTCTTTCAAATCGCGAAGGGGGGTCGGCGTATCCGCATCGATCTCTTTTTTCAGCTCGCCGAGCCCTTGTTCCGCAACCCCCAAGGTGCCAAACACGAGCACGCTATGGAAAGCAACGACCGCACGGCCGCTTTCCGACAACAAGTGCGGATGAGGAACCTCCGCCTCGTTGCAGATCGATTGAACGTGCGATACGACGTCGCGGGCATATTCTTCCAACGTATAATTCATGCTGGAATGGAAGTCCGTTTGCGAGCCATCGTAGTCGACCCCCAAACCACCGCCGACATCCAGATATTTCAGCCCAGCACCACGTTTCGATAAGTCGACGTAGATGCGGGCCGCTTCGATCAGTGCAGCTTTCACGTAACGAATGTTGCTCACTTGGCTGCCCTGATGGTAATGCAGCAACTGGAAACAATCTTCCATCCCCCGCGATTTTAGTTCGTCCAGGGCTCGTAAGACTTCGGTCACGGTCAGGCCAAATTTACTGTGATAGCCGCCACTTGCCGACCAGCGTCCCTTACCACGCGAGGCCAGCTTGACGCGGAACCCAATCTTGGGCCGCACACCAATCTGTTCGGCGGTGCGAAGGATCAAATCGAGCTCGGTGTACTTTTCCACAACCGGAATGATTGTGCGTCCCAGCTTTTGACCATACATCGCAATTTCGATGTATTCGGCGTCTTTAAAGCCGTTGCAGATAATCGGGGTCGTATCGTCCGTCATTGCGATCACGGCAAGTAGCTCAGGCTTGCTACCTGCTTCCAGCCCGAAACCATAGGGACGACCGTAATCGAGCACTTCCTCAACTACGTGACGCTGCTGATTCACCTTGATCGGATAGATACACGAATACTTGTTCTGGTATTCGTAGTCATTGATCGCCGTGGCAAAAGCATCGTGGATTTCCTTCAGACGATTTTGCAGGATCTCGCTGAATCGAAGCAAGATCGGCAAGTCGATTCCTCGATCTTCCATGCGATCGACAACGGCTTTCAGGTCGATGCCATGTTCTGTCGACTTGGAGGGGTGAACAACAACGTTTCCAGATTCGTTAATACTGAAATAGTTCTTTCCCCAACGGTCGATTTCGTACAAATCGGTAGAATCGCCGATCGACCATCGGTTTCCGTTTTCTTTCAGCATGAGTTCCACTCTCCCTGGGCGCGTGTAGAACATAGAGTTGGGGTATCAGGCCGACATCTCGCAGGAAGCAATCTCCCTAATCGTTTGCGGCCAGCCTGGATGAAAGAGATGATTTTAGAACAAACTCCCGCCCCAACGGAAGGAACCTAAGGATGAATCTGGAACTTCGCTGGCAAGAAAATAGCTGGACAAGTTGCTTGCATGCGGCCCAAATTCTGTCCGGGAAAGCCCCAGAAAATGCCTCGGAAAGTCTTGTCACCCATGTTGCACCGGCTGCAAAGCGGCTTATTCAAGAGGTCGAACGAGCTGCGATCGCGCCGAAACTGTTCTGGCGACACGCTTTGCCGCTTTCGGCCCAGATGACCGGAAAGAGCGAACTGGCTGGCGTGGTATTGCGGAAAACGCGTGGCTTGGATGTGAGCGAATCTTCACATCGAGCGACAATCAGCGGTGCACTTGCGGATTTAGCCGTAGCGTACCAATCCGCCGTTCCCAAAGTGAACGAAGAGCTATCTTTGCGCCGCCGGCCGCTACAAGAGGCCTGGGAAGCTCGCGGTCCAGGTTTGATGTACTTTCTTAATCGCGTCCTTCCAGAAGAGTTCATCCCCGACCTTGCCTCGGTGATCCTCGTCCTTCCGGTCAGCGGTGGCCGGGGAACGGCTCACTTAAGCTACAACAGCCTCCGCATGGAAGCGATGCTATATGACCCTCACCCTCAACTGCCCGAAGTGGTACGTTTGGGATGGTTGATTTCACAACTGAATATCGATCTTCCCAAGTACAGTGAATTGATCGAACCCGACCGAATACCGATGGTCGCTCGACTGGCGACTCTGCCCGCAATACTGTACGCGGCAGAAGAGGTAGAACTGGTCAGGCCAGGAACGGTTTCCCTGGCTGAAGCGCTGAAGCTTTGGCAAGTCGCTCATGCTGGCCATGAAGCCCTTGCTGAAATCGTCACTCAGTGGTGGCAAACGCAAGAATCACGCCGAGCCGCTTGGCATGTCGCGCTCGCCGGCCTCGATCGCATGTTAGGTTAGAATTCACTCATAAATGTAGTGAATGGTTTCATCTTTCTTAGGACCAGTGATCCTCCACGTAAGTTCGATCGAACTAGAACCGATGACCAGGTCGGCCTGGTAGCAGTCCTCACGGCAAACGTGTGGACTGCGCGAGATCCACTGGCTCATGCTAATCGGGAGCAAATCAAACAGATAAACCGGCTGGTCTGGGCCAAATCGTAAGTGCTCGAGTCGAATCCCATCGACTACATCGCTCCAGCGGTAGATGTTGCGGAAATCGATCTGCCGCCCCTCTTCCGTTTTCCAGCTTCCTGTTTCGGTAAACAGAACCGAGCTCGAATCAAGTGAGGCGACCGAAACAGCCCCTCGGCCATTCCCTTGCCATCCACTCTTTTGCCCGTTCGTTACCGCACGAAATTCTAGACGAGTGACCTCGGCCAATCGCTTCATTAGTTCGTCGGAATTCATTACTTCTCTGCTCAACAGCTTGCAAACGCCACTCTTAGGAAGGGACGAACCGGCTCCCAGGAACCGCTTTTGATGTTATCCGATGGACAGAAAATGACCTATCTCCGAATCGTCGTTTAAGAACATTAGCTTGCTGTGAAAATGATCATGGTCTGCGCAATCCAGTATGCCTAGGATTGACTTTCAAAATTAATTCTTAGTCATTTCTTAGGACTAACGAAATGAAAACGAAGACACTTCGTGGTTTCACGCTCGTTGAATTGCTGGTCGTGATCGCAATTATTGGGGTGCTGGTTTCTCTCCTACTACCGGCCGTTCAGCAAGCCCGCGAAGCTGCTCGGCGAATGTCTTGCAGCAATAATTTGAAGCAAATCGGTATCGCGATGCATACCTATCACGATTCGATGCGCAGCTTTCCGCCCGGTTACTTTCAAACTTTAGGCTACGACGTTCGCCCTTTTAACACATCGGGACACCAATTCCGTTATTGCTACGCCCGCAGCATTCTTCCTTTTCTAGAGCAAGAAGCATTATGGGAGAAGCTCGATGCGGGTCAAAAGATCAATCAGCCGTCATGGGTCATTCCCGAAGTGACAACGATCGTGCCTGGATACATGTGCCCGTCTGACGGATCGAGTCCAAAGGTTTCCAAAGAAGGCTTTGGCGGCAACTATCTAGGGGTGCATGGGAACACGCGTTACTACGACCAAGCCGGTAACGCCGACGAACGGATGAACGGAATGTTCTTTGCCTTGTCGAAGGTTCGCATCGCCGATGTTCTGGACGGTACCAGCCACACGCTCATGGTGAGTGAAATCAACCTGATCCCAGAAGGTGGCGTGAATGCTTCCGTGACCGATCGACGTGGGATGTACAACATGTGCTACACCGGCAACGCAACGATCTCCGCTTACGTTACGCCCAACTCGGCTACACCGGATGTGCAAGAAGCAGGTCGCTTTGTGAACAACGAACAATTCGCACCAGCGGTGAGTGCAGGTTCGGGCGGAGTCTACGCAACGTACGCACGCAGCCATCATCCAGGCGGTGTGCAAGCGTTGCGCGTCGATGGTTCAGTAAGCTTCGTCGGCGAGACCATCGATAGTGCAACTTGGCAAGCCGCTGGCACGCGTGCCGGTGGCGAAGTCACGCTTGAGTGGTAATCGATCGCTCCCGTGCTTTCCTTCTATCCGAATCCTGATTGAGACATGCTCATGTTCGTCCCACGTTCTTTCCTGACAGGCTCGGTGATTGCCTGTTTTATGCTTACAGGTTGCGGTACGTCGGGTGACGGATTGACGCGTTTTCCTGTTTCGGGAACGGTAACCTACCAAGGTCAACCGATCGAAGAAGGCAAGCTGGTTCTCCTTCCTACTATGAATGAAACAGGGGGCGGACCAACACAGGTCATCATGATTGCGGAGGGACGTTTTGATGGTGAATCGACACCAGGTCACAAGCGAGTCGAGTTTTACGCCAGTTGGCCCAATGGCAAGACAATCACATTGGAAGATGGTCGACACGTGCCAGACACTGACACTTTGCCACCATCATGCAATGTGAACAGTAAGCTCGAACTCGACGTGAAAGCCGAACCCAACGTCAATCTGAACTGGGATCTATAACCGGCGATCAATTCACAAGGCTCTACTGAAACCAGATCGCGAACACGGTGAATCGCCCTCCGAACGTTTGCTGAAGCGTTCGAGCGGTCTCCGGAGAGACTTTGCTGCCTTCTTCGAGGTAGGGAATCGCCGAGACCCCATGTGCCCAGCCGACCAGATCAAACCGGGTTGGCTCAGTAAAGACCCGCTTCAAATTGATTCCTCGTCCATCGGAAACTCGCCAGTGGGGCAACAGCTTCTTCCCTTCTAACACAGTTTCGGCTTCGTCCAAGAAGGTCGCCCATCCTTGGATTCTAGCGTCATTCACGGTCAATGGAGTCAAGCTGGTTTGCTTCGCATTAGGTATCCATTCACGATCATCATCCGTCTCTTTCGTACAATAAGCCCAAACCAAGCGACTATGCGAGATCATCGTCAAAAGATGCTGACGAGCGACTTCCATCCTTCGAGGTTCGGCGACATCGAAGTTGAACATGTGAATCGCAAGGATTCCATCGGCGAATTGATCCATGAACCGGTTTTGTTGATTGGCCTTAAATTGCGCCAGGGGTGAGTCGATTCCATCAAAGAAGATGGCGGCGGTATTATTAAAGAAGCCTTCGGTGTCGTAAGCCAAGTACGCTTCGCCCATCGCTCTCAGCAGATGGGTATACCCAATAAGCCAATGGACATCGGCTTTGTCGAAACCGATATCAAATCGCTGCTGATCTTCATCCAACTTGGCAGCTCGCCAGGCAACCGCCGTAAACACTTTCCAAAAGGTCTCGCCATCTTCGGACTTGCCGTCCCCGTTCAGGTCGAGCCGAACCAGACCGACTGGCAGCTTCAATTTCACATTTGGATCATCTACCTTCGATAGTTCCGCATCGGCAACGGCCAGGTCATCGATGAACTGCTGCATGATCGCCCGCCACTTCAAATACGTCAACGGCTCAGGATTAGGGTTGACAGGAACCGGTAGACGCACAAAAGGAACGCGAGGACTTTGTGGCCTAAGTCCATAGCGGTATAGATTCTGAGAAAGATTCTCGACCGCCTCCAATGTTGAGAAGATCCCTAACGCAAATTGAGCCTCAGCATCGGTCGGGGCCGCTTTCAAACGCTGCTTCATCGCTGCGATGCCGTCATCGATTCGTCCTTCCACCAGAAACGGCTCGACATCCGCCGTAGTCGTTTCCGCAAATACGGGTGAAGCAGCGAAGGTAACGATAAACAGGGAGACGAGCGGGAGGTGACGCACGATAATCTCCTTCGAGATGAGGGGAGGACAATTTAGGTGGAGGAAGCAATCGTGGATTAGTTGACCACAAGTGGTTCGTGGCTAGGGAGCATTCATAAGGCTTACGCGTAGACCGACGGAGATTAGGTCAGAAAACTTGAGAGGAATTTATCGAATTCGAGAACTTCCCTATCCTCAGCCACGAATGCAATGCCTGCGTTCACTGCAACTTGTTTTGGCACAACATGTTACAAAATCAGAAGAGATTCATAGATGTTGACGAGCAGAACTTAATCGCTCTCCAAATCTACCTAACCCGCATAAACCGACCGTTGCACTTAGAAAAATAGATCCAAGCGTCATATTCGGCCGTGCTGTGAGTTACGAGGCTTCCGATCAATTTGCTGGACCGTGCCCTAATTCGACTCTCTTAGCGAACCGATAGTAACCTGCTATTTGGGATCGCGCATGCATGGTGAGACTGCCGAATGTTGGCACTTCGCTCGAAGAAACTGTTCCCGCTTGCGACTCTTTTGGTTATTGGTGGCTGCTCTACCACCGAGCCTTCACGCACAGCCCCGATCGCTGGCCCACTCGATTTTGCAGCGGAACCGACTTACCATCTCCCGAGCGATGAAAAATTATTGGCTCACGGCCGCGAGAATCGCGAGCTTAACTCAATCGATCAACCACCCCCACCTATCGCACTCACGGCATATCAAGAAGCGACCAATACAGCATCGCTGATCATGCTGGAACAGATGGCTCGCGACCGCAACCCGCGGCTGACGCGTCTTTATCACGAATACCAAGCAGCCCTTGCCAAGTCGCAATACGCGGACAAGTTGCCTGATCCTCGGTTTGGGGTCAACGTGTTCGGAAACGCACTCGAAACTGCTGCCGGATCGCAACGAGCCAACATGGCTTTTAGCCAGGCCTTACCATGGTTGGCTCGACTCCAAGCGGATGAGCAGCGAGCAATCTTCGAGGCCTACGCGATTCACGCGGAACTGGAAGCGGAATCACTTCGTGTCGAGGCCGCCGTACGTGCGAATTGGTATCGCTTGTACGTTCTCGACAAGCAAATTGAAATTGCGAAAGCAAATCAAGAGTTGCTTCAATCGCTGATCGATGTCGCCAATGCACGAATCGCAACCGGAGCGGCCTCGCAAGGTGACGTTTTATTGGGCACCTTGGAACTATCTCAATTGGAAGAACGGTTGTTGACCTATCGTCGGCAACGCGAGGGCGTTCAAGCGGAACTGAATCGTTTGGTTGGCCGCCCGGCGGAAACCGTCGTGGCATCTCCCAAAATGTTGACGCCACATCTGCCAGGAATGAGCGCCGAAGAAATCTCGCAAGTGGCGATCAACAATCAACCAGAAATTGAAGCAGCACAAATGCGTACGCACGCTTCGCGTTGGGGCGTCGAAGTTGCCCGACTCATGCGTCGACCTGAGTTCGTGTTATCGGCCAGCTACTATCCAACCGACGACAATCGTCCGCCGAGCACCGTTGTTGATGTCGGGCAAGATCCTTGGGCTTTAGGAGCGCAGGTCAGTATTCCAATTTGGCGTGATAAATACGACGCCATCGAGAATGAGGCCAAATGGAAGCACCAGGCAGCTCATGCGTCCGTCGAAGAATTGACCGATCGTTATGAATCCCTTATTGTTGATCTTTTGGCCGAAGGTCGTCGATCGCAGGAAACGGCGACACTCTATCAGGCAACTATCCTTCCTCAAGCTCGGCAAACCCTAGATGCCGACCAAGCTGCCTATAGCAACGGAACGGTCGAGTTCGATCGTGTAATTCGTGATTACCGCAACTTGCTTACGCTTGAAGTTGGCTACCACCAGGCAATTGGTGACCTCGCTACCGCCATCGCCAAACTTTCGCAAGCTGCGGGGCAAGATGTCGCCCTAAACGCTTCTTCTAACTCGAATTAGCCGATTCTCAACAGATTCCCTTCGTCGGACAACACGCGTCCGACATTGACGCCAGTGGGTTGTCGACCTAGACTTCTAGGATGCTCTACGTTTTAGAAGCAACTTGCTTGCTGCGTAGAGGTTACTGAAGCATTGCAGAGATATTTACGTGTTTCGCTTACTTGGCAAATCAACTGTACTCACAGCAACGATCATGTTGTTGCTACAGACGGTATGCCTTGCCGAAGCATTTTCCTGCTCTTGCTCACAGGCCGATACCTCGATGTCGGCCTGCCAATGCTGTTGCGGGGATCCAACGCAAGCCGCAAATTTAGGCTGTCCCCACTGCCACCAAGACGTGGCACGCAAATCTTGTGACGGAACGGACTCAGTTTCCGCGGATTCGTCCTGTCATTGCCAGCTGAGTGTGCCGCCGTCGGAAGTTTCTCTTTTCAATTTGGAAAGCACCGATGCCGCGACTACGGCATTGCCATTCTTTGACGCATGCACACCTTCTTTCATGGTGGTTTGCCAAGCTTCACCGTCGAGGCCCGCTTCGACGAATCTTCCTTTGCCAGACACTAGCTTTCGGCGCATCGTTCTCTGCGTCTGGTTGACCTAAACAGGGTGCATCCCTCCGTATCCCTTTCTTCAACGAATCGCTCAGCGAAATCTCTACGCCAATTGATCGATTCATGATGCACACTTTCCTGTTGTTTACGTTAGGTTAACGATGCGCTATTTGCTTGCTTCAATTGTCCTTATGAGTCTTGTTGTTGGTTGTGCTCAAACCTCGAGCCAACCGACTACGGAATCGACTGCTGCCGTGAATTCTCACTGCCCCATCATGGGTGGCGACGTCACGGAGGATGGCGGTCGCGCGGAATGGAATGGAAAAACGATCGGCTTCTGCTGCCCTGATTGCGAACCGAAATGGGAAGCATTGTCGGATGAAGAGAAGGCCGAAAAGCTTGCCGCTGCTGACGGCGGCCACGCGGATTCACACGACCATAGCGATCACGATCACTCGTAATTGCCTTATGGTTTGACATGCGAGCGGCTGGCCGAAGCAATTTCCGGCGCGGTCCAAACGTCAGGTAGGCGTCTCGGCTCAGCCGCTCCTTTTCCTGAACTTCCTGTACCAGGAATAACTAAATGGTGATGCAATCCCCCAATCCTTCTGCTCCTTCTCCCGAAGGCCAAACGCTTAGTTGGTGGGTCGGACGACTCATTCCGTTCGGCTTGTTCTTTGCGACTGGTGTCCTGCTGATCGTGCTGCTGGGAATCGCCCAAAGAGTCGGTTGGATTGGAACGGCAGATTCGACCCAGGCGGCTTCCAGCGGGGACGCACAGCAAATCTTTACGTGCCCAATGCATCCACAAATCCGTCAACCAGGACCGGGGCGATGCCCGATCTGTGGTATGGCCTTAGTGCCGGCTTCGTCCGGATCAGCCGATCTCGATGAATTCGCGGTTCAGATCGAACCGGCACAGCGACGGCTAGCACAGATCCAGACTGCGCCAGTCTTGTCGGAGCCCGTTTCTACCACCATCGAATCGATCGGTGTGATTGAGATCGACGAAAGTCGCCAAGCAACGATTGCTTCGTACATCAACGGACGCGTCGAACGGTTGTTTGCCGACTACACAGGCGTGGTCGTGGAGCGGGGCGATCACTTGGCGGTTGTATACAGCCCACAGTTATTTGCGGCGCAGGCCGAATACCTTGAAGCCCGTGCGACGGTCGAGCGAATGTCCAACACTTCGCTGGCGGCCGTCCGCGAGGCCCAACAAAAGCTGCTGCAAAACGCACGTCAGAAACTGGTCGAGTTGGGCATGACCGAACCTCAACTGGACGAACTCGAAACCAGTGGTAAGGCAGAATCGCGGATGACGATTTATGCCCCGATCGGCGGAACGGTCATTCAGAAATTGGCGGAGGAAGGAAAATACATCTCGGCTGGCGAGCCAATATACCGTATTGCGAACCTCTCCACGATCTGGCTAATGCTCGAACTTTACCCCGAAGATGCATCACGAATCCGCTTCGGACAGGAAGTGCAAGCCGAATTGACCGCACGTCCTGGCGAGACACTTACCGGACGTGTCGCGTTTATCGATCCCGAGGTTGATAAGAAGAATCGCACCGTGGGTGTACGCGTCGAACTGAAGAACGACGACGGTCGGCTGCGGCCAGGTGACTATGCCGAGGCAAGAATTGAAATCCCGATTACGCCTCAGGGGCAAGTCTATGACGAAGAACTTGCAGGCAAGTGGATCAGTCCCATGCATCCGCAAATCATTCGTGATGCACCTGGACCATGTCCCATTTGTGGTATGGATCTAGTTCCTACCTCGCGATACGGATTCTCCAACGAACCGATCGGACGTCAAGCTTCGACGGTCATTCCACGCTCCGCTCTCTTAACTGCCGGCAAGAACAGCGTTGCCTACGTCGAGACAGATCCTGGCCGCTTCGAAATTCGCAACCTCAAGCTAGGTCCAATCCTAAAGGACAAAGCGGTTGTTCTGGATGGAGTCAAGCCTGGCGAAATGGTGGCAACCTCTGGCAACTTTCTCATCGACTCGCAAATGCAACTCGCTGGTAAGCCTAGCCTTATTGATCCAACTCGCTATGTGCAACCCAAGGTTCGCAACACGCCCATGAAATTCGACTCGATTGACATCGCTCGTATCGAAGGGCTTGGCGGCGAGGAACTAGAGTCGCTTTATCAAGCTTATTTCGCCATTCAAAACCAGTTGGCTTCCGACAAAAAGCCGACAGGCGAAGCGGCAAGTCAGTTATTCCAGCTATCCCAGAAGTTATCCTCTGATTCGCAGTTTAACGAAACGGTTCACGAGTTGTTAGCAACGATCGCTAAGAACTCCGAACACTTGCATCATCTGTCTTTAGCCGAGGCCCGCAAGAACTTTAAACCAATCAGCCACGCCGTACTTCAACTGGCGACAGAAGTTCGCGGTAGCCGCGCAACTAATTCCTTTCACCAGTTCTTCTGCCCGATGGTCAAGGGTGGGGGAGGGGACTGGGTTCAACCAAACGACCAACTATTGAATCCCTACTACGGCAGCGAGATGCTTCGCTGTGGGGAGCACGTTCAGGAAATTCCATCCGAAATAACGGCAAACACGGCGCCGTTGCCAAGCAGTGATGCTGCAAGTAACCCAGAAGGAGTTCGCTAATATGATGCGCGGAATTATTTCCTTCTGCATACGCGAACCACTGGTCATGTTTGTCGTAACGGCTGTCATGATCATTTCTGGCTGGTATGCCACGCAACATGTTCCGATCGATGCTATTCCCAATATCGGCGAAAACCAAGTCATCATTTTCACGGCCTGGCCTGGCCGATCGCCTAAGGATATCGAAGATCAAATTACGTATCCTTTGTCGGTTGCCATGTTGGCAGTTCCTGATGCGGAGTCGGTCCGAGGAAAAAGCTTGTTCGGCTACAGCTTCGTGCAAGTGACCTTTCATGATAGTACCGATTTTTACTGGGCCCGTTCGCGCGTTGCCGAACAACTCGGGACGGCCGCCTCAATTCTTCCAGAAGGCGTCGTTCCAACTCTAGGGCCCGACGCAACCGGCTTGGGGCAAGTTCTTTATTACACGCTTGACCCGCCTGAAGGAATGAACCTGTCGGAGGTTCGTTCCTTGCAAGACTTCGTGGTGAAATACGAACTGCAGTCCGTGCTCGGCGTTAGCGAGGTGGCCAGCGTTGGTGGCTATGTGCGGCAATACCAGATCGAAATCGATCCCGATCGCCTACGTTTTCATAATGTCCCACTAGATCAACTCGTCGAGGCCGTTCGTAAGTCGAACATAGACGTCGGGGCAAAAACCATCGAGTCCGGCGGCATGGAATTCATCATTCGTGGCCGCGGCTTCATTGGAGAAAATCAGGATAGCGCATCCGCAATTGAAGACATTGAACAAACCGTTGTTCGATCACGTGATGGCATACCACTCCGCATTCGTGATCTCGGTCACGTCCAACTTGGCCCAGAGTTCCGCCGCGGGGCGATTGACTTGAATGGCACGGAAGCTGTTGGCGGCGTGGTTGTGATGCGTTACGGCGAGAACCCACGTGCTGTGATCGATCGTGTGAAAGAAAAGATCGAGCAAATTGAACCAAGCCTGCACGGTGTCAAAGTAAACATCGTTTACGACCGTACTGGCTTAATCAATGAAACGATCGCTACGTTGACGTCTGCGCTCACACAAGAGATCATGATCACCGCCCTGGTAATCCTCTTGTTTCTGTTGCACGTGCGGGCCAGTTTGGTCGTGGCACTGACTTTACCGATCGCCGTGTTAATGGCGTTTGTCGCGATGTATGTTTTCGGCATCGATGCCAACATCATGTCGCTGGCGGGGATCGCCATTGCGATTGGCACAATGGTCGATATGGGAATTATCGTTTCGGAAACGATTTATGACCAACTGGCCGATTGGGAACGCGATGGCCGACCAGGTGGAAATCCGCGACGCCTGGAAATCATTCGGGAGGCAGCTAGCGAAGTTGCTCCAGCGGTCGTGACGGCCGTGATGACTACGGTCGTGAGCTTTCTGCCTGTCTTCATGCTCACAGGACGGGACTATAAACTGTTCGCTCCATTGGCTTGGACGAAAACCTTTTCGCTGATTGCGGCCTTGATTGTGGCGGTTACGTTAGTGCCGCTACTGAGTCGGTTTCTTCTGCGAACCTCCCAAGCAAAACAACGGACTCGCGTGTTCGCTGGTATTGGTCTTGCCGTTCTGGGACTTACGTTGGGTCTATTCATTGGCGACACGCTACAAGCCGCAACAGGACTATCGAAGATCTTGCTTTCAATCGTGATGGCAGCAGTTTTTGGCGGGCTCGGATACTGGATGGCCAGCGAACGCCTGCGGCCGGTCGACGAGAACCCAACGAGCCGTTTAATCCTTTGGATTTACGAACCTCTTCTGAGGCTGTTCTTGGCACGGAAGGGGGCGTTCCTGCTGATTCCCTCGCTAGTCATTTTGCTCGGCATCGGAGCCTGGATCGGTCTCCCCACAGTTCTTAAACCAGCTGAACAAGGCGCGAAGCTCCTCGGTGCAAATCTGGATGAAGTCCCCGGTTACGTCGAGCTGAAACATACCTTTACCGGGCTCGAGTCTGACGACTGGATCGCCTTGGACGAAGGAAGCTGGTTTTACATGCCCTCGCTCTATCCAGCCGCCAGCTTCTCGCAAGCGATGGAAGTCTTACAAACGCAGGATGCATTGATCAAAGAGATCCCTGAAGTGAAGGATGTACTTGGGAAAATCGGGCGTGTTGAATCCGCGCTCGACCCTGCTCCCGCGGCAATGATCGAAACGTACGTGATGCTGAAGCCAACTAGCGAGTGGCGGGAAGGGGTGACCACACAAGACATCTGGGAACAAATCAACGCCGTCGCGACTTTGCCAGGTGTAACCCCTGCTTCTCCACTTCAACCAATCGAAGGGCGCGTGGTGATGCTGCAAAGCGGAATCAAGGCGTCGATGGCGATTCGTATTTATGGAGATAGCCTGGACGGTCTTGCCGATGCTTCCCTGCAAGTTGCCAAGCATTTGAAAACGCTCCCTCAGGTTAATGCCTCTACGGTGAACCCTGATATCGTGCTGGGCAAACCGTACGTCGAGTTTAAGGTGAACCGCGATATCGCGGCCCGCTACGGGATGTCGACGTCGATGGTCAACCAAGTGATCGAAACGGCGCTCGGGGGAGCGAACGTGACCCAAACGGTCGAAGGTCGCGAGCGTTATCCGGTTCGAGTCCGCTACGAACGACAACTACGAGAACAACTCTACGAAATGGACGACCTTCCCGTTGTGAGCCCATCGGGCGAAGTGATCCCGTTGTCGAACCTAGCTACGATGGATACCACCTGGGGCCCTGGTGTAATTAACAGCGAAGACGCAAGACTTGTCGCACACGTCTCGTTTCAACCGTCCGGAGCGATGGGTGACCTGGAAACTGCGGAGTCGGTTGAGCAAAGTTTGCTGGCCGCCCAGCAAGAGAATCAATTGAAGCTTCCCAAAGGGTACTCGATGGAACCTGTGGGATCTTTCCAAAACCAAATCGAGGCGAACCGTCGCCTGATGTGGGTCATACCGCTCGTGATCTTTATCAATTTGTTCATCATCTATCTGCAGTTTCGACACATCCCAATCTCCCTAGCCGTGTTCGCAGGCATCCCGGTTGCCTTCGCAGGAGGCATGCTTTGTCTTGCGTTCAACTCGGTCGAAGTGAACACCGCGGTTTGGGTCGGGTTCATCGCATTATTTGGAATAGCGGTGGATGACGGTGTGGTGATGGCAACCTACTTGGACCAAGTCTTCACGCGAAAACGACTCGAAACGGTAGAGGACATTCGAAACGCGACCGTCGAGGCAGGTATGAAGCGAATTCGTCCCTGTTTGATGACGACATTCACTACCATCATCGCACTGGTGCCAGTTATCGTTTCAACCGGTCGTGGCAGCGATGTCGCCAAGGCCATGGCCTGGCCGGTGGTGGGTGGTATGACTGTAGAACTATTGACCCTATTCGTCGTGCCGGTCGTCTTTGCAGGCTTCAAAGAGTTCAAAATGAATCTAGGTCTTCACGATCGCCACTGGGCAGGTACTGAGGAAGGGTAATTACCTAATCATTAACATCAGGATTTGTCCGCATTCGTCGATATCGCCTGCGCAATCCCAGCTTGCACATCGAGATGGTCGACTTCCCGCAACCACCCCATTTCAGGAAAATAAATCCCGGCTTGGTCGAGGGAGTCCAACAACTGAATATGAAACGCCCAGGTAACCGCAGGCTCGTCGGATAACAATTCAGGCAACCTCGGTATTTGATTTAGAGCTCCGAGATTCCTAAGATGTTGCAATGCAGTACATCGGATCTCTTCACGCTGCGAACAATCGGTAAGTAGCGATTGCAGTCGAGTTACCGCTTCTTCCTGATCAGCATGATGGACGTAGGTCGCCAGCGTCTCACCCGCATGAATTCCTAATGTGCTCGCATCTTGCAAGTGATTCCAAGCGAAATCTGCAATAGCGTAATTCTTTGACACATGACCGAGCTCGTACATTGCACTCTTGCGAACTAGAAAAGTCGTGTCCTCCGTTAGTTCCAAAAGACCTTGCGTATCGCCCCAAACACGAAACGCTTTTGCCGAGGCATCGCGTACGATAACGTCAGCATGGCTAAGAAAGTGACGACGTAGTATCGCGTGTTGTTTGGAGCCATAGTGACTCCAATCAATCGCACTCAAAAGCGTCTGCAAAGATTGTGTCGGGTAATCAGGATTCGACAGGACGTTCACCAAATCATCAAACTTCATGACAGTCTTCTCTTTCGCAAGAGAATAGGCCGAAGCGTCAACATCAACACCCGGAGCAAATTCATCCTTCGTCAAGTCGAGTATCTCCCAAATAGGTCGACACCATTGTTGGAGATATCGCTGGGCATCCGGATTGGCACTACGCAGAACATCAGTAAATTGGAGTCGCAGTTCGCGAAGTGTACTTTCGGCAACTTCTGCGATCCCAGAATCACCATTTGTTCGCAGATCGGCCAGTCTCCGAATCACTCGCTGCGTGGGATAGTATTTGAGCGTCTCGCAAGCGGCAATGACCGAGTCAGAATCGTTATCAAACGTTAATTCCCAAAGGCTCATTTCAGCAAGGATTGGCTCATCCCACAATAGAACTTTAGCGGCAGTTCGACGTATCATCGGTGAACGATGACGAAGTGCCGCGATCTTAATCGCCTGGTACTTGTGTTCGTCAAAGAAGAACTCCATCCGAAGCAAGGCATCTACTTGAAGTGGTTGCACAGGGTCTGATGCAACCTGGACAATTATTTCCCGACCACATAACCCCATGCAGCGTAAAGCATGGCGCCGAGTGATCAGATCTCCCGTCTTCCACCATCGTTCGATATCACTTGGATTCGGATCGTTTCCCCAATCAAGTCTCGTCAAAGCCGATGAAGCTGCTTCTCTGATGCTAGGCGACTGATCTACGTCCAGTATCAATTCACGGAGCGCCAATTCCGAACGCGGGTCAGATAATCTAATTAACGAAACGACCAGATCGGTCAACTCATCGTCTGAACATTGATCACTTGCCAATCTGTCGATAAGCCGAGTAGTCCATGCGAGATTACCATTTTCGATAATTCGCTCATAAGGGATCATCTCTGAAAATCCACGCTCGCTGTAGTGTCGTTGGCAGGTTTACCTGATCGTGCTACTTAAATGGACGGTTGTCTCCGATGGCGGTTCACTTTTCTTGGGGATAATGAACCGCCATGCCATTGCTCCGGGCAGGGATAAGCGTATTTCCAGACTTATCCATGCCGTGCTTCAAGTTTAATATTCACGTCGCTTTATTTTCAGCGACACTATTGTTGACTAAATGTCTGTCCGCGCAGGGAATCTCCGAGGGAATTGGTATTGGCGGCATCCAAGGCACCGGTCAGCAACAGTCCGTCAACTTTCGCTTGCGCCTGGGCTAGATCTCCTAGAGAGGTCAGATAGTTGAGGTTCGTATCGAAGTAAGTTCGCCGGGCGATGAGCGTTTGAATGAAAGAAAACTCGCCCGCCTGATATGCAGTCTCCGCTAAATCCAAAGTCTTTTGAGCGCGGGGCAGGATAGCCTGCTCGTAACGTTGAACGGCGACCTGCGATGAATTGTACTCTTGAGACACCTGTGCCAGGCGAGCCTTCAAGGACATCTCGATCCGTTTGACTTCGTGCGTGGCTCGACTGTATAGGTTGAACGCGGCGGAAGTATTCCCTTGATTGTTATTAAAAACGGGGATTGCACCGCCGACCTGCACCTGAATCATGCCCGATCCAGTTGCGTTATCAACACCACCTTGAAGATTAGCCGTGAGGTTGGGAATGGCCTGGATCTCTTGCCGCGACAAATTAGCTCGGGCCTGACATACGCGACTGTGGGCGGCGTGCAGTTCCGGACTTTGACTAAGAAGCTCGTTGAAGACAACTTCCCAGTCCAGCGACTCTTGAGCAGCATTCAAGTCGCCATGCAACTTCGATAGTTGCATATTTGGAACACCTGCGGCCGCCGCCATTTCCTGCCAAGCAGCATTCCAGCGATACTCGGCCTGTTGCCGCATCACCTCCACTTCGTTGAGCTGAATCTCCGCTTGAAGGAGATCGGCCTGAGGCGATTCTTCCGCCTGAAAACGACGCTGAGCTAGTTCCGCGCCCTTCTGAATCACCCCATGAAAGTTGTCGATTACTTCCATTTGCCGCTGGGCGACCAGCGCCTGAATAAACTTCATCCGTACATCGGTTAGCACACGCATCCGTTGAGATTCCACATCCCAGCGCTGAGCTTCAGCGGAATGCCCTACTACGTCCTGATTAAGTTTCAGTTTCCCAGCTGTCACGAAGGTCTGCTCGACATAGGCGAGATGTTGGTCCGTTTGCTGATCAGCCAATTGATTGCCAGCATAACCGACACTCGGATTCGCCCACCGCCCGACCTGGTACTGATAGTCCGATTCTGCTAGAGCCGATGCCGATAATGCTCGGATCGCCGGGTTGTTTGCGAGCGCGATATTTTGAATCGACTCCAAGGTCAGAGACGTTTGCTCAACGTTTGGGATCGGCACTGGTGCTGTCACGTTGGCAAGTGATGTATCTTGCAGTGGCGAGGAAGCTTGGAACCCCACAAGCTCAATCTTGTTCGTGTTGTCGCTTGCTGCAGCCGTTTCGAGTTGCAGCTGGATCGGTTCAGGCGAAGGCCGTATGGTCGCATCGTTCCTTAGAGCGACATCGGTAGCAATCGGCCCATCGAACGGCGGGACCTCGTTACTGGAGCTTCCCGTGCGACAACCTAGCCAGCTGGTACATCCGATCGCAATCAGCAATAGCGAACGCATCGTGGTGTGTGACATCTTCATTTCAACATCCTTGTTGGATCGGTCATTTTCTTGCTTGGGTCTAGATACGGAGCGTTCGCTATTCTGAAAAAGACTTGAAGCGATGTTTGCGGGTCAAACTTTGAATTCAATGAGGCGCAGTTGATAATCGCTTTAGAAGACTGCTAATGATCAAGGAGAAGCGAGCCAGCGAACGCTCACTTCTCCTTTGGGAACAGTACGACGACTACGCCGCGGAGGCCGTTTGTGATGTCGCCATCACCAGTTGGTCACTCTCTACGAGCGATCCGTCAACTAAGGTGAGACGTCGCGTTGCTCGCTCGGCGACACTTGGATCATGTGTCACAACGACCAAGGTTCGCCCTTGCTGATGACAATCGTCAAACGTTTTCAACACGACCTCACGGCTGGTCGGGTCAAGATTGCCAGTCGGTTCGTCAGCCAAAATAATCCGCGGATCGTTGACCAACGTTCGAGCCAAAGCGACTCGTTGCTGTTGGCCAACACTCAATTCCGACGGCTTGTGCTGCAAACGCTCTGCTAGGCCCAAACGGCCCAGAAGATCAATGGCTCGTTTCTGCTGAATGTCCGCAGGTAAGGCGGAGAAGCTTAGCGGTACTTGTACATTCTGTACCGCTGAGAGGTAAGGAATGAGATTAAAGCTCTGAAAAACGAATCCCATCTTTTCTCCACGCAATGCCGATCTGCGCGCCACGGATGCGTCGTAGAGGGAAACGTCATCAACGACAATCCGACCCGCAGTCGGCGAGAGCATTCCCCCAAGCAGCGAAAGCAAGGTCGTCTTGCCACTTCCACTTGGACCGACAATAGTCACGTATTCGCCTTCCTCGATCCGCATGGCTTCACACTGAAAGGCGGTTAGTGTTTGACCATGTCGTGAGTAGTCCTTACGGACACTTTCAAGTTGAATCATGTGTTACACCTCCCGAAAACAGATGCATGGATCAAGTTGCGCCGCGCGCTGTGCTGGCCACCAAGCCGCCAATAGCGCGACCAAAGTGGCAACAAGAACGGAAAGAACCGACGTCCCGATGAGTGGCGTTATCGCCACGCCCGCCCAGACCGGGCCAGCGATTACCGCACCGACAATTCCGATCACGCAACCAATGGAACCCGCAGCGAGTCCTAGTATCAGGGCTTTGCCGAGAAATAATCGCTGGATATAGCTCGGTGTCGCCCCCATCGCCATCAAAGTGCCGATTTCGCGACGACGTTCTCGCACGTTCGCCGCGATCGCGCCGGCCAAACCAACGCCACCCACCACGATCAACACCGCCAACACAATCCAAGACGTCTTGGCCATCAACGTATTGACGCCAACCTGGGTCTCAACGACCTGAGAGATCGTCACGACCTTGGCGTTCGGCAATAGTTCGCGAAGTTGCGGCACCAAGCTGCCTGCTGCATCTTCGCAGCAGCCGACGATCTCGATCGCGTTGCAAGTGGCTCCTTGCTCCCAGATTCGTTGAACCGAATGCAGGTGAGCAAAGATCCGCCCGTCATCCACCGTGCCAGTTTCAGGCAAGACGCCGATTACTGTGAACGTATCGTTCTTCAGGCTCAATTGATCCGCGACTTGGCAATTCAGTTTTCTCGCAATATCAGCTCCGAGCACGAGAGCATTCTTATCGAGATCTTGAATCGCTCGATGTTTTACCAGGGCATCTGGGGCCTTCAGTTCATCGGTCGTGGCCACGTTTGCCTTTTGACAGCAACCGGTATCGGTTGCGTTCATGAACATTGCCGTGGCCTGCCAACTTGCTAAGGTGTCGACTTCGGACTGAGGAAGTATGCCGGTGACGGCGACCGAGTGTCCCTGAATTTCCGTCGATACATTAAGTCGGGGTGAAACTTGTTCGACACCTGACAAACCAGCGAGAAAGATTTCAGCCACGTACTCTTCCGGTATCGTGCCACCGTTCTGATCAGCAGCATAATAGTCTTGCAGCGTTGCCTCTTCCGGCAGGACGAGGATATTTGCGCCGAGATTTGTCAATTGATTGGCCACGGCCTCTTCCGAGTAAACCGTGACGTGCCGGATGGCCACCAGTGCGGCGACCCCGAGCAATATCGTTAGGCTATTGAACGCAACCGCTGCCGGGCGCGACTTTAACTCATGCCATATCATTAAACGAAGATTCATCGCTTCTCCTCTTTAAGACAGACTTAGCGACGCGAAGTGCTGACAGACGACGCTTGAGTGGACGTGGCGTGCTTGCAGTTTGGATCGTCACAACACTTGCCTGCCTTATGGATTGCAGCAGCAATTTGCTCCGCCGTCGACGTTCCGGTGAAGTGGCCAACCAATACGCCTGGCGGAGCGATCAACGCCGCATATGGTCCTTGAACCTGCTTGGCATCCACCTTCAACTGCTGCATCAGACGAGCTTCCTCGACACTACGAACGTTCAAGGCTATCAACGCCATGCGATCTTTGAACAGCGGATCAAGTTGCAGTGCTCGTACACCCGCTGGGACGGCTGCTTGGTCCGACTCGGTTAGGCAGACGAAGACAAGCTTCTGGTCCTGCAGCTGCTTCATACACTCCATCATCACGGGCGGAACGATTGCTGCATCGATATTGGCCTTCGCGACCTGGCGTGAAAAGAGACCGGTCACAGCTCCGTTCGGGGCGACCGCCACGGTCATTGGCATCGGGGCTCGGCTGACCTTGAACTGCTCGGCCAACGCCTGCCCTTCGGGAGTTGCCATACTGGCCGTAGTCATCGTCGCCCGTTCACCGTGACTTGCCGCGGCTTGCTGGACTACGCTGAGCATCTTTTGAGTGGGCGATGTGTTATCGCGATAGAAAACAACAAACGTAAATTGGCCCGCTTGTTGCGACTTCTCCAGGGCAGCATTCGCCTGCGCAAAGCTCTTACTACAGGCGACACTCATAAGGCAGGCAACTGCCAGACAAAAATGAATCACAATTTTCATCTTGGTTCCCCTAGGATGAAATGGTTTACTTTTCATGCAAATGGATACGCTTCTCCCGATCCCAATTAGGATGGAATGAGCCACAGACTGGTCGCGGTGATCTACGCGAAACGCTCGATCACAATGACCGATTAGCAAATCGATACGAACGAATGGTAAATCAACGACCTTCGACAGAAGGTCAATTCACCTACGCGGCCTTAGAGCGATAGAACCGTCAATGCAAGATGAAGGCGCAGCGCCGCCTTGGGGTAGGGGGATGTTAGCCGCAAGAAACGGTTTGCAGGTCGTTCTGGCTGATACGAATCGGAAATCATCGCCCCACTGTGTGTGGGAAGCCAGACTGGCGAAAGAAGCATCTGCTGCAGGCTATCACAGGACGAGTCGCTTAAGATGAAAGCACACTTGTGCTTCACACATCCAACGCAATCATGCTCGTTATGCTGTTCCGAATCGAAGGCATGCACTACTTCGACGGACGTTCGAGCTGGCTGACAACAAAGTTCGAACTCGAAGTCATGATCGTGCTCAGTACAACAGGTGCAGTATGCGGCAGAACACTCGTGGACATGAACACAATCGCAAGCATTCAGACAACGCACACAACAGCCAATCACACAGTGAACGATCACTGCGACGACTGCTATCAGTGCTGTCGCTCGCCGAGGCATAGCGATGAATTCCGTCAAAAACGTTACGATTGGTTCCAACGGACTTATCGACGCCTGACCAACCGAGTCTGAATGAATTTTTGCTCACGATTTCCTCTGCCATAGTCAGCGAGTCAACTTAAACCGAATCGGGGTACGCACCCCATTACTGTCACTTCCTACCGAACGTCACCAGAGACTTCGCAATCGCCTTGCTGCGATTTCTTGCGATCACCTCAACCCTGACTAAAGATTCGGAGCCGGTCAGGATGCACATTCAGACACTGATCAACAAGGGAATCTGTGCACCTTCCACGTCGTTATGCTCTAAAAAAGGTCGCAGGCGAAGAGAGAATCGACATGCGTTGCCATCATCATCGTAGTAGACACCTACCGGAGCGGCCTCGAACGCGTAGTAAGCAAAGCAGTTCGATCCCGCCTGAGAAGCTAAGATCGATATAACTTACTCATTCAAGACGCTCATCTTTTCGACCGTCTTGCCAAGATCATCCAACATAGCCTCGGCAGCTCGTCTCCCTGAACTCATGGCTCCGTTGATTGAGGCGGTGTCACAATAGTCACCGCAGCGGTAGATGCCGGTTGCGAGGCGAGAGTCCTTTTCGACGGGATCAAGCAGTGGAGGAACCTGTTGGGGTAGGGCGTAATGAATTGGGTAAGTCCTCAAGTGCCGCCAATCGTCAACAACCGAGCCGAACCACTCGCGTAGCTGCTTCAATACGGTATCGACTTGCGGTTCTCGATCGGCCTCAGGTAGAGACGTCACGGAGATCAAAGATTGCCCCTTCGGCGCATAGTTATTGGCGACTTGACTTGGTACACAAACATTGTTCACCGGACCACGCCCTTCACCATTGAGCATGAGGATTGGCTCGTCAATCGGTGGTTTGTCGGCAGCGAAGTACATGCAGACGACGCGATTCGCTTTGTCGCGAGTTGGATTTCCCATGAGCCTATTGGCAGATGGTTCATCAGTTGCCACAACGATCTGTTTGGCGGATAACTGCTCGCCAGAAGAGAGTTCCACAACGCCTTCACGAACTTCTTTTACTGGTGAGTTGAATCGAAGTGCGCCTTCAGGAAGTCGGCTAGCCAATTGATTAGGTATCGCGTTCATTCCATTAGCGGGCAAGGCAGCATCACCATTCGAGAACATGCGAAACACGAATTCACACAGCCTGCGTGACGTCTTCAACTCGTTATCTAGAAATACACCGCCCAGAAATGGACGAAAGAACCTTTCGATAACTATTGGAGAAAAGCCCCGCTGCTGGAGCATCTCAATGGTTGGAATGTCCGGACGCTCGTAGAGCCGTGTCAGGTCGTCTTTGGTAGTTTCGCTACGAAACTTTGCAATGCGCACCTTGTCTAGGGTGGAAGCAACCGGTGATAGGGCCGTCGAAAGTAAGTCGCTAGGTTTACGCCAAGGATCCGTAAAACGATGAAACTTACCGTCAAACCAAACGAGGGCGCCCGGCGTGAAACAACGCAGTTCTAAATCGGTATAATTGAGGACTCTCGTCGCCTCTGGGTACGCAGTCAGAAGAACTTGAAAACCTCGGTCAAGCAGAAAGCCCTGATGCTCATCGGTAGCGATCCTCCCGCCTGGGGCATTGCCAGACTCTAGCACGAGAAATTTGAGCCCCCGAGACCGGAGTTCCTCCGCACAGGTCAACCCCGAAATGCCTGCCCCGACGATAATTACGTCCCATTCTGCCATAACAATTCTCACCACCCTAAGGTACCCGACTCGCCCTTAAACGGCCCCACAATCTCCGGCGTGATCCACCCTCCGTAGAAATCGCCGGGCTGTGACAGAACGGTGTTTCCATCCACCGTACAGTTAAGTCGACCGGGATAGAATGCAAAGAAGCCTTTAATCGGTTCAAATTCCGCAAGAGGCTGCTCATAAGACCAGCCGACGTCAACGTGTACTTCCTGTTCTGATATCTCCAGCGACCAATATGTTGCCTGTCCTTTCCACTCGCAGAATGTGCTGCTCTTGGATCGCCTGAGGAAATTTTGGTCTACGTCTGTAGGTGGCAGGTAAAATGTTGGCGGACTCGCTGTTTCGCAGATTCGCAAGCTCCGTGTGGTGCGTGCAACGATGATCTCGTCAAAGCGAACAATTACCTCGCGGTTGTCCTCCACAATCGCCGGAGGCCTTGGGTAATCCCAAACTGATTCTTGGCCTCCACGAGGATCGATCGCAAACGGCGGACGTTGTTGCCCGTTGTTCTTCCATTGCCCTCTAGCCAGTCTGACCCCGTCGGCATGATCCATAATTCTAAGGCTTCTCGATGATGTTGGTTGATCGCGTACTTCGCCCCACCAACTTCGGCTGCCCGCTCCATAGGAAAACGTTCAGTCTTTATTGGCAATGCAGTACAAGTGTTCAACTGTGCGAAGATAGATTCGCCCATCGGCCAGTGCCGGCGTTCCCCAGGCTTGTTGGTCGAGTACATTCACGGAGACCACCCTAAGTTCGTCGCCTGCGGAGATGACATGCGTGTTCCCGTTGGAATCCATTGCATAGACATGTTCACCATCGGACCATGGTGAAGCCCAGAATGCAGGAGCACGACCAACCCGACGCTTGTATTCCAGACGCCCACTTTCCGCATCTACGCAGCGGACGATTCCAAGACGACGTTCGAAGAAGTACAGATTTCCGTCCAAGTATGTGGGAGATGCCATTTGAATGCCTGACTCATCCATTCTCCACTGGACAAATTCGCTACTCATTTGATCATCGGGCGGGGTTATATCACCGATTCCGCCAGGCTTGATTGCATAAAGCCGTCCTCCTCCATCATCATCGCCACCTCGGTTTCGCAACTCATTACCGATGTAAAGACGATCGCCGACTGCCAATGGCGTTGCGGAAGAACGTCCTTTGTTCATGTCGATCTTCCATAGAAGTCTTCCGGTAGAAGGGTCATATGAGCGATACGTCGTACCGCCGACGATCAATTCATTCCGCAATGAATTCTTCCATATGAAAGGACTACTGTACTGGGAAGACTCATCACGATTGACCCTCCAGATCTCTTCGCCTGTAGTTGCCTCTAGGGCTACGAGAAACGATTGTTGCTGATTGTCGACTTGTACGAACAATCGATTATCAAGAATAGTCGGAGAACTCGCCGTACCCCAACCGGCTCGCATTTCGTAGATGCCTAGATCCTTTTGCCATAAAATGTTGCCATCCATATCAAGACAAAAGACGCCATTCATTCCGAAGTATGCGTAAATCCGTTCTCCATCAGTCACTGGCGTTTCGGTCGCATAAGTGTTCGTGCTATGCCGCGGGAGCGGTGGTTTTCCCGTCTTGACGGTCTTACGCCAGATGACCTCTCCGTTCTCACAATCGATGCAAACGACTTCGTAGTGATAAACCACATTTACCAAGTCATCGCGATCCCGTCCGTAGCCGCCGTTGTTGGACTCGGGTCGAGTTGTTTTTTCCCGGGCAACATCCGAGGGAATCGCGGCCGTGAGGTAAACGCGATCTTCCCAGACGATCGGCTGCGACCATCCTTCACCCTGTAGCGGAACCTTCCAGCGGATGTTCTTTTGAGCGCCGTTCTCGTCAGACCAAGTAACGGGAAGCTGTGAAGGGGAAATCGCGTTCGAGCCCGCACCGCGAAATTGCGGATAATTATCAGCGACACCGACGCTCGCAATGAGAAGAGACAAGAAAAGTGCTGCTATGGAGAGTTTCATTTTCTTGATCCTTTTTCTCATTGATTTGCCGTCCGGAGTGCAGGACCGATAATCAAGTCGGGTGTTAACTAAGAATTCGACAAAAATCGAATTAACGAAGATACGTGGTGGAGAGGAATCGTTTAAAAACCAGGGAACAAGGAAGTTCAATGCCAACCAATTCGTTCAGACGCTCACTCACTAACGAGCACCGGGGGCTCCTGGATACCAGGGAGGCAATTCAGTCGCTTGTTCGTCAAACACCTTGAGTAAATCTTCCTGAACATATCGCTTGTTAACGATGATTGTGTAGACGTGATGATCAAACCAGTCGTCGTAAAGCGTCCAGGTCCCTTTGTCGCCGCGTTTTTCTCCCCAGCTGTTCTCAACAAGCCATTTCAGGGGCTTTCCATCACGAACATCGACACCCATGAACGCCATGGCGTGATTGGATCCTCCATCGCGCATTCTCAAGCTGTCAGCTCGACTGATCTGGGTGTTGATTCCGAACAATGGATCATAATCGAAAAGACGATAACCCATGATTCCCAGCTCTGATGATTGATCTTTGCCTACGTCTGCAGCGAACCAGACGGGCTCATTTTCAACGATCGATTGCATGGCAACTTGCTTGAGATCATTGATCGGCACGTTGACAAAGTTCATGTCGGACTTGCCGTAGATGTTTTTGGCACGTTTGAAACGAAAGTGCTTTTGAAACTCCTGCAGTGGGTCGTTGTACAGGCAGACATAATCTTGCAATGAGACACCGACGAACTCTTTGTAAAACGATTGTGGCGTGTATGTGATCAGCGGCGTCAGATCGTCAACTTTCGCGTCCGCTGAATCCTCAGAGATTTCGGATTCGCTAGATTCTTCGTTCGAGTCTTCTTCCTTGGTTCTCGCGACGTAACGCCACTGAAATTCAGTGGGAGGTTCACCAAGGTTGATGACCAGAAATCGATAGACTTCACTGAGTGCCTGCTTCTTGAATGCACGTAGCTCCTTAAGATTGGAACCATTTTCGTGCATTTTTCTGATCGTTACAGCGTCTGCCCGCAACTTGCGATCAAGAATGGTATTCATCGTGCGTGTGTTTTCACTACTTTGCGTTTCAGGCATGACATCTTTCGGTACGACGCCATATTTCTCGATTAAATCGACAACAAAGTTCCACCACCCGCCATCACTCATTGTCCACTTGTGAACCTGCTCCCATTCGCGGTCGAGATAGTCTGTTTCACGCATCTCAATCATCGCTTCGAGAAACAAGTTTGATTTCTCCATCTTGTCCCAAAACTGAAGGTAGGAGGTCGAGAACTCAAACTCGGGTAGCTTCTTATCGCGAATGACTCTCGGCCTCATTGTGTTGAGCCCGGCAAACATCCAGCAGCGACCGCTCGATTCTTGGTTGGTGATCCCCTTGGATTCAATCTTATGACTAAAGTACCCATCTTTGCCGGCGACAATCCCGCGATTCAACGCGAGGTCATTGATCTTGTTATTCGTGACAGCGTTGTGACGGACTCTCGTCTGATCATCCATCTCAAACGATCCGCGAATGTCATTGAGCAGTTCAGGCGATAGCGCGCCGGGTATCGAGGAAAGGTCTTCGCTGAAGGATAAGTTAGGCATGTTCATGGCGATCAGCAGTAGAGCGAACTTGAGACATTTGTCGAATTGCATGGAAGTAAGTCCTTAACGATGATTCGTGACACCCATCGCGTGATCCGATCTAGTGAGGGAGGGTGATAGCCGAAGGAACGACGATCGATAATCCTGAAATCGCGATGGTCACCGACTTGCTACACAATGGTACCGCAATTCATCGTACACTGTATGTCTGGCTTATCCTTACAGGATCCGATTCTCGTTACCAGCTTCAACCAGAAAACTCATGATCTTCGTGTGACAAGATGTCCCTTTTTGGCATCCGCTTTAGACGGACTGCCAGTAGAACGACAAGATCAGGAGCAGAACCACGATCAGCGTTACGCCATTCAATCGCACGATGGCTGAGGCTCTTACACTGGCTTCACGCCCAGCAACGAGCAGGTGTTGATGGGGCTATTCTGCCCAAACCTTGTCGCATTTCACTTTGATATTGAAGGCGACCTGCTCAGATGCAGCCATTGTGGTGAAGAAATTCTTTTCGTCGGATCACGATATCAGCATCGAAGATTACCCATCACGCTTCCAGGAGATCCTTTCCGATCAGCGATCAGACTTCAGATGATGAGGAAAAAGCCCATGTTCAAGAGACAGGGGAGTTGTGGGATAAGGACGGGCAGTTCGTATTGCATTGGGTCAATGATTACTTGCTTGATGACTCCGGTAACCGAGCCAGCAGTTTAAAATTGAAACTGAGTGAATCGCATGATAATCGAGAAAATGGAAACGGTGATATATGTGACTGGTGTCGTCGATACCCAGAAGCGTCTCAGGTCGGGGGCGTATGAGCCGTCGCTGGGCGACCGTTCGTTTGCTTCAACAAATGCCACCGAGTTTCATTTGAATCGAGGAAGGCCATCTCCAAAACGACAATTTCGGCTGCGCAGCCCTCGAGCACAGGAAGAGTGCTTCAATGCCGTCGAAGCAGCGATCGGAGGTCGCGAGGCTCTGCTGTTTTTGCGAGCAGCCGAAACGGGGGAGGTCTGGCAAATCGATGTCTCGTCCGTAAGGTACGAGATTAGACTTAAAGGACAGAAAGAAGAGGGACTTACCGGCGTACATAACTGCGAACTCTTCGCCGCCGATACGTCATTAGGCCAGTTCAAGGTGAACGTACTGGAATCCATGAGCGAATTGGT
Organism: Blastopirellula marina; assembly: GCF_002967765.1. Classification (NCBI taxonomy): domain Bacteria; kingdom Pseudomonadati; phylum Planctomycetota; class Planctomycetia; order Pirellulales; family Pirellulaceae; genus Blastopirellula; species Blastopirellula marina. The sequence continues at coordinate 196,939 of NZ_PUHY01000004.1, read as the reverse complement.
GGAGGCAATTGTCCTCGAATCGGAGAACCTGACACCGTCAGACCTCCAAGCTGCACTGGGAAGAAACGAGAAATGCCGTCTTACATTTTCTCCACCATCTCCCTCACCTTCCGAACCCGATAAAAACTAGGAGCATGCAACTTGTCCCCGCCTAGTAAAACAGAAGGGCAAGTCCCCGACACGAAGCAATCCCACACCGCCACCCCTTAACCCACCAACCTTTGCCATGATGATGTTCCCTACATTGGCTCCAAGGCGGCAATCAAGTGGAACGCGAAGTTCGGGTGGTAATGTCTGTCAAAATGCGCACGTTTGATTTAGCCTCCTGGCTCTTAAACATTGTTGCAGCACGCGGCAAAATTCATTTTCATGTTAGAGCATCTCCTGCCTCCCTCGGTTCATCCAGTCGGTCCATATCCAAGTAACGCCGCGTGCCCCATTTCGAGCCAGCGATGTGACGCAGCCTGGCCGCAACCACCATCAGGGCGATTTGGCCGTTGGGGTACGATCGGTTGCCAACGGGAACTTGTGCTGCTGAAGGTTTGCTGAAGCCGTCTGAATCCCGACTAGCATCTGGGAGTAGTACCCACGGGCGTCAGGCTTCCACATACGACGGGTGCGGACATTTGCCATTTGCACGCCAAAATCTGAGCCCTTGTCGGAAAATCCGTGTCGAAAATGGGCTCGAATAAGAACATTTATCGGAAAATCGAGAGGTTTCCCGCAGACAGCCTACTTTGGCGCAAGCCAAAACACGCTTGATTTCTCTGTAAAAATAGCCACTTTGCTCGTTTGAGCAAGTGGCTAATAAGTGGAGGCGGCGGGAATTGAACCCGCGTGCCGCGACATTTCCATGTAAGCATCTACGTGTGTATTCGATTGATTTAAGTTTCGCCAATCAGGACTCCAATCGACAGGATTCCTGGAAGACTAGAGGAGAACGATTTTTAGCCGCAGGCGTGCTCCACGTGACCGTTGGCGAGTCGGAATTGGCGTCCGACTTTCAAGTCTCTCCGACAAAGACCATCAGTCGGGGCTACAACTAATTAGGCAGCCAGTGCAAAGTTATCGTTTGCAATTATTGTTTGGTCTGCTTTTTACGTGGCCTGCTGACCAACCACGACACGCAACTTACACTTCAGACTATCCGGTCGATACCAGTTCGCCCCCGGTGTAAGCTTCCTCATTTGGTGTGACCCATTTCTGGGAAAACGTTCTTTACCCATCGGCAGGAACGCCCGCACGCATGAAGAATTAGGTACAAAGAGGTAGCTGCCCGAATCAGACAACTACCTCATAACAATATTCTAGGTTCTCCTTGTCCGGAAGAAAAGCGACCACCTCGACAGAAAATGCCCACCAGAAGTGGCTTACGCCGGAACTGTCCCCTTCGGAAATCGGCCCAGGACACGTTTCCGGGCTATTTGCGACCGACCGAGGGCTGTTTCTGCTCCCTTCGCGAATTGGCATCGATGTGACACGCCGCCAGGCGATTGGGTTCATTTCGCACGCTCATATGGATCATGCGGCCAGTCACGGGTTGGCTTTATGCACTGAGGCGACCGCTAAGATGGTGAAGCACCGGCTTGGAAACGTCACGACACGCGTCATGCGGTTCGGACAGGCGATAGAAGTCGCCGGACATCCCCTGACAGCACTGCCAGCTGGACACATCTTCGGATCGGCTATGCTGCTAACTGAACATGAAAAAGGCTCGCTGCTATACACCGGCGACTTCCGACTGGGAACGTCCGCCACCGCCGAGCCTGCCGAGCTTTGCCAAGCCGACTACCTGATCATGGAATGCACCTTCGGTCATCCCAAGTACCGCTTACCGTCACGTGAAGTGGTGACCGAAATGCTGTTAGAGAAAGTCACCCAGGCTATTCGTCGCGGAGCCACACCGGTAATCTCCGCTTATGTGTTGGGGAAGTCCCAGGAAGTCACCAAGATCCTTACCTCTAACGGGATCCCCGTGCTGCAGCATCCTGCGGTGTATGAGATCAGCCAGATCTACCAAGCGGCCGGTTGTGACCTGGGCGACTTTCGTCCTTACGAAGGACGCCCCATCGCAGGCTGCGCCGTGATCATCCCCCCCCGGCCGATCACCCCAGGCGGGCTTCCCGGCGCGTTGCACGTGGAAAAGTTCCACGTCACCGGATGGGCCATGGATGAAAAGCGGCGAAACTCAGCTCCCAAGGATCACTGGATTCCATTGTCCGATCACGCTGACTTCGATCAACTACTGAGTGCCGTCGAGCAGGTCTCGCCGAAATCCGTTTTTTGCACTCATGGTCCGAAGAGCTTCGTCGAAGAACTTCGCAAGCGCGGACATGACGCTCGCTGGTTAAAATAAACCGAAGTTACCATCCGGCCTGAACGTCCACTTTCAGGCCTGATGACTTCTCCCAGGCTTCCCTTAGAACTTGAAGTTCTTAATACCTCCCTTGAAATCATTGCGGTAGTATCGATCGAGATTGCGGCGTTGCTCCTCTTGTATTATTCCATTCCCCGATTGGATACCTCGGAGCAGCTCGTCTTTGGCATCGTTCTGCCCCATAGGCTTGCCTGGCGCGAACTCTTTTTTCATTTGCTGTAATTCTACTGCCTGCTGATTCGGGCTTTGTGGTTGGCTCGGTCCCAGGTCGGTCGTACCGCGGAAGAAGGCATATTCGCCTTTATCAGCCTGAGCGATCACCGTGGTACGGCCTTGGATTCCGTCGCCAATGAAGATTCCACGCAGGTCCGTTTCGCCCGAAACAAAGTCAGCATTATTAGTGCCGATCACTTTCACGTGAACGTCGTCGACGTAATGATCTTTCGTTTTGTCTTTAACCGTCACTCGAACACGGCCGGAAACCGGATCTTCGTTTACGTCTAGCTTCAACGGACTGACAAGAACCAAACCGCTTGCATGTAAGTTGTCGGCTCGAGTCACGATTAGGTACGCGCCTTCATCCGAAACCGGCAACGGTATCGCTCGCTGCTTATTCTGGTAATCCTTACCATCGCCCAACTCGATGGTTGTTTCGTGCAGCGGTTGAATACCGGCGAGATTGATCGTGGTGATCTTTTGCAGGTTTCGCTGCATCAATCCGAACTTCATCAAATCGATTCGATAGACCTTCACTTCGCAGTTCTTCACGTTGCGATAGTCGAGCTGCAGTTCGACCTTTTCGGTCGGTAAGTAGCTTGTCACTTCGTCGAGCGAGATATCTTGCCGAGTGAAATACTCGATCGCTTGGGCAGCATCGACAAAACGATCTTTCACTTGCTTGTAGTCGTCGATTGCCTGAGCGGCTTGATTTAGCGAGTGATGGATTTGACCCATGATATAGATCGCACGCCAACGATTCTGCGCGGCAACAGTATCGGCATTCTGAGCAGCGGCAGGAACACTTTCCGCCACCTTTTCCGACATTTGCAAGGCTTCTTGCGGCTGGCTGAGAGCGAAGTGACAGAAGGCGGTGAGATACCAGTAACTACTCAAATGCTCGCTTTTCGGATAGCGACGACTGTATTGTTCACACAGTTTGATCGTCGGCTCATACTGCTCCAGTTCTGTCATTCCGGAAGCTAGGGCGAATGCGGCCTCGTCTGCGGAAGGATCTTCTGGATGGGTCGTTAGGAACTGCTCGAGCATTTGCAGCGACTTCTTCTGGAAGTGAACCTTATTCAGCCGAAGGTTTTTACCTTCCTTCGATGCGGCTGCTGTACTCGCGTTGGTATACACGTCGGTGGCCAACGCGTACTCGGCAATCGCAGCGTATGGTTCCTGCGGTGTATCGCGGAGCAGGTCTTCCATCACCTTAATGCTGCGAATCATCTCACCCTTGTCGACCAGAAATCCAGCAACCTGGCTTTCGACCATGAAGTTCGCTTCGACGGTCGCCCGGAAAACCAAGTAACTCCGTTCGTATTCGCCTAATTCGTTGTAGGCATCCCCGACCTTTAACAGCTTGGCAAATGGGATCTGCTCGTCAGGAAACTTCTCGATCAGAATCTCGAAGAACTTCACCGCATCGGCAGAATGTGATTGCTGTAGATGAATGTCGAACAGCATCTTCACAGTGTCTCGGAATGGGTCGTTGTGTAGCGCCCAGTTGCTGAACAGTTCGGTCAAGTTTTTCTGGGCTTCTTGAATGTCTCCCTTGGCAAACTTCCGCTTCCCAAGTTCATACAGTTCCTGCGGCGTGAGTCGATACTCGTCACCACTTTCTTCACCAGCAGGTAACACCATGATCGACTTCGACTCGCCGACCGCCAATGACTCTGGCTGATAAACATCTTGGGCCAATGTCGGACCAACGTAGAAATCCCCGGGCTGAATACCGACCAAGTCGTAATAGATGCTACGGGATCCGCGACTCGGACCAACGTAGAATACGACGTAACCAGGATGGATCTCGTAACGTTCGTAGTTACCACGCAGCGAGTTTGGATCGATCGTCGTCCCTGCTGGAATCGGCTCGGTAATAACAATGTATTCCATCTGCTGCTCATCATCGTCGTTACGAACATTCGAGCGATACAGATGGAGACGAACCTTGCCTCGCTCGGCAACCGGCAGCTGCGAAAGGTCATTGCGGAACGATTGATAGCTCCCGCTAACGACGCCAAACCCACTCGGAATCTCCTCACCATCGAAACGAACCGGAGCCGGATCGTAATAGCGGCGGAGATACCAGCGTGAAGTGTTTGACTTGAGCTTATCCAACGGTACGTCGGCCGAAAGCTGACAGCGATAGGTGAACTCGCCGCGCCCTGCCAATCGAAATCGAACCGTTTCCTCTTTCTCACGTTTCAGTAAATCAGCCGGAATTTTTACCGACTGCGTGATGCTCTTGGCATCGATCTTAAGCGTTTCGACCTCTTGGTCATTCACCAAAATCGTTAATTGATATTCATCGGCAGCAAGCTGCTGTCCGGCCGCCCAACCACAGATCGCGAGCATCGCAGGTCCTGTTGCTTTATCTGGCTGCCACCGATGCCCTGTTCGCTGCTGCATCACATCCTTGGCAATCCGCGCCATCTCAGGCGATTTCGGCTGAGTCTCTAAGACACACAGTGCGTACAACGCCTTGGCTTCGACTGTCGAACTGTTCCAGCCGGCAACGTCAGTTTGCCCCAGTTTGCTCTTCGCCAAGTCGGCCAATTCGCGGGCGGTATCCGATCGATCCATCGCGGCGAACGTCAGCGCCAAGTACGCGCATCCTGCCGCCGACAGAGAAGGCCGGTTGCGATGAAGCTGGTTGGCAAGCGAGAAGTCGCCACTGCCGGCGATTGTCAAAGCGTGCAGGATGGTCGCCTTGCTATCGTAGTCTCCCACGGCCAGCTTGGGGATCTCGTTCTTAAGGGCATACACACTCTTTTGCAGCAGATCGGCATCGATACGGTATCCAGCCTTCTTGGCAGCGGCCAGAGCCCACACTGCCCGAGCAGTCGAATAGCGGTTGGTTCCGGTTTGAGCACCACTCCAACTGAATCCTCCTTCGCCGTTTTGCATCACAATCAGCGAAGCGATGGAAGAATTGACTGACGACTTCACAGAGTCAAGCGCAGGACCGCCGCCATCCGGACTTTGCGAAAGCAATTTCTCGAGGGCCAGGCCTGCCAGGATATCGCTGGTGGTCGTGTCGATCGGTGTCGACGAAACGGTTCCGCAGCGATAGATCGGCATCACAGGCGGAGACAACACACTAAGCAAGTCCGTACGAACGTTTGGTCCGATGATGATTTCGAGTTGCGGATTCTCCCAGGGCATTCCTTCGGGATAGTTGACGATCGCAGTCATGTCGCTGGCCGCTTTCCCGGCGGCTGAACGCACCACGCGGTACGTCCGCTGTCGGATGGGGACCGTCCGCCGAACAACATCCGCCACGTCACCAGACTTAACGGTGAGCTGAAAAGTTGCCTCGGCGGAAGTTGCATTTTTTACCGAAGCTGGATCGATCTCGAGCGGAATTAAAAGGTCATGCTCGTTGTTCTCTTGGAACTCGATCGTTTTTGATTGGGTAACCCTCTTCTCACCGATCGCGAACTCTAGCTCAAGTTCTACCTTTCCTGGCTTTCCATCCTTCTTGAATACCCGAATCGGGATTTCAAGTGTGTCGCCGCTTTGCAGGGCCATCGGCAGCTTCAAATCGGCGAACAATGGCTTGGCAACCGTCAGTTCCGTTTCCGTCTCACCCGCGAGGGTTTCGACCGTGATTCCTTTTGCCGAAAGCTTCCAAGTGGTCGAGTTTGGAGGTAGCGTGATTTCAACACTAGCTTTACCTTGCTCGTCGGTTGTCAGCTGAGGTTCCCAGAAACCGGTTTCCTGTTGTGGTAAGCCTGCCAGGATCGTATCTCCCCGTTTTCGGGCATCGTTAACGTAAGCCAAGAGCAACTGTTGATTGGCTTCTGCTCCTTGATCAAGGCTGATTGCCCGATTGGAGTAACGACCATTGGCGTCGATTATCTGGAGGCCAAGCTGCGAATTCCCTTGGGTGTTGAAATACCAAGCATTCTGGCTGATTGACTTGGTCTCTTCCCAAGTGACCGCATCTCCCAGAGCTCGTCGACTAAACGACAGCTTTGCTTTTTCAGCCGACTGGAGGAAGTCCATCGAGTAGAGGGAACTATCCATTGCTGATTGCTTACGGATGCCATCGGTATCGATACGTCCAGCGACAGCATTGGGTCGCTGGTTACCAGCCCATCCGCTTTGCATTTGCGGAAGAGCGGGGGCATTGCTGGGATCGACTCCGAAACGGTTAGCATTACCACCATAATAGCCATATTGACCAGCTCCGCTATTGCCGGCACGCGCGGGGGCATCAATCGCGTCGAATCCTTCCATCAATGCTTCTTCGCGAGGCTCGCCAGCGAAATCGTCAAGCTCATCACGCATTTCTCGCTCAGCCATCAACCGCTCTGTTTCCTCCAACAAACGTTGGTTGATTTCTTCGGTCGCGGGTTGATAGTGGAAATCGATGCTGGAAGTGGCTCGCATCGCAAACACTCGCGGATTGCCTTGCCAGAAATCACTTGGTTTCGCCCAGTTCGGAGGGAATTGATCGAGCAAGCTTTTCTCGACAAGCGCCAGGCTTAGCTCGGCAGGTAGAGGATTGCCCAGGGCATCGGTCGTGCGCAACTGTGCGGTAACCTTCTCACCAGGACGAGCATTCTCTGGTAGCGTCAATTCAATCCGTAGATCACGCTGCACCTGAAAGTCACTGCTGGCAGTGTGAAATCGCAGTGGGGTAGGCTTTCCGTCCTTTACCATCTCTTCGTTGGTAACGTCGGTCATCGCTGCGATCGCCAGCTGAAAATTGGGAGCCAGAAACGTATCGATATCGAACTTCAAGTCGTTCTTCCCGTTTTTCAGCTCGACAAGGCGATAATCGAGAATCTTAGAGCCCTCGAAGGTAACCAGCGCCAAAGTCGGCTCACCACGCCAATGCACATTGACCGAAGCCTTGTCACCCGACTTTAGCAAGTGACGATCGGCTAAGATATGAAGCCGGATTCGATCGTTTTCGTCAGAGATATTCACTGCGGTTTGGGCGCTGATGTCATGATCAAAACGATCGACCCCAGTGAATCGCAGGATGTAGCGACCTCCCTTTTCCAGCATGACGGTATGTCGAGCCTCGCCATCTTCGTTCGACTTAAGATCATGCTTGGATACCAAAACCTCTTGCGAGCGGTTCGCCTTATCACTGGCCAGTCGCAGGACGGATAGGGTGAGATCGGTCGCGAGCGGCTCCCCTTCCAGATCCTTGACCGTCGCGGTGACATCAAACGACTCACCAGAAAGGTAGGTGTCACGCACAAGGGAAGCGTTCATCGTGAACCCGACCGAGGAGATGAAGACACTCTTCGCGGTCGCGGCTTCTTCACCAGGCATCCGAGCTTGGATTTGAACGACCTTAGAATCTCGCAAGTCGCGGGTTGGCATCTCAAACGCCACCTCTCCCTTGTTGTCAGTTTTCGCTTCGACCTGCTTGCCGTCCAGGAAGTACTGCACATTGCGATCAATGACAGGATCGCCGTGATAATATTTGGCAACGATCTTCCCTTTGACGACCTCGCCCCGGTAGTAAACGCTCTCTTCCAATTCGATGTCGAGGAAGATCCGGGGAAGTTGGAACTCAGCCACTTGGAAGTTGCCGCGATAAACTTCGCTCTTATCCTTTGCTGACTTCATCACCAACTGATACTGCCCAACGGCCGATTCGCTGGGGAGGATTAGATGTCCGCCAGCCGAACCGAAGTCGTTCAGCTTCACCTCTTGGACGAGCAGTGATCGACCACGCGGATCCACGACTTCCAATTCGAATGCTTCACCCACAGGAACCATGTAGCGGTCCTCTTTCACGTGCCGAATGATGCCACGTAAGTGGACCAGTTGCCCTGGTCGATAGGCGGGACGATCGGTGTAGAGATAACCACGGCGTTCCAAACCACGAGCCATCTCTAAACCGTTCAGATTCACAATATTGGCTGCCGAATGTCCGCCACTGATGCCAAGGACGCGAATGTCACTCGAACCGTGCAACTCATCCCGCTTGGCTCGATACACGCCGTCTTCGCCGGTCGAGGCCTCGGCGAAAACTTCGCTCCCGTTGGAAAGCAGCAGCCGGACGTCACCCCATGGTTTGCTCGTTCGCATGTTCTGAGCGTAGACGAATACTTCGTCACGCGAGCTTTTGACGATCATGTCCAAGTCGCTTTGCAAGACGACCGTGGTTGCTTCTCGCTTTTCCCCCGTGATGGTCACCGCCACCACGCCAGCTTCGGCTTGTTTGTCCGCATCCTTCCCATTGGGCGCATGGATGGGAATCTCGACCGTATTGGTATCGAGTCGATACTTTTCGTACTCAGGCACCTCAAACGTAAAACTCTCGGCTGGATCGATCAGTGCGATATCGAGGCTTTCGATGCCGCCGGTCGTCTGCATCTTGCGGAAGTACGTTTCCAGGTCGATCGGATAAATTTGAACCGTCACCTTCTCCAGATTGCGGGTCTTCAACTGGATCGAAGGTTTTTGGTTGGAACGGAACTTCCGAAGCGTGACGACTTCCAACTGCTCGCCGGTGAGAAGCGTGATCCGCTGCTGGGCGGCGGCTGCATAGGAGGTTTTGTCCAATTGCTTGTAAAGCTCGAGGGCATCGGCCAACTTCCCGAGCTTTTCTTCGGTCGTTAACGCAATTTGAAACTGGGCATTCGCGGCGATTTCGCTGCCTGGGAACTTACTGGCAAGTTGCTTCCAAGTCGCGATCGCTTCCTTCCAATTCTCTTGCTCGAAGTAGCTTTGACCGATCCGAAACTGAATCTGCTGGGCTCGCGAGTCAATCGGGTAACGAAGCAGAAACTCACGCCATAGCTTGCGTGCTGCGTCGTATTCCTTTTCCGCGTAAGCGAACTCGGCCTTTTGATACTGAATGTTGATGATCCGCTGCTGAGCTTCACTCCACTTGGAGTGAGTCGGATGCTTCGACAGGTATTCGCTCCAGGCGGCAACCGCTTCGTCAAACTTGTTTTGCTGTGCGTAAATCGAACCAAGCAAGAATCGAGCATCGGCGTAGGCGTCCGTATCGGCAAACTGTTCGATCTCCAGGAAAGACTTGAGTGCCGCAACGGCGTCGTTTCCTCGGCCACGGTTCGAGTATGCGCGAGCCAGCTGAAAGTGAGCTTCGGGCACGCTTTCATGCTCGGGATATTTGGCCAAGTAATCCTCTAACGCAGCGACACCAAGGTCTAGATCTTGGTCACTCGGCGGATTGGGAAAGTGATAAGTCTCAGCCAGGCGGAACGATGCTTTGGGCAGTAAATCCGAATTCTCACCGTCGTGAAGTGCCAGCAAGTCTTCCCATGTCTTGCGGGCTTCGGCATGTTGCCCAGTTTTCAGATAAAGATCGCCAAGCTCGTATCGGGCGGTTAAGCGGATGCTGTCATCCTCGCTATCGGCGACCAGCTTTCGGTAGACTTCAATCGCTGGACCTTGTTGCCCCATGTGATCATGACTTCGGGCGATCTGCAGATTGATCTTGTCTTGCGTCCTGGGTTTCGGTCCGACTTCCAGTGCCTTTTGATAGAACTGGAGGGCCTTGCCGTATTCGCTTTGGTCTTTCGTTTCTTCGCCACAATCGAATGCTAGACGGGCCAAGCTTAGATAGATATCCGCGACTTCTTCTTTTCGATCGAGCGATAATAAGTAGGTCGCTTGCTCCCGGTAGGCGACCTCAGCATTGCGATAATCCCCCTGACGGGCATAAGCCAACCCAATCGCAAATTTCGCTTTACGTGTCCAGCGAGAGTCTGGGAAGCGTTTCAACTGCTCTTCGAAGGTGCGTACCGCTTCCTCGTACTTGCCGGCAAAATGCAATGCTCGGCCTTTGAGATACAGCAGTTGCTCGTTGTCTCCACCACCTTTTGCCAGTTCGGCATCGATCAATTGAACCGCTTCGTCGTATTTGCGATCCTGCATCGCCTCGCGAATGGAGGTCGGAGCAAGTACGTAAAGCGTTTTATCGTCTTCATTTACATCCGCCACGTCACTTTCCGCAGCAAAGGCAAAAGGGGCCAGCAATAAGACAAGTAACAGCGTCCAGGCCGAGGTCCGAGCAAGAGCCAACATCATACGTTCCCGGGGCAAAAGAAGTGAGGAGTTGGGGTGATTAGCACTAGTCCTAAGATCTAGACGAAGATGACCAGGAATTGGTTTTGCCCAAAGTCAGAATCTTAAGCGGCCAAGCATGACACATGTGTTCTAGGTCATAAGTCTCAATCAGGCAAGAATTTAGCCAGCTCGAAACTACCACGAACGATATGGTTAGGTGGCGAAAATCGATCTTTCTCAGATGCTGCTTCCTCAGTACGATCCACCCCCACTTTTGCCGCAAAGCGGCCTGTTGATTTGGATAGGACAAGAGGTTTGGGGTAATGCAGCGACGCATGCAACCAACTTGGGCTCACAACTCGACCATCAATCTGGCATGGGCGCTGATCCTCAGCGCCACACTTCTGGGGACTCTCATCGGCTGTAGCTCTGGAGAGAAGTCCGCACCAGAAGCAGAAACGCCTGACACCGTCGCTCAATCATCCGATCCACCACCGATTACCCCAAATCCCGATCTTCGTCAGCAGACGGCACCTCTTCAACAACCAGCAACGTCTCCTTTGACGCAACCAGTCCCTCAGGGGCAAGTTCCTCAACCTGAGTCGGCCACTTCCCCCTACCAACCGCCTGCCTTGGCGCCGCAAAGCGTAGAACGTTCCACCCCACGTCAACGAATTGCCGCACCCCGATCGAGCCAGTTTCAACAGCCGCAAGTCGCGCCGCAGATTGCCCAGCCAGAAGCAATGCAGGCCCCAGCCGACATGGCCCAAGTCGAATCGATGGAAGCTGATCCAGTTGTGAGGGATCCCAAGGCCGTTTCCGCTTCAGCTGACCCATTCGATGTCGTCGAAGTTTTTTACGGTACCGACCGCGCCCCGATGGTGTGGCCTAACGGCGTATTGCCGCATAAGTATCACGCTCTCTTACCAGCGGTTACTTGTGTGTTGCTGGGCTTGGCGGTTGCCCTTTTATTGTCACGCTTCAAGCAATACTTGATTGGCGGCCTGACAATCTTGGCTTCGATCACAGGTGCCGTCGTCGTGGGCCAGGAAGGGTGGGTTCAGTACCAGAAATACGATCGCTTCCTAAGCAACGAATCGGTTGTTTACGGCAAACAGCAGGGTGACATGCAACTTGGCCTTTGCCGCGTCAGCATTCCGAAGTCACATCAAACCGGTTCGCTTGAGTCCCCCTCCGTAATCCATTGGGAGTTTGAAGAGAAACCAGAAAACCATGTGATGTTGATGGAAGTCAAAACGCAAGAAGAACAGGCGTTCTTTGAAATGCTGCGGCAGCGCGTTGCCGAGTCGCCCCATGGCGATCTATTGATTTTCATCCATGGTTACAATGTAACCTTTGAAGATGCCGCCCGACGCACGGCGCAAATCGCCCACGACCTGGAGTTTCAAGGCGCACCGGTCTTCTTCAGTTGGCCATCGCAAGGGGAACTGCTGGGCTACGTGACTGATCGCTCGAACTCGTTTTGGACTGCTTCACATCTCAAAGATTTCTTGCTGAAGGTTCATCAGCAAAGTGGTGCGCAATCGATTCACCTGATCGCACACAGCATGGGCAATCGAGCATTCGGAGCGGCGATCGAATCGCTTGCTGCCGACGTCGATCGAACCCAGAAGGTCTTTAACGAAGTTATTTTGGCAGCACCCGACGTTGATGCGCGAGTTTTCACGGATGAGATCGCCCCCAAGCTGACTGGCATGTCACAGCACGTAACCCTCTATGCTTCTCAAAACGACTTGGCCCTGAAAGCCTCGCGGGCGGTCAACGGATATCCTCGCGCTGGCGATGTTGGATCGAACATCTTAATCCTCAATGGGATCGACACAATCGACGTAACCAAGATTGATACGAGCCTTCTGGGACATGCATATTACGGCGATAACAAGTCAGTCATTAGCGACATTTACGCATTGATGCAGAATACTCGTTCGCCGCGAGACCGTAAGTGGCTGCTTGACATGACAAGCCCAGGCGGAATGTATTGGTACTTTGATCCCCAATACAACGTGATCACTCGTTCGCCCGAAGGCGCGCCGCTGCGATAATCGCACCGTCACGAATTCTTCACAATCCGTCACCATCGACTTGGTAAAAAGAGCGTGTATATTGACCCAATGCACGGTCATCACGCACCTCCTGAAAGAAGCCACGCTCGTCGATGGGAAAGCCGGATCCGATTAGCACGTCACTCTTGGGAGTGCCCGCCAGGCGTTCAATCGCATTGATCGTCCAGACGGCGACAGAATGGAGCCGCGAAGTTTTGCGTGGGGTGGCAGACTACGCAGCAGAGCAGGGGGGCTGGGACTGTTTCATCGAGCCGCACGGATTCTGGGATGTTCTACAGTTACCGCCAGATTGGCGCGGCCACGGCGTCATCGGGCGTTTGACCAGTTCCAGCTTGGTCCGAAGCATTTCTCGGCGAAAGATTCCATGCGTTAATGTCTCGTGGATGCGAGAGCACTCGCAAAAGTTTCCTTGCGTCGTTTCCGATCAGCGGGCGTGCGCGAGGATGTCGGCAAGCCATTTCCTCGATCGCGGTTATCGCAACGTGGCGTACATCGGCCCTGCTCCGCACATGCGTTATGGCAACATCATGGAAGAGACGATTCGCGAGACGCTGACCCAAGATGAAGCAAACCTGCACGTGTTCGAATATCGTCCTCGCGATGATACGCTCCGCGAGCATGGCATCCGCTCGAACGAACAGGGCCTAAGACGTTGGCTCATGGATCTTCCCAAACCGGTCGGCGTGATTACCTGGAGTGCGATCGTCGGGAGAACGGTCATGACCCAGTGCGCCAACGCCACGATAGAAGTCCCCGATGACGTTGCCATACTTTGTATCGAGGACGACTCGCTGATGTCTGCCTTGGCACCGGTTGAACTTTCCAGCTTGGATCAGGCGGGACGAACGGTCGGATACCGGGCAGCCGAACTGCTCGATCAAATGATTCAAGGGAAGCCGGCCCCCGAAGAGCCGATCGCAATTCCGCCACGCGGCGTATTCGCCCGGCGATCTTCTGACGCCAGTGGCTTTCAAGATGAGATCGTGGCCGAGGCGATCAAATACATTCGCGACCACGCGGATCAGCCGATCCAGATTCATGATGTGGAACGGGCACTGAATGTATCTCGACGGGTACTCGAAAACCGATTCGAGCGCTCCGTTGGACGCTCCCCAGCAGTGATCCTTCGCCGTGTCCGCTTAGAACGAGCCGCGGTTCTCCTAAGAGATACCGACCTGGCGATTCCCGAGATCGCGTTTAGGTGTGGTTTCAATCACACCGAGTCGTTCATTCGCAGCTTCAAACGTACGATGGGGGACGTCCCGAGCCAGTTCCGCCGCAAGAATCGGCGGAACGATAACGAAGGGTAGCCGATGCGCCGACCAAGCTCAGCTACTACAACGGTTGCGACTCGAGCTGAACGAGCTGTTCCAGTTGCTGTTGAGTCGATTCATCCGCGACCGTCGGCAGGTTGAGCAACAAAGCCCGGCGTTCGAGCCAAAACTTGAGACGCTCCAACTTGACGATATCCAACTGATATTCTTCTTGCTTGGTTTCAACCGAATCAAGCTCTTCGCGAGCCTTGGCCAACTCGTCGTAGGCGTCATGCTCTAAAATCAACGATCGTAATTGGTCTGGTTCCTGGGTCAGTAAAAATGTTACACGCGGGTGCCAAGGATTAGTAATTTCCGGCCAACGCTCCTTAAGGGTCGACTTGATTTCGTTTCGTTTTCGTCCCATTGTTTGCTGATGTTTGCGAACTTCGCCATCAACTTCCCGTTTCTCTTTCTGTTTTGCTTTAATAGCTTCTTCAATGTCCTTGCCGCGATCGCTGCCAGTTAAATCGTAACGCTGACTCAGACCTTCGATCACTGCACGCTCACATGGATCGGCTGTTGCTAACAACACATCAATCGGCGAATGAATCGTCACCAAGTCCTTCTTGCCATCTGTGGTCGAATACTCACGCAGGAAGAAGTCGGACGTTCGTGTCGGAATATCGATCGTGTCCGCATTCAAGGCCGTGTAGGCGTGGGCCTCTAACAACGAGGTACGGCCGTCGTTGTCGAAGTCTGGAGCCAAAGTCACCTCGCCAGTGCGTGTTGTGCCGCTTAATGCTTCCCAGAAGTAGGAAGAATACTCGCGGTATTCCGCTTGATTGATGTTCGGTGTGCAACCGGCAGCCACGCGATCTGGGACCGTGGAGAAGAACCCACAGCGTGGATGATCAGACATGCCGTTCTTCGGATCCCCGCCACGAAAAATCAAATTGCCAAAGCCACCGCTGTAGCATTGCACCATCACTGCGACAACCGGCATGTCTCGAGGTAACTCGTCGAGCTTCTCGGTCCACGACTTGACCGTCATTGTCTTGTGATCCCACAAGTGAATGTGGTTGCCAGTGAAGCTAGGGCGATTCGAGCGACGATCGTTCGATTTCGATTCACTGTCAGACTTATCGTCCTTCTTCTCTAGTTTTTCATCGGAGGCCTCGTCCTCCTCCATATCCTTGTCTGAGCCGTCGTCCTCTTTCGCCTCTAGCGTCTCACCTTCCGACTTTTCATCGTCGTCGGCAATCGCAGCCGTAGGGCGGCGTCCGCGTGGGGATCGTGAAGGTCGTTCACGTCCCCCGTGGCCGGTGAAGTAGAGAACCAATCGGTCGTCCGACTTGAGACGTTGTGAGAGGTCTTTGAGTGTTTGATCGATCGTGCCTGGATCGGCCGCCCCCACAACGCCGGGAACTTCGCTGGTGCGATAGTCAAAGCGAATACCACTGGACGGTCCAACGATCTCGGCCAGCAGTCGATGCAGTTCCTCAGGCCCCCGATCTGGATTTTGGAACTGAAGATCTGCCTCAGGAGCGGTCCCATCGGCGAACAAGATCAGATGCTCTTCCCCATCACGACCGAGCTGCGAAAGTGTTCGCAAAAAGTAGAGAACGTTGTTTTCAAGTGATACCTGATTGCTTTCTGGAGTTGGCCCCCCACCAATGGTCAGAAAGTGATCAGCAGCCCAAAGCTGATGGGGGACTGTTACTGTTAGAATCACGGTAACACAGAAGAGGAAAATGATACGACGCATCGCGGAACCTAACGACAGGAGTTCGTGACGAAACAAGACAGGTCGGCAGTTCCTTCGCCGGGTTGGGGCAATCCTCCTGAAGTTGAACCCCGGTCATTGCGAATTAGACCGGGGGGGACGCATTCGCAGCTCGTGGATGGGGGCTCGTTCAATATAACCGTGTTATCCGACGAGAGCACGTAACAAAAAGTTTCCTGTTCGGCGATTCCGCCCCCTGAGAGTCCTGTTTGACGATTGGGCAGCGTTGATCACCGTAGAACACTAGCCGAATTGGGGATTCACGCCGAGAATTCTTGCAATATGACCGCATAATCGGCTCAGACGGCATCCCCCGGCGTTATCGCTAGCAGGTTGCCTGGAATTGGGGGATCGCAAAGATAGTCGTAGCGCGATCGCCGGTATACGATGAGATTTCGTTGGGCAGCGAAGTACTCGCTGGCGAGAAACTTCTCTCCAATTCATTTGCCAGAATCATAACGGAAGAACATGGATAACAACGACGAAACGCCCAAACGACGAAACGACAAGAGCGGCAGCGGCGGCAACTTGTGGTACGTCGTTCTCGCCGGCATTGCCATTTTCCTGGCCGTACTCTATCTCATTCGTCCCACTTCGGATGAACTCTCTCAGCCAGAGCTGGAAAATCTGATTTCCGCAATGGAGAAAGATGTCAAAGGAGACTTCACCGGCGGCACCACCGTCCGACGCAAGGATAGCGAAGGCAAAGTCTCCAATATCGAGTATTCCAACCTCCACGATGTAGAAATCGGCCCAACCTCGGTCACTGGCAAGGTCGATCGCTATAACGCCGACTCTAAAGACCCAACCACCGCGACTACGAAAGATCAAAAGATCGTCACGTATCTCGTTCGCAGCGAGAACGCGGCTGGCAAGATCCAATCGATGCTCGATGAGAAAGGTTTCACCGATTACAAAGCCATCGGCCCGCCTAACTTCTTCGAGATCTACGGTGGCATGCTGTTGGTCATTGCTCTAGGCATTGCGTTCTGTTACTTCATGATTCGTCGCATCGGTGGCACAGGCAGTGCAATCGCTTTTGGTCGCAGCCGTGGCAAATTGCACATGCAGGATGATCTGAATATCACCTTCGACGATGTCGCTGGGATCGAAGAAGCGATCGACGAAGTAAAAGAGATCGTCGACTTCCTCCGTTCTCCAGAGAAATACCAGGAATTAGGCGGACGCATTCCAAAAGGTGTCCTGCTCGTAGGACCTCCAGGAACGGGTAAAACGCTGCTCGCCAAGGCAATTGCTGGCGAGGCTGGCGTCTCGTTCTTCAGCATGAGCGGCTCCGACTTTGTGGAAATGTTTGTCGGTGTAGGTGCGGCGCGTGTGCGTGACTTGTTCCAGCAAGCCGCCGCCAAGAGTCCCTGCATCATCTTCATCGACGAATTGGATGCACTCGGTAAAACACGAGGTGCCGGTCTCGTTGGCGGACATGATGAACGGGAACAAACGCTTAACGCGTTACTCGTGGAAATGGACGGTTTCGAAGCCAATAACGGCATTATCTTGATTGCCGCGACCAACCGCCCAGAGATGCTCGATCCAGCCCTGCTTCGCCCAGGCCGATTCGATCGCCAAGTACTCGTCGATCGTCCAGACGCTGGTGGACGCGAAGACATTTTACGTGTCCACGTACGGAGCGTTAAGCTGGACGATACCGTCAACCTGAAGGGCGTTGCCGCAATCACCACCGGCTTCTCAGGTGCCGACCTGGCAAACTTGGTGAATGAAGCCGCGTTGCTCGCAGCAAGAAAGGGCAAACCTGCCGTCGGCATGGAAGAGTTTGACGAAGGGGTCGAGCGTGTTACTGCTGGGCTCGAAAAGAAACAGCGTGTGATGCATCAGGATGAAAAGCTGCGTGTCGCCTATCACGAAAGTGGCCACGCATTGGTAGCCTACTGCCTGCCGAATACGGATCCGGTACACAAGGTATCGATTATTCCCCGCGGGATGGCTGCCCTGGGTTACACAATGCAACGTCCCACGGAAGATCGCTTCCTGATGACGCAAAGCGAGCTGGAAAGCCGCATCCAGGTTTTGCTCGCGGGAACGCTCGCGGAAGAAATGATCTACGAAGAGATTTCGACCGGAGCTCAAAACGACCTAGAACGAGCAACTGAGATTGCACGAAGCATGGTCACCGATTTTGGAATGAGCCGCCTTGGCCGCGTGAATTACCGAGCCAGCGGACGGTCGGCCTTCATTCCTGAGCAGTCGGAAGAAAGAGCTCGCTCGCACAGTGAAGAAACCTACCGCGAGATCGACCTGGAAATCAAACGCATCATCGACGAACTGCTCCTTCGAACGAAGCGGATGATGGAAGATCGACGTGCCGCGTTGGTCACCCTATCCGAACGATTGATGGAATTGGAAGTGGTCGATGCCGACGAATTGAAACGTGTGATCGAAGAAACTTCTGACGGCCCTCGGATCGTGCCAGGCACGGAAACCAAACGCTCGGGCACACCGATGGAAATCAACGCCGACGATATTCCACCTTCCTCCGGAACGATGGATCAAGGAACGTAACCAACGGCTCGACTCAAGATCAAAAAAGTTACCTAAGCCCTTGCTGGGCGACCCAGTCATCTTTCTATGCCTGGCTCGTCTGGCGAGGGCTTTTTTCTAGATCGAAACCCATCCCTGCGTTACGATGCGTTGACTCGAATATCGATGCTTTGGCGAGGAATCACGCATGTGGAAGATCATCGGAACATTACTCTCAATTGGCTTGGGTGTTGCCATCACCTACTGGGAAATGGTCCCACAAACGCACGTTCCTTACGATACGTGGACGATGTCGGAAGAGGAAGCGTATGACGTGGCGGAAGCGACGCTGCGATACCAATTTGAACAGGCCGAAAAAATCCCCCAGACCAAACAAAAGCGTTGGATGGTCATGACTTATGGGGATTTGGCCAGCGCTGAGTTTATGACTCGATTCTCGGATCGGAAGAATTTGGCAATCGACTATCCTGAAAACCCGAAACAAGCTGAGCAGATTGCGCTGTTCGTGATCGAACGTACGAAGCGAATCGATGACGAAACAATGGTAGTCACTGCATCGACAGTGGGCGCAGATCCGAAGGCTGTCGGACCAACGTTGGATGATTTCGTGGTCGTCCTAACCAATGGTAAATGGGAAGTTGATCCCACTCGAGCAGTCGAGCCTTAGACGAAAATGCCTATCGAGTCGATTCGAACCATGGGTAATGGCTCGCCATCGCATCTTTCACGACGCCCGTCACAATCTGAATGCTGACAGGCTTCTCAAGCAAAGAGAACACTTCGACATGCTCGGCCTGATTCGCGATCGCAGGATCGAGTGCCCCAGTCAGCAGGATGTACGGAATGTCGATTCCCAAGCTTCGACATGCTGAGATCGATTCGAGACCAGTCCGCTGAGGCATGTGGAAATCGAAAAGCGCCACATGGACGGTCGCCTCTTGAGCGACGTGAATTGCTTCTTCCCCGTCGGCGGCCAAAAGCGGCGCGAACCCACGACGGCTAAACACCTCGGCCATCGTCTCGCGAAACGAGCGATCGTCGTCGGTGATCAACATGACTGGTTGGGTAGAATTTCGCATGGCAAGGCCGATACGGACGCATAAAGTGTTGGCAGGGCAACAAGTTCGATGCTCTTACATGCAAATGTAGTTCCCTTTTTTTGCAATAAATGCTTCCGCCAGCAATACCAATCAATCGGAACCGATAAAAACAGAATAAAACTTCTGAAACCCCTATTTCCCGTCGTGTGAGGGAAACGTAATGAGGCCTATTAACTGCCAATTTGACAGGCCTATCAAAATAAACCGCCCACTTTATCAGCATTGTTGATATTGAACGCGTTTTTCGGTTGAAATCACAAGGGGTACTTATAACTAAGTCGTGATTTCGTTATAACTTGCAACATGCGAGCGGCCCCCTTCGATGGTTGGTCGGAGTAGCGGCCGAGAGGCGATTTCGTCGCCCTTAAGCTATCTAGAGACAACACTTGCAAACGAGATTCTGCCAACATGGAGTCTCGATTTCGGAAAGGGTCTGTGGTGAGCTCGGCACCCAATTTTTTTCAGCGCAACGAGTTCCTGTTGCGACGCCTGCACTCCTTGTTTGGACTGGTTCCGGTGGGCGCCTATGTCACTGTGCATTTGCTGGTGAACGCGAGCGTTTTCGCCTCGCCTGAGCTGTTTCAGCGACTGGTCTTTCATATTCACTCGCTGGGTCCGATTTTGCCCTTGGTCGAGTGGACGTTCATCTTCCTGCC
This sequence comes from Blastopirellula marina, assembly GCF_002967765.1. NCBI lineage: Bacteria > Pseudomonadati > Planctomycetota > Planctomycetia > Pirellulales > Pirellulaceae > Blastopirellula > Blastopirellula marina. Next base: position 176,937 of record NZ_PUHY01000004.1, on the reverse strand, counting down.
GATCATTTTCCACGGCGTTTATGGTTTGATCATCACCAAAGATGGTCATCCCAATACCCAAGCCTACCCCTATAACAGCAACTTTCGCTACACGATGCAGCGAGCGACCGGTTTGATCGCTTTCCTGTTTATCGCCTGGCACGTGTTCCAGATGCACGGATGGATTCATTCCGAGTTTTGGGTGAAGTACGTTGCCGAGCCGTTGGGTGGGGCGGAATTCTCGCCGTACAACGCTGCCAGCAGTGGTGCCGAAGCGATGCAGGGCTCGATCATCTTCCCCATCCTTTACGCCATCGGCGTGCTCGCCGTAGCTTTCCACTTGGCGAACGGGATCTTCACTTTCGGGATCACCTGGGGGCTGTGGGTCAGCCCGAAAGCACAGAATGGAGCCAAGCTCGCCGCCAACTGCATTTTCGTTGTCTTGGCGGTCGCTGGCATGGCTTCCATCGTCGGACTCTACACGATGAGCAGCGAAACGATCGCCGAAGTCCGTGTTGAGGAAGACGAAGCGTACAAGATCCTGTCCGAGACGGGCGATATCTTGCCAAACGCACACAAGCACTCCAAACAGTCTGAATTCTACGAAAACAACGACGAAGAAGAGGCCCCTGAGGCTGAATCGGAGCGTTAAAGCTACGTGACTTCTTTCGGTTCTCATCGAAGGAAGAAACGCCGCCAATTGAAAACCCAAGAGCCAAAGGTGGATGGGAATGGCAGAGAAGCGAGTCCTGGTTGTCGGTGGTGGTTTGGCCGGTTTGGCCGCTACCATGAAGTTGGCCGAATTAGGCATCAAGGTCGACTTGATGAGCCTTACGCCGGTCAAACGCTCGCACAGTGTGTGTGCTCAAGGGGGCATCAATAGCGTCAACGACGCAACACGCCAACTGGGAGACGACGAATACAAGCACTTCGACGACACCGTCTACGGCGGTGACTTCCTGAACCATCAGCCGCCAGTCTACGAGATGGCGATGTGGGCTCCGAAGGTTATCGACCTGATGGATCGCCTCGGCGTGACGTTCAACCGCACGCAAGAAGGTTTTCTCGATCGACGTCGCTTTGGTGGTACGCTCTACAAGCGAACTGCCTTCGCAGGTGCCACTACGGGCCAGCAACTTCTGTACGCCCTCGACGAACAAGTTCGTCGCTGGGAAGTTGAAGGCATGGTCAAGAAGTACGAGATGTGGGACTTCCTTGGTCCTGTGTTGAACGAGAACGGCGTTTGCGTTGGTGCCACGGCTCAAGACCTTTACAGCATGGAAATCCGCTCGTTCCCGGCGGATGCGGTCGTTGTTGCCAGTGGTGGCTGCGGGCTGATCTACGGTCGTTCGACGATGTCGATGACCTGCAACGGAAGTGCAGCCAGTCGCTGTGTTCAAGCCGGTGCGAAGTATGGCAACGGTGAGTTCATTCAGGTCCATCCAACCGCAATCCCAGGTGCCGATAAACTTCGCTTGATGAGCGAAAGTGCTCGTGGTGAAGGGGGACGTGTTTGGGTTCCTAAAACGCCTCACGACACACGTAGCCCGAAAGACATTCCCGAAGGCGAACGTTACTACTTCCTGGAAGAACGCTACCCGGAATACGGAAATCTGGTTCCGCGCGACATCGCTACGCGTGAAATCTTCGACGTGTGTGTGAATGATGGCCTGAGCGTCGAAAAAGATCGACAATGCGTCTACCTCGACCTGACGCATATCGAAGCAAGCGAGCTGAACCGAAAGTTGGGCGGTATCCTCGATATCTACCGCAAGTTCCAAGGTGTTGATCCTTGCTACACGCCAATGCGTATTTTCCCAGCCGTTCACTATTCAATGGGTGGCTTGTGGACCAATTACGCAAAGAAGGAAAGTGGTGGCTTGGTGGCTGGGTCCCCGACCAACCAGGCAACCAACATCCCCAACCTGTACGCAATTGGTGAAGTGGATTACCACTACCATGGCGCGAATCGCCTCGGAGCCAACTCGCTACTCAGCTGCATCTTCTCTGGCCTGTTCGTCGCACCAGGCCTGGAAACCCTGTTAAGCAACATGAAGCCAGGTTCCACAGCCGCCGATCAGCCGAAATCACTGTACGAAGACTCGGTCAAACAACATCAAGGGCGGCACGATGCGTTGCTCAAACAAAGCGGTGACGAAAATCCGTACCTGATCCATCAGGAACTCGGCAATGTGATGACCGCCGCCGCAACCGTAGTGCGTGTCAATTCCCAGCTGGAAGAGGCAATCGGTAAACTGGCCGACCTCAAACAGCGTGCTTGGAAGTGTGCCCTGTCCGACACGGGAAATTGGTCGAATCAGAACGTGCTGTTCACCAAGGCCCTACAGGACATGTTCCCCATCGCCGAAGCGATCCTCAAGGGCGCATTAGCTCGTGACGAATGCCGCGGTGCCCACTACAAGCCTGAGTTCGAATTGCCAGGCCTCACTTCGACCGATCCGGCCGAACATCGTCGCCAAGCGGAAGAATGGTGCGACAAGTTCGAGGCGAACATCGACAAGTTCCTTAAGAGCTCGATCGCAACCTACGACGGAAACGACGTGAACATAACGTACGAAGAAGTCGATACCAGCATCGAACCTCCACGCCCACGTTTGTACGGCTTAGTGGGCGCAGAGGAAATCAGCATCGTTTGGAAAGAACGTAAAGCCAAGAAGAAAGCTGCCGCTCAAGAGGCTGCGGCGACGAATTAGAGAGCATTGCCGCTTGGCGGACCGAGTTGCCGCTTGGCGGACCAACAAATCAACATCGTGAGCTGACTAGAAGTCAACGATTAAACTAGCCAATAGGGCCTAACCGATGATTGCCCACGCAAATAAGCCAAAGACCTTCTACGTGAAAATTCTCCGCCAAGATGGCCCGGGGAAACCGAGCTATTGGCAGCGGTTCGAGCTCGATTATGAGCCAGAGCTGAACGTGATCAGCGTACTGCAGAAAATCGCAGCCAAGGCCAAGACTTCCAGCGGTCAAAAGACCACGCCCGTTTGCTGGGACTGTGGCTGCCTGGAAGAAGTTTGCGGGGCATGTACCATGATCATCAATGGCCGGGTGCGTCAATCGTGCTCAGCCCTGGTCGACAAATTGCTGGAAGACGGCCTGGAAATCGAACTTCGTCCGATGACGAAGTTTCCCGTCGTTCGCGATTTGTTCGTCGATCGTAGCCGCATGTTCACCGCTCTGAAAAAGATCAAAGGCTGGATCCCAGCCGACGGTTATTATGACCTAGGACCTGGGCCGAAGCAGTCGCGTTACGACCAAGAAGTCGCCTACCCGCTCAGCGAATGCATGACCTGCGGATGCTGCGTGGAAGCCTGTCCCCAATATGGCAAGATCGAACTTACGCAGCGATCCGGCGAATCGGACGAAGCGTTTGAAGATCGCAAGACCGACGCTTATACCAGCGGCTTCGTCGGCCCAGCTGCGATCAGCCAAGTAGTTCTGTTCAACCTGCATCCAACCGGCAAGATGATCGCTCGAGATCGCTTAGACGTGATGGCTCAAGAAGGTGGCATTCAGATTTGCGGCAACGCTCAGAACTGTGTGGCAGTTTGTCCGAAAAAGATCCCCCTGACCATGAGTATCGGTAAGATCGGTCGCCAAACGACTTTCAATACACTACGACGCTGGTTCGACCGCGGAGCGAAAGCCCACTAACAGGTTGACGTCGCGAGTGATCTCGCCTCCGCATTTAACAACCCAGCCCCAACGGCGTGGTAGAGGCCCATCGATTCAAGAAACTTCTACCTTGCCCTTGGGGCTCGATTCATTCTTGAATCCCACCGCTGGCTAAAGCCATGGTTGCCGTCGATCGCCCTCCCAGGTCCGACAAATCGACTCTTATCGACGATACGCCCCATTTGATACCAAATCAATCGGTTTGCAAACAATGGCCAACTCAACAGCCTCCCCTACCGGACGTTTCAGCGACAAAGTTGCCTTAGTAACCGGAGCGAGCGATCGAGGAATTGGGGGAGCGATTGTCGAGCGACTCTCGAAAGAAGGGGCCTCAATCGTCATCGCCAATCGTCACGAACCGAAGCGAGTCCTTAAACGCCTCGAACGCCTCGGCACGCCCCATCTCTTTCATACATGTGATGTCACCAGTGCCGAACAAATTGCTGAACTCAAGACACTCGTAGAACAACATTTTGGCAAAGTTGATTTCCTGATTAACAATGCTGGTATCGAGTTGTGCCACAATCTGGAAGACTACGGCGAGACAGAGTGGCAGCAACTACTCGATATTAATCTGACAGGCGCGATTCGGATGACGCGAACCTTCTTGCCGTTGCTGCCGTCGCCAGGAGGAGTGATCTTGAATGTCGCGTCCGCGCTAGGACTCGGTGGATGTGTCGGCTTCTCCGTCTACAGTGCCAGCAAGGCTGGCCTCACTGGTTTCACACAATCGCTGGCCTGGGAGCTAGGGCCAAAGAAGATCCGTGTCGTCGCCGTCGCGCCAGGAATCGTAACCACGCCTATGGCGATGCGATTTGCCGACGAATGTGAAACCCGCGAAGAGGTGGAGAAACTTCGCCAAGACATTGAATCGGTTCACCCGCTCGGCGTCGGTGCCACGCACGATGTCGCCAATGCAGTTGCCTTTCTCGTTTCGGACGAAGCCAGCTGGATTACTGGCGTCACCCTACCACTCGGCTGGGCACCGCATTATGATTTGCCGATGCATCGGTACGTGTAATACGACCGAGCACCTTACCTGAGCAGACCCCGAAATCTCTACGCGTTTTCCGTTAGCAAGAAATCCAACGCAATCTCTGCCGCTTCTTCGGTTTTCTCGTACGGCACCATGTGCCCGCACTCTTCTAATTCGATAAGCTTCGCATTTGGCAGATGCGCAGCATAATACTCACCGTGGGCAGCGGGGATCAATTTGTCCTGCTTGCCCCAAATCAGTTGCACCGGGCTATCAAGCCGATGCAAATGCTGCAACAGCTTGGGATTGTGCAGGTAAGGGTTCCATCCCACTCGGGCCGTTGCCTCGCGGGCTCGTAGCCACATTAAGATGCGAGGGTCATTCACGTCACTTGGGAAGTAGTCCTTCGCCTCTTGGCTTTCCGGATTGAAGAACAGAAGCTTTCGCAGATCGTCGAATTCGTCGATGAATAGCTCAGCCATTGGGGCACCGTCGACATGAAGACCAGCTGCGGCAATCATCACCGTGGGACCAATCAACCGCGGACGAAGGAGCTTCACTTCCGAGGCGATCCAAGCACCAAGCGAGTAACTAACCACCGGTACGTCTTCCAACCCCAGCTCTTGGATCAAATCGACATAGTGCCATGCCATGTCGTTAATATCATCGATCCGGTCAAGTCCTTCGCTCAGAGCAAACCCAGGATGCGCAGGCAAGTAAACGGTGTGCTTCTCGGCAAGCTTTTTATGAAACGCGATGGGCTCAGTCTCGCCCCCTGCCGAGTGCAAGTAAAGCAAGGGCGGGCCTTCTCCCAAAATCGTAAGCTGGGTTTTCTTGCCGGCGATGTTGAGCGTTTTGTTTTCAGATTTGATAGTGCTAGGCATGGATTTATTTGCGAGTCAGACGGGACCTGACCTCCTCAAGGTGAAGCGGGTTGATGTCGGATACAGTCCAACCTAAGACAAGGCTGACTCGACGTTCAACTCTTCGCGAAGACCAGGCATGACCTTCTCGGCGAACAGTTTCATGCTCTTGCAGGTCAAATCGTGCGGCAAGGTACCAAGCTGGAACAAGCCCAGCAAGTTGCCAACACCCAGCTTCTGAATTCGCTCGGAAAGCTTCTGGCGAACGGTCTCGGGGCTACCCACGATCGCATAGCCACCTTTCTCGATGTCTTCGCGCGTTTCACACGTGCTCATGAACTGCTGGAGCCCTTTTTGAATCCCGGCAATGGATCGAGCCGACGTGTAGCCGGGCGGGAAGACAACCAAACCCTTGAGCAACTTCTTAACGAAGTACCACAGGTGTGGCTCGTACTCGGCCCAAGCTTGCTCGTCCGTCTCCGCCGTGTAGATCGGCAACAGCCAACCAAGCTGCTCGGGGTCGGCCGTGTAATCACACTTCTCGCAAGCATCGCGGAACATGTCGAAATTCCGCTGGAAGAAGTCCATGTGGAAGTAAGGAATACCCATATAGGCAAAACGACGTTCAGCAACGAACTGAATTGTCTCGCGGCTGCCGGCCCCCGGAATCCAAATTGGTGGGTGCGGTTGCTGGATTGGACGTGGCCATGGGTTTACGTACTTTAGCTTCCAATGCTTGCCGTAATGCTCGAAAGGACCAGGCTCGGTCCAAGCTCGCATGATCAGGTCGAACGCCTCGCGGTACATCTCCCGCGCGAATGTGGGATTCTTTGAGAAGCTATAGTACTCTGGTCCGCCTCCGACCACCAAGCCGGCGATCAGTCGCCCGCCACTGATGCAGTCAATCATCGCGAACTCTTCCGCGCAGCGCGTCGGCGGATCGTAAAACGGAATCGCATTCCCCACGACCGCGATCTTGCAGTTCTTGGTCTGCCGAGCCAAGATCGATGCCATCAAGTTGGGGCTGGGCATGGTGCCGTAAGCATTTTGATGATGCTCGTTGACACACACCCCATCAAAGCCCAATTCATCGGCCAGCACCAGCTGATCGAGATAGTTGTTGTAGAGCTCGCCGCCGTGCTGCGGATCAAAGATCTCGTTCGGCAACCACGTCCAAGCGGTCTTGTGGTTTTTCTCGAAATCGTCCGGGAGTCGATCCCACGGCATCAGGTGGAAGGCGAAGAATTTCATGTGCGTTTGCTCGTCAGAAAACTTCTCGTGCTCTCGCTACCGTGTTTCGGCGAGAGAGTGCTGAGAGTCAGGGAAACATGCGTTCGCTTCCACTTCTCTCGAATCCCTAATAAAGTCGCCAAAATACCCATTCGTGGCAACCCGAGAAGTTGAATTCTGCATGCAGTAGGCGCAAAAAAACACCTCGGAAAGGTGCGAGACCAATCCGAGGTGTTGTTTATGGCAAAATGGCGTAAGTGAATCTTACTTCGCCAATTCCAATTCTTTCTTGCGTTCGGCGACGACTTCTTCCTGAATGTGGGACGGGGTTGGCTTGTAGCTACCCAGTTCCATGCTGAAGGTACCCTGACCTTGCGTCATGCTTCGCAGTTCCGTGGCGTAACCGAACATCGCGGCGAGTGGAATTTCAGCCCGAATGACGGTGGTATCACCATTCATGTCGGTCTGATTGACCATACCGCGGCGAACGATGATGTCGCCAGTAACAGGACCTTGGAAGGCTTCTGGAATTTCAACTTCCACGTTCATGATCGGCTCGAGCAAAGTCGGCTTCATCTTCATGAAGTTCTCGCGGAAGCAGCCTTGGGCGGCAATCTTGAACGCCATTTCCGAGGAGTCCACATCGTGGTACGAACCATCGGAAAGGGTAACCTTCATGCCGACCACGGGGAATTCGGCCAATGGGCCCTTTGCCATGCAGTCTTCAAAGCCACGCATAACGGCGGGGATGTATTCCTTAGGAATACGCCCCTGGCTGATCTTATCCTCGAACACGAAGTTTTCGGCGTCTTCGGTGTCCTGCGGAAGCGGTTCCATGCTGCCCACGATATGAGCGAACTGACCGGAACCACCCGTCTGCTTCTTATGCTTGTAGTTGTACTCGACCATTTGCGTCGGGCTTTCGCGGTACGAAACCTTCGGTGGGCCGGTGACGACTTCCACCTTGTATTCGCGTTTGATTCGCTCGACGTAAACGTCTAAGTGCAACTCACCCATGCCTGCGATGATCGTCTCGTTCGTCTCAGGATCGGTGAACACGTGGAAGGTTGGGTCTTCCTTACGGAAACGTTGCAACGCCTTGCTCAGTTTGTCGCTGTCGTCTCGGCTTTTCGGGGCGACCGAAATCTTGATCACCGGGATAGGCACAAAGATGTTTTCCAGCGAGCAGAACTCACGTTCCTTGGCGTAGGTATCACCAGACGCACAATCGATACCGGTCACGGCGATAATATCGCCAGCACCAGCAGTGTCGATTTCTTCACGCTTGTTCGAGTGCATACGCACAATACGAGCGAAACGCTCCGTCTTACCAGTACGCTGATTGACGTAAGGTTGCCCCTTTTCAATCTTACCCTGGTAAATACGCATGAACGTCAACTGACCGTAGGGATCTTCCACGATCTTGAATGCCATACCAACAAACGGTTTGTCGTTATCGCAAGCCAGCGGAATCTTGTCTTCCGATTCGTGGAAGGTGTTCGCAGCGTACTTCACTTCCAGTGGCGAAGGCAGGTAACGCACGATCGCGTCCAACAGCGTTTGCACGCCCTTGTTCTTGAACGCGGTACCCATGAAGACCGGCGTGATCTGCAGGCCAACCACGGCGTCGTGGGTGGTCTTGTAGATCAATTCTTTCGGCACATCTTCTTCGGCCAGAAGCAACTCCATGATCTCGTCGCTGTAGTTCGACAATGCTTCCAGCATGTCGTGACGAGCCAATTGTGCTGTTTCGACCAGGTCTTCAGGAACTGCTTCCTTGCGGACCGTTTCGCCTTGTTGGCCATCGTAGTAAATGGCTTCCATTTCGATCAGGTCGACAACACCCTTGAAGTTCTCTTCCTTACCGATCGGAATCTGGTAGGCAATCGCGTCGACGCCCAGTTTGGCGCGCATCTGCTTGATCACGCTATCGGGGTTGGCACCCGTTCGGTCCATCTTGTTGATGAATGCCAGGCGCGGAACCTTGTAACGCTTCATCTGACGGTCAACGGTGAGGGACTGAGCCTGAACACCACCCACCGAGCACAACACGAGGATCGCACCATCGAGAACGCGAAGCGAGCGTTCCACTTCAACGGTAAAGTCAACGTGGCCTGGGGTATCAATCAGATTGATCGGGTGACCATTCCAAGCAACGCTGGTTGCGGCCGAGGTAATCGTGATACCTCGTTCCTTTTCCAGTTCCATGTGGTCCATGGTCGCACCGTCGCCACCACCGCGGACTTCTTCGATCTTGTGAATACGGCCGCTATAGAACAGGATGCGTTCGCTCAGAGTCGTCTTACCGGAGTCGATGTGAGCCGAAATACCGATGTTTCGTAGTTTCTTCAGGTCCATAATGTCACGATTAAAATGAAAAACAGGTGTAAGGGAGCAAAGGGTTCGGCCCTCGCTTGGGAAGGGGGAAAGCGCGAACCATTAATCGGAAACAGATCCGGTAAACCGCTACTGACTCGTCTCGGACACTGGGCCCAGTTTGCCCTAGTTAGGACTCGTGGAGCCTGCGTATAGTGATCCAGCATCTTACTGGTTTTGGCACTTCCCGCTAGATCACTTGGGATTGCCCGCGCACATGTCGAGAGGGGAACGTCAGCTTAAGCGGCTGCTGAAATTCCTGGTCCCACCACAATGGGACGTCGCGTCGGAAGAATGAGAAGATGGATCGTCTTCATACAATTGCGGGAACAAAATCCCTGTAAAGGCTTAACTGGTCAATAGTTAACACCGGCCAGTGGCTCCCAAAAGTTACTCCCCGACCCTTAGAAGGGACCATGAAGTGTTAAGGGATGGCTAAGTGCCCTAACCACTCTGCTCTCATACTGTATACCAAGGCCCTCAGATGGGGAAGGCGAAAATTTCACCGTTTTTTTATCATTGCGGACAACCCCCTCGATGAATCCAGGCGGCTTTTGATCTTGAGACGTCCTAGGCAGCCAGAGGGTTCGCGCGGGAAGTCAATCTCTGGAACCGAATCATTTGGCAGCAGAAAGCTGTTCGTCGAGTACTTCTTCTAATGAGTCCAGATCAGACTCTGTGAATCCCATTTTCGCGTAGACGACTTTGCCGTCAGGGGCAACAACAATTGTCCTTGGAATTGCTTCCTTCGCAAAGCGTGAATAAGCGCTTCGCTGCGGGTCGGCGGCCATGGGAAAGGTGAAACCATGCTCTTCGCGAAACGCTCGCACGCTTTCGTCCGTCTCTTCCCGACCGATGACGATCAGGCAGAAACGATCGTCTGCTTTGTGTTTTTTCCAAAGTTGTTCAACATGCGGAAGTTCCGTTATGCAGGGACCGCACCATGTGGCGAAAAAGTTGATCAGTACGACCTTACCCTTGGCTTCAGTCATGCTGAACGATTCTCCGTCGATGTCTGTCAACGCAAACTCTGGGGAAACGTCTCCCAAAAAGACGTAGGTCGACTCGCGGAATCGCTCTTCCCTAGCCGCATTGGCTAGGGCCATTTGCTCTCTTCCCAAGGCAGGCAGATAAACTCCAAACAGCATGAAAAAATGGAAGGCGAACGCAAACCCGATTCCCCCTAGCGAGAGTAGTAGCCGAATCACGTGACCACGACGCTTAGGAGTCTTCCAGCGAAGAATCATGAAGACGAACGAGAACATCGCTCCCGCCAAGCCGAGAAGTAGGAGGGCAGCGTTGAATAGAGCGATGCTGTTGTATAGATCTTGGCTCACGGCAAACTCCGACAAAACCATAGGCTGTATCAACTTCCTATTCGGTCAGAGCTTCGCGATATTGCTCAATAATCGCCTATCGTTTCGGTTCGAGATACGGCTGACGTTTCTCGTACAGCGCCAAGCGATGTTGCAGAAACGGCTTCTCCGAGCGGGGCGCCGCCTTGATCGCTTCACCCACACGCTGCTGGGCCGTATCGAACTGCCCCATCGCGGCTTCTGCGGCGGCCAACGTATCGTAGAAGCGGAAGTCAACAAATTCAGTTTGGGCGATGGCTGCTTTTGCAAATCGCAGCGCTAATTCCGGGTTGCGGAACGTATCGTCAGGACAGGTTGCCAGGATCCACGCCAGCCCTTGCTGAGCTCGTGGAAGATCTTTTGCAAGCGTCAGGGCTTTCTTGTAATCGAGAATGGCCTCTTTCCAGTAGCCAAGGTCGCTGTAGGCGTCGGCTCGATTGGAAAGCACCAAGGCATTTTCCGGGGCTAACTTAATCGCCTGACCGTAAGCGATCATGGCTGACTCGTAGTTCTCCAGCCGGTAGAAGCAATGCGCCTGGCCCGTCATCGCCCCAACATCCTTTGGATTGGACTTCAGCACTTGCTGATAGGCCTGGAGGGCGGCCGAGAACTTTCCAACTTCGTACAACATTTCTGCCTTGTTGTACAAAGCGGTGTCGTATTTCGGATTCAGTTTGAAGGTCGTATCAAAGTCACTAAGTGCTTTTTCCGTTTCTCCCAAGACCGCGTAACTGAGCCCGCGATTATGCACGGCTTGCCAGTGCTTGGGGTTCTTTTGCACGGCCAGAGTGTAGTCGGTCAAGGCAGCTGCTTCCAACTTACGGATTTCTGCCGGATCGTCCGTTTCTAGAGAAGCCGCTGAGAAAAGCTCACCTCGCTTGTTCCGCGCCCAAGCTTCCAGGTTATTGAAGTATTCGACCTGCGCGGGAGCAAGGTCCAGGTGACTAGACGTCCCACAAAGTTCGACAATCTGGGTAAGTTCATCTTGGGTTTTCGCAGTATCGCTCAGCTTGGCAGCTTCGGTGATCAAAGCCTTGACGTCCTGGGCAAAACCAAGCGAAACGCTTGCCAATACGATGCAACCGACCAAAGCTGTTTGGAGATACGTCTTCTGCATGACCAGAAATCTCGTCGCGAAAATGTAGAATCCCCAGCAGGGATACCAAACGGGAACCGGCGGCGAATGTAGCGAGTTCGCCGAGAGAGGGATAGAGCGATTCGGACGAGTGATAGCATCCGTAGCCGGTGTTCGCTAGAAGGAACGCCACCGGGAGATTGGCCAGTAGATTTCCGAAACAACGCCGATAATGTTTTCCTTGGGCAAACCATACGGATGATGCACATCATCGTATTGCTCTTGCCAGACGCGGGAATCAGCGGAATTGTACGTATTGTCTCCTAAAACGAAATACTCGTCCTCGCCCAACTTGGCCGGCTTGTCCACATTTCCCCACAAACGAACATGTCCTGGCCAATCCGTCTCGAAACTATCAGCGTAAGAGAGTCCGTTCAACGCTGGCGGGAGAACTAGTTCCTTACCGTTGGCATAAACCGCGCCATCTTGAATCGTGATCGTTTCGCCGGGAAGTCCGACCAGGCGCTTAACAAATAACACGTCCGGTTCAAAGGGAATTTTAAAGACAACAAGGTCCCATCGCTTAGGCTTCCGAAACTTCGACACCAACACCCGATCGCCCGAGTAGACTTGCTTGTCAGGGGTTGGCGAAGCTGTGACGTGAAAGTTCTCGCAGATCATATCGAACTCGGTATTCTCGTCAGGCATGGGGCTATTTGGAGAAATACCGCCGTAACGTGGGGCTCCGCATTCTTCACAAACCGAGCTCAAGTGCCGACCAAGGATTGTTGGTGCCATCGAAGACGCCGGAACAACAAACGCATCGAACACGAACGGTTTGAAGAGATAGACCGTCAACATCAACGTAGCGGCCGGCCCTAAAAAGGTCGGCAAAGCAACCTTGATCGAGCGCGCGACCGGGATGCGAATGATGCTTGAAATCGCCAGTACGGAAACCGAACCCCAAAGGCCTGCTTGAACAAACCAAGCGACAAGCGAGGCAACGTTTGGTGGCATATTCGCTTTGGCCATCTGCATCACGAAGAGTGCGTTTAATATCTGCGCACCAAACACGGCGACAATTGCTGCTAATGGAATTCGATAACTCTTGAAATCGGTCACATCGGCCAGGGAAATTCCGAGGCGACATAGCAGACTCCAAAAAATCAATGTGAGCAGATGAAGGGCAAGAAAGAGTGCTATGGCCATAAATACATGATGGGGAACTAGGGGCGGGGCGGAGTAAATCTCGAGGGCATAGCCTGTCGTTCGATTGGTCTGGGGGAGCCAAATCGAACTTCGAGATTAACAGGGCGTTTCAATTCTTCGTGTCGCGGAGCATATCGATCTCGGCTTGTAGTCGGGCCGCCTTCGCTTGATAAAGCTGACTTACCTCGCCTGTGCCAGATTCAACGCGTTTCGCTACGCTTTTCTCGAGTTGTCGCAATGCTTTTATGCGTCGTTCATGAATCACCTGGCGAGCGGTGATGTTCGAGACAAGTTCCAACTCGGCGTTGGCTAATTCGGCCTCCGCTTCCAACACTTCGTGCACCAGACAAAGTCCGGCTTGATAACGCTGCATGGTCGCTTGGTGAGCCAACGACAAGGTTTCGCGACGTTCTTGAAGCAACGCGTCGAGTTTGCTCAGCACTTCGGCTGAGGGAACGTCCTGCGCCTTAGCATCCTGTTTTTCTTGAGCGAAGGCATAGAAACTCACAGCAAAAACAATCATCAAAGCAACCAACGTGCGGTTCTTCGCGTGCATTACCTACAAGCCCCACCTCAAGCCAAGAACGAAAATAGCCCCGTCATTCAACGGGGCTATTCTACCACCAAAGGGGTGTTTTTCCCAGTATTCGTTACTGATAGCGACGGAGGATCTCGCGATAGTTCTCTTCCGTTCCCTTGAGGTACTCGATATAGGTCTTCAGAAATCGTACTTTGACCTTCATCAAGTCCTCTTCCAAAGTACCGTCGCTTTTCATCGACGATTCCAGGCTTTCTTGCCATTCTCGAAGTCGAATCATGCGGGTCTTCAGCGATTCGCGTCCTTGAAGATCGAACTCAGCATCGGCTAGTTCAGACTCAGCATTTAATGCGACGTCGATTCCGACGGTGCCGTTGTCGTATTTCGCCCGAGTGACGTGATAAAACTTGTCGAGAATTCCGAAACGTTCCCGCTTCATCTCATCAAGCCGAGTGGTAACTTCGGAAAGGTGGCCCATCCACTTGTCACGTTCCGCTTGGCGAATCTCAGCACCCTTTTTTCGGAGGGCTGTGTTTGCCTTGAAGAGCTTTTCACGTAACTCGTTCGCGTGTTGCTGTTCGCGCACGCGATCTTCTGTGATGGCGCCTCCGCTTCCCAGGCTCGATTGATCCTTCAACTCGTCTTCGAGCTTCGCGATCAGCGACTGAAGTTCCTCGAAGCCCATTTCGTCATACGATTTAGGCTCGGCGACCTTCGGTTCCGTTTCGACCTTCGAGACCATCTCGGTCTTCGATTCCGATACGGCTTCCTGTTCCGCTGCGAAGGCCGACGGTGTGGCGACGACCAAAAGTAAAATAAACGGTGAGATGATTGGGGGTTTCATCCATCTGACTCCCATGGCTACGCATTAAAAATCTGCTGGCCATCTATCAGCGTAGCAAATAGCGTTTGTAACCACCAAGATGAAATACTCTTTCTGCCTATTCGTGAGGATAGGTCATCTTCCAGGGGTCGAGTGCATCTTCTAGGGCTGCTGGGTCAATTTCTCCCTGTTCTTCGGCAAGTTCGCGAATAGTTTTTCCGCTAGCAAATGCTTCTTTGGCCATTTTCGCCGCTTTATCGTAGCCAATCAGCGGGTTAAGGCTGGTGCACATTGACAAGCTTTGCTCGACCGCCGCGTTGCACTTGTCTTCATTGGCTTCCATTTCAGCGACACAGAATTCGACGAACGCATCGCACGAATTGGCCAGCAGGTGGATGCTTTCGAGAACGGTGTGTCCCATGATCGGCATCATGATGTTGAGTTGGAAGTTGCCCCCTGCGGCACCGGAAAGTGCGATACAGCCATCGTTGCCGATGACTTTGGCGGTGGCTTGCATCATGCTTTCGCTCATCACGGGATTGACCTTGCCCGGCATGATACTGCTACCTGGCTGACGCGTTGGCAATGCCACTTCGTAGAAGCCACAACGTGGGCCGCTACCCAACCAACGGATATTGTTGGAAAGGTTGAAAAGGGTCGTCGCAATCGACTTCAGTTCGCTATGGCACTGCACCAGACCATCACGATTTGCGGCCGCTTCAAAGTGATTCACGGCTTCGATGAACGGAATGTCCAAACCCTCAGCGAGCGCGGCACAAACCTTTTCTGAGAATTGCGGGTGCGTATTGATGCCGGTGCCGACCGCGGTACCACCAACGGGAAGTTCCAAGACGGCATCCAGAGCAATCTTGGCTCGCTTGACCGAGAGCTCAATCTGGCGAGCAAACCCGCTGAATTCCTGACCAAGCCGCAGCGGCGTAGCGTCCATCAGGTGAGTGCGACCGATCTTAATGATCTTGTCCCAAGCCTTGGCTTTCTCGTCGAGCGAGTCGTGCAACTTCTCCAGCGCAGGAATCAAATTCGATTTGATCTGCATCGCCACAGCCACGTGGATCGACGTGGGGAACGTGTCGTTAGTACTTTGTCCCATGTTGACGTGATCGTTCGGATGGATCGGTTTGGCAACGGCCAATCGATCGCCTCCCATAATCTCGATCGCTCGATTGCTGATCACTTCGTTGACGTTCATGTTGCTCGAAGTGCCGCTACCAGTCTGAAAGATGTCGATGGGGAACTCGCCATCGAGCTTTCCTTCGCGCACTTCCACGCAAGCCGCCAACAGCGCTTCGACCTGCTCGTCTTTCAGCGGATTCTTACCAGTGCCGGTCAATTTACCGAGATCCCGATTGGCGATCGCACAGGCATATTTCACCCACCCCATCGCATGAATCAGGGCCGGCGGCAATGTCCAACCACTAATTGGAAAGTTCTCGACCGCCCGCTGCGTTTGGGCGCTGTAGTAGGCGTTAGCAGGGACCTTAACTTCCCCCATCGAGTCTTTTTCAATTCGGAATTCGGACATCTCATTCAGCCTTGTTGGACGGTGATATGTGGGTGCTAGCGTTGCGGGTTATCGGCGAGATTTGCCACAGAGAACAGTGGGATAACCGAGGGTAGCTCGAAGAAAGAAAACGCAATCCCGGATTAATCGAATTGCGCCGATTAGATGGATAAAGAAGTGGTTTGATTCCCCATCTGGAAATCAATTTCCGTCCATGAAATCAGCCAATTCCGAGTATTTCGAGTCCTTCGTCAGCTCTCCATGTTGCCAAGTCACTCTGGGGCAATTTTGTCGACTAGCAAAAATGTTCTAGCAGTGAGAGTTAACCGACATTCTAAGACGGTTTGAGTGAGGGCGAAAGAATACCTTTGCGAGGGGTCAGTCGTCGAAGATCCCTTCCCCGAACTTTCGAGGGCGAGACGCATCGGAATGAATGGATGCATCCGCCGAACGGCTATGCGGTCCCTTGAGTTTTGACGAGTCCTCGCTGCGTTCGATCGATTCCGACGTCGTCTCCTGTCGCATGGAATCCTTGTTGGACGAGTTAGAATCGTGGTCGTCGTCGTGCTCGTAGTCTTCACCTGCATCGGTGAAGTAGTCGTCATATTTCGAGCGATACCCGGGACGTTTCGCTTCCTCGATCTCGTTGTGGTACTCGTCGATCACACGCGTTTGAATCTGTTCGCGACACTCCGAATTGATCGGATGAGCAATATCGGCGTACAACTTCGCTCGTTGATCGCTGCCCCGTTCGACGTGAGGCTGCTTTAGCTTCATTCCGCACTGGTTACAATATCCGGCGCGTAAGTGGTTCTTACAGCCGCAGTTCGGACAATGGCCGGTCAACTTCCGACTTGGCATGGCCACGAACGGCCCGTTCGCGCCCTCGATGATCTTCAGGTCGCGTATGACGAATGCATCGTCGAAGGTGATGGAGCAGAACCCCCGCAACCGATCGCTGGAATCTTCCATCAGTTTGATGCGGACTTCGGTGATTTTCACGGTTGCTAACTCCAGGTCGTTATGGCGCGGCGTTAATTTCTGAGGGCCCGGATTCCACAGGTAGTCACAGCGAATACCATGCCGACGTTCGCGGCACGCAGGCGAGCAGCAACTTGCAATGCGTGAGGTCGATTACGGCAAATCGCGAAGTATCCAGAACCGCTGCCTGACATTTGATGGGCAACGACATCTAATTGTTCGCACAAAGTGGCCAGTCGGTCGATTCTCGGCGAAAGTTCTCTTGCTGGCGAACTGAGTCGATTCGTCAGTTTTCGAGGGATCGATGTCTGTCGATCGGACCGCAGCGCGGACATTAGACCTTCCGCCGACTCCGGCGAATGCGGAATCTGACATCGCCGGAAAACCTCTGGCGTCGAAAGCCCACCTGCGGGTCGAATCAGCACCAGGTCGAGTCGCTTTCCTTCAAAAGCTTCGATCTTCTCACCTCTTCCTGTCGCAATGGCCTGCCCACTTCCGAGCTGCCCGGCATGCAGAAAGAAAGGGATATCGCTTCCCAACGCGGCCGCTAGATCGCTAAGCCGCTCGATCGAGCATCCCAAACCCCAAGCTTGATTGGCCGCCACCAAGGCCGCGGCTGCATCGCTGGACGCTCCGCCGAAACCAGAAGCGGATGGAATGCGTTTACGTAAAACGATCTTCGCACCGCGCGGGACACTTTCTTCGGATTGGAGTAGCTTCACAGCTCGATACACGAGGTTGCTTTCCATCGGTGGAAGGTCGCCCAGGAATTGGGCAGGGTCGTCCCATTGGTTAGCTTGAGCCATCTGGCCAATTTCCCAAGCGCAATCTAGCTCGATCGTTGGCTCATCTTGCGGAGTGACTTCAAGTCGATCAAATAACGAAACCGCAATCATCACGGTTTCCAACTCATGAAAACCGTCCGGCCGTTTCCCGAGCAGTTCCAGAAAGAGATTGATCTTCGCCGGAGCTAGAACGGACACCTTAGAGGCCAATCGTTGCAACAACATCCGTGCCACCCTGCCGATAATCAGTGCGGCCTCATCCCATTACAACGCTACGTGCGAACGTGTTTCAAGCAATTTGTGGGAGAGAAAGCCGCGTGAAGCCAATTCGCTGTTCAATATGATCTGCACACAACCTATCGCGATTATCGCGTGTTAACGCAATTTATCCCCCCCTCCAGGCTCGGTCAAGGTAAATCGCCGGCGTTTCACAACCAAGGCAAACTCAGCTCGGCATGCCCCAATTTTGTGGGCATCAATCGATATTTCTGACTCGCGATTTCACCCCCCAATTTGATAACGCCTGCGAAGTGTTTCTTCGGAGCGTTGCCTCACAACTTTCGAGAACTGCCCAGTTTGCCCTGCACGCGATTCGCTTTGTCCACTAAAATCTTCCCTTTCCCCTTGGCGTAACCGGACTTGCAGCATGTCAGACCCTCGAATCAACGCGATACGACACTTCTTTTGTGGCTTGGCGATGGGTGCAGCCGACGCCGTTCCTGGAATCAGTGGTGGAACGGTTGCCCTCGTATTGGGTATCTACCGCCGCTTGGTCGATGCAATCAGCCAAGTCAACGTCGAGGCCTTCACGCTGCTGCGAAAACGGCAATGGAAAACCTTGGCCGAGCGTTTCGACCTGTGGTTTCTGTTGGCTTTGGGCGGAGGTATCGTTTGCGGGCTGCTGACCTTCGTCGTTTTATTGCATGAACTAATCGGGGAACCCGATCACCCTGCTCGAACGCAGCCGTTAGTTTACGCGACCTTCTTTGGGGCGATCGCGGCATCGGGCTATTTGGTCACACGGATGATCCACCCGAAGAGCACACAACACGCAATCTTGTGTATTGTCTTGGCGGTGGCAGGCGGCGCATTCGCTTACTGGCTGACTGGTCTTCCGGCATTCGACGAATTCACCACCGCGCCCAATCCAATCATTTCATTCCTGCTTGGAGCGATCGCGATTTGCGCGATGATCTTGCCGGGAATTAGCGGTTCGTACTTGTTGTTGGTGTTTGGTGCCTATCATTACTTTAGCGGCGTCCCTAAGGCGCTTGCCAAGGGGCAATTGGTAATGGGGGATCTCTTCGCGTTCGCCTGTTTTGCGATAGGTTGCCTCGTCGGGCTTCTCTCCTTCAGCAAGCTGCTGAAGTGGCTACTGCATCAGCACGAAGCGATCACACTCTCGCTAATGGGTGGCTTCATGATCGGGGCACTACGAAAGCTGTGGCCCTGGCAGCCGGATGCTCCTATCGAGAATCCAATTTCCAACGAAACGGCCATTTGTTTCACGCTGATGATCGTGGCCGCAATCGTCGTCGTCGCGGTCGACTTCATCGCCCGCCCCAAAGCGGAAGATCCGCTCTAAATTCGAAATCTCCAGCGGCGAGGCATCTCCACGGCTTAACCCGTTGCCGAGAAGCTCGCTCACGAAAAACAAGGGGCATTTGTAGAATCGTTCAACGATTTCAGAGGATCTGCCTATCGATCAGAGAAGGTAGCCACGTAAAATGAGGGGCAATGCGCGGCTAGGCTCCTTGTCCCTGCTTACCACGAGAATAATTGTCATGCGAATACTTATCGGCTTGTTCCTCGTCACTCTCTGCGTTTCGCCAGCGATCGCAGATTCGTCCAAGTCATCTGATTGGCCGCAATGGAATGGAGTGAATCGTGATGCGGTCTCTTCCGAAACGGGTCTTCTGCAAGAGTGGCCTGAAGGTGGCCCGGCTTTGGCCTGGAAGGCAACCAACCTAGGTGGAGGTGATAGCGCTCCAGCGATCGCCGATGGTCGTATCTATGGTATGAGTAATCGCGGGGACGACGAAGTCGTGTGGGCTTTGTCTGAGGCCGACGGCAAAGAGTTGTGGGTCACCAAGATCGATAAGGCATACGAACAACGGATGCCACAATCGAAAGAGGGTCCTGGTGGCACGCCGACGATCGATGGCGACCACATGTACGTGATGGGCATGGAAGGGGATGTCACTTGCTTGAAGGTTGCCGACGGTGAGATCGTCTGGCAACGTGACTTGCAAAAGGACTTCGGCGGTATTGTGCCCATGTGGAGCTTCCGAGAATCACCGCTGATCGACGGCAGCAAGGTCATCGTCACGCCAGGCGGTAAAGATGCGACCATGGCGGCTCTGAACAAAAAGACCGGCGAGACGATTTGGGCAACCAAACCTCCAGCAGAAGAAGCTCAACCAGCCCCCGAACCAGACGAAGAGAGCCGACCGCAAGGTCGAGGCCGTCGCGGACGAGGTGGCTTTGGAGGCGGACCACGTGCTGGTGCGGGTTACTCGTCAGCGATCATCGTTGAAGAAGCTGGCAAGAAGCAGTACGTTCAGCTGACCGCCAAAGCATTGATCGGTGTCGACGCTGAAACAGGCGAGCTTATCTGGCAATACGATCGCCCGGCCAACCGCATGGGCATTAACTGTACGACTCCCGTTTTCAAAGATGGCCTGATCTTCGCGGCTTCGGCCTACGGTAACGGCGGTGGCGCTGTGAAGTTGAAGAAGACCGACAATGGCAAGATTGAAGCGGAAGAAGTTTACTTCACGTCGAACATGCAAAATCATCATGGTGGCTTGATCGTCGTTGATGGTTGCCTGTACGGTGCCAACGGTGGCAATGGAGGCGGCTTCCTTTCGTGCCTCGATTTCCAGACTGGGGAAGTCTTGTGGCGTGATCGCAAAGCTCCGAAGGGATCGCTGGCGATGGCCGATGGTCGTCTTTATCTCCGTTCGGAAGAAGGCCCGATCTTGCTGATTGAACCGAACAAAGAAGAGTTCGTTGAAAAAGGTCGCTTCGACCAACCAGATCGAACTAGCAAACCAGCGTGGGCACATCCTGTGATCGCCAACGGAAAGCTGTACATTCGCGACCAAGGCACATTGTACTGTTACGACGTCAAAGCGAATTAGCCATCGCTTTGCCCACGCAAACCTTTCTTGCGGTATCGTTCTATGCATCAACGGCAACTTGGCCCAAATAACCTTGAAGTCTCGGCACTTGGTTTAGGTTGCATGGGTATGAGTTTCTCGTACGGATTGCCGAAAGACAAACAAGAGATGATCTCCTTGCTCCATTTCGCCGTGGAGCAAGGAATCACTTTTTTCGATACGGCTGAAGTCTACGGTCCGTTTACCAACGAAGAACTTGTCGGCGAAGGACTCGCACCCTATCGCGATCAAGTTGCCATCGCCACCAAGTTTGGCTTCGACATCGAATCTCGCAAGGTCGCCAAGGAAAACAAGATATCTCCGAAGCTCGACAGTCGTCCGGAACATATCCGGGCGGTCGCCGAGGCCTCTTTGATGCGTTTACAAATCGAATCGATCGATTTGTTCTATCAGCACCGAGTTGATCCAGCCGTGCCGATTGAAGACGTGGCTGGCACCATCAAAGAACTGATTGCCGAAGGTAAAGTCAAACACTTCGGTTTGTCAGAAGCGGGAGCGGCAACGATTCGCCGCGCTCATGCTATTCAACCAGTTACGGCGCTGCAAAGCGAGTATTCCCTTTGGTGGCGAGAACCAGAGGCGGAAATCTTTTCAACATTGGAAGAGTTAGGTATTGGTTTTGTCCCTTTCAGCCCACTGGGACGCGGCTTCCTCGCCGGGGCAATCGACGCCCACACAACTTTCGAAAGCACGGATCTTCGCAGTGCATTGCCGCGATACTCGCCCGAGAATCTGAAAGCAAACCAAGCGTTCCTCGAACTTCTTAAGGACCTAGCGGCCACGAAGAAGGCGACACCTGCTCAGATTGCATTGGCGTGGATTCTCGTCCAAAAGCCGTGGATCGTTCCCATTCCTGGTACCACAAAGCGTCACCGCCTGGAAGAAAACATCGCGGCTGCCTCGTTGAATTTAACCAAAGAAGATCTCAGCGCGATCGATGCCGGCCTATCGGCGATTACCGTGCACGGAAATCGCTATCCCGCAGCCATGGCGGAAATGACCGGACGATAGCGAGATTGCGGCAACAAGGACGAGCAAGTTTTTTAAATCGGTCGACTCAGCTTCGCAGCAGCCACTTTGCCGACCTGAACCGCAGCGCCCATGTTGGCAATTCCCGGCCCGGTATACGACTTGCCAAGTGGCAAGATCATTGGCTCTTCAAATGGGCGGTACGGAACCATCTCGGCAATCTCATCCAGACGCGCGCGAATATCCTCAGGAAGCGGCCCCTGGTTCACCGCCGCCACACAGGCCTCAAGCTGATCGATCGTCTTACAGCCAATCGGAATGGTATGGATGCGAGAATCAGAAACCGCAAATCGCAAACATAACTCGACCGCCGACATGCCAGCTTCGTCGAGCAACTTGACGTACGCCGCAAGCTGCTGCCTTCGTGCCTCCGCCAGCCAAACCTTGTCCGACTCGGTCAAACCTTGCGGGCAACGCGTTAAGAATCCCTGACCAAAAACCGATCCCAGCACGACTCCCATGTTCAGCGACGTCGCCGCAGGAATCACCGTGGAGGCAGCTTCCCGGAAAAGAGCGTTGTAGTTAAATGCTGTGAGGACGACGTCAAATTTGTCCTGATTCACCAGGTAGGTCATTTCGCTTACCGTGGTACCGGCGAGCCCAGTGTAACGAACCTTACCTTCACGCTTGAGCGATTCCATCAACTCAAGCACCGGACCTTCCAATGGATCGTAACTGGTCCACCAAGCGTATTGCTGAGGACGATCTGGCTCGTGGATCATCAAAATGTCAACGCTCTCACGTCCTAACAGTTGCAGGCTCTCTTCTAGTGACTGACGAAGCCCGGCCACGCTTTGTGGATCGAATGGTGTTGGACGTCCACCCAGCTTGGTGGTGATTATCAGGGGAGCGGAAAGCCCATCGATCGCCTTTCCAAGCGTTGCTTCGCTATCCGCGTAAGCAGGTGCCGTATCGACCGCGTTGATCCCTAACTCGGTTGCACGGTGCATGATCCGCTTCGTTTCCGATACACCATACGCGAGCGAGGAAGTATACAGTCCGCCAATCGAGAGCAAACTAATATCGAGACCGGTTCGGCCCAGGGTTCTTGTTTCCATAATGTTGTCCGAGGAGAGAGAAGGACATGGGAAGGAGGGGAGGTGAATCGCGACATGCCCATGGATGTTCGCACTTTGGTTGCGTCGACCTACGAGATTAACGGATCACGCTGGCGTTTTAAACAAGTGCCGATCGTTGGTGAAGTAAGCAACCGACGAATCACATAAAAACTTGGGCGACTTGACGAACTCTTCCCAATCGATCATCGTATCGATTAACAAGTGTCTTTGGTCGGACCCTGTTTTTCCATTTGTTTCCCCCCGAGTGACGAACGTCTCCCGTGGTATTGTTGTTCCGACCACTTTTAGTTCTTGTTCTTTGCGGCATGCTCGCCGCGGGACATGCGCCGGCTTGGTTTCACCTGGCGACGTGTACGGATGTGTGCTCCTCGCACGGTCCTACTTCGGCTTCGTATTCCCATGCCGAATCATTGGCCTCCAGCGGATGCGGCCATCATCATTGTTGCCATCACGCTGGCGATCGCTCGGAATTGGCTGCGAATTCTCAAGAAGAATCGCCACACGATGCGCCATCTCGCGAACATCATCCCGATGGCTGCGTGGTTTGCCAGTCTTTAGCTTTGGTCGCAGCGATCACTTGGCTTAATCCGGTGGCAATAAGCCTTGAACCGGCCCTGGAACAGATCGTTCAGCGAACCGATTCTCCTAGTTGCGACCAGCCGGTCGCGATCTCTCAGCCCCGAGCACCACCAGCGACCATCTAGTCAGCTTGCGGCTCATTTTGAACAAGGCCTCGTCGTTTCTCACGGCGCATGTCCGGCACCGTCGGTCAACGCGTAAGGGGAGACATGTCGAGCGCGTTCGAAGACAAGTCGTCGCTGCTATCTAACAACGAAACTCGCTGTGCATGCGGGCAATTGCCCCTCCTTCGAGCTGACTGCCTCGGTCAGTCAGCGTCGTCAAGCGAATGGTTCCGCCGCCTACTCCATGGCCGTGTACCCGGTCCGACCAAATCCGATCGGCTGTGGCATGGCGGCGGAATCTCTTTCACTTCACGACGTCCTGACGCCCGCTCCAGCAGCGTGTCGCACATAAGCTCCCAATTCAAAGTCGCTGAGGTCGGGCGAAACCAAATACGGTGCGCGCCGACCGATCGTTCCGTATTCGATCTTTCCATTAGCCAAAACAAACGACGAATCATGAAAACATACCGAACCGCCTTCACCCTAGTCGAACTTCTGGTGGTCATCGCGATCATCGGGATTTTGATCTCACTTCTGTTACCGGCCGTGCAACAAGCACGCGAAGCAGCACGACGCATGCAGTGCACTAACAACATGAAACAGTTGACGCTGGCAATGCACAATTACGAATCGACCTTTAAACAGTTCCCCCAACCTGCCGAGGACTCGCTATATGGCTACTCGGCTCAGGCCAAGCTCCTTCCTTACATCGAGCAAGGCAATCTCGAAGACCTGATCGACTATACACAGCCGCTGCTCTCCGGGGTCGCCTACGATCCAGACCTAAACCCGAATCTGGTGAATGTGGTTCGCCAGCCTTTGAGTGTGTTGCAATGCCCTAGCGACCCAGGCGATCCCTTCTCGATTGAAGATGGCAACGTCTGGGCGGGAACCAACTACATGATGAATGCTGGCCCCGGCAGCGGGATGTCTTACTGCAGTCGCTCAGACACCGACGGTCTATTTTGGCGTGGTTCTAACACGCGATTCCGTGACATCACCGATGGAACGAGCAACACAATCGCAATCGCGGAAACGCTTTACGGCCTCCGCGGAGACGACACTGCGGATCTCATCGATGCAAGCAAACAAATCAAACGAGTAAGCGGTGGAGGACCGTGCTCGGCAACGGCCGAATCATTGGTAACCCGCTCGGCAACACGATACGAAGGGCGTCGCGCCGGCCAATGGATTCGGAACATCACGTACCAAACGTTGATCAATGCCTTCTTCCCACCTAACGCCCGAGAGCCTGATGTTTCGCATCACGGCGAGGCCATCTCTGGGGCCCGCAGCCACCATCCTGGCGGCGTAAATGTTTCACTTTGCGATGGCAGTGTCCGCTTCGTAACTGAAACGATCGATCTGGCTACGTGGCGGAATTTACACAACCGCCACGATGGCCAGGTACTCACCGGCTTCTCGCAGTGACGAATGCTAAGGAGAATTTTGATGATGCGATCTAGCTCGAAACAAGATTGGCTCTTGCGATTTACCTGGCTAGTCGCCGCATTCCTTGCCAGTGAAGGTTGTGGCCCTAGCCCGGTGACGCAAACCCAGGAAGTCGCTTTACCTGATTCATTTGAGATTGAAGGAACGACTTGGACGCGACAATCCTGGTCGGACAAGCATGATCACTCGCTTGGCACGTACTTTAAAAAGCACGTACACCTGGCCGAGAACCCAGCATTTCAGGGCACGCGTGTCTGCTACACGAACGACCTCGGTACGCATCGCTGCTACTGGGTAGCGGCCGTGGGAGATTCCAGCCGCTGGATCGCCTTAGAGTTTAACGGATCTAAGTTCAAGCCGGTCATGGAAGGGCAGGGGGTGCCGTTCGATAAGCTTCAACCGAAAGGTAAGCAGTAATGTCCGTCGCCTATGAACTCTTACATACACTTTCATCCAACGGCGAGGCGGCGATGCTGGCAGTCGTTTGTCTGGCCACGATGCTGTCGCTGGTCTCAGGCATGTTGTGGGCTCGACAGTGGTACTTGCTCGTGGTTTCACTAGGCCTAAACGCGCTGACTGGATTTCTCGTAAATCCGTTAGCCGACTCTCGATCCGCGCTCGACCTGCGGATGATGCTGATGGGACCTGACGTACTGCTTGCGGCGTGCGTACTACAGATCTTGCTGGCCGCGGCAAGCTTCACAATCGGCTTGCATCTCGTCGCCGAGCCAAATCGAGAACGCACGAAATTAGCGATGTCGATCCTTTACTGCGTTCCACAACCGGTCTTCGTTTTATCGATGTTACTGGTGGAACAACATTGGTTATCGCAGCAACTTGGCGCGCGTCCGGAATGGATCGGGATGCTGGTGCCTGGCATCATGCTTTCGGTCATCCTTTCACTGATCGTAGTCGGCCTCTTCTTCCGCCAATTAACCTTGGCTCTACTTCACTTTGCTTCGGCAGCGACCGTAGGCGTAGCGAGCACCTTGTTCGCGACCACCGCGAGCTCACTTCCGACCGGCGATCAGGCAGAACTAATCACACACGCGCTGACCGGCCTGGGACCGGCGCTGCTGCTGGGCATGGTATGCCTGGCAGTTGGCATGGCCTGGGAACGCCAGGCCATCGCCCGAAGTCTCGATCAAATCCCCACAGGAAAATCATGAATACGGTAACGAATCTTTTTTACGTTCTTTCCAACGCATTGCTCATTCCAGTGATGATCCTGCTGCTGATCTCGCTGGTTCGTGTGCTGATTCAATGTGGCCGAACTTTGCAAGAGTTCGTCGCACGAAATCGTGAACAGCCCCATCGACGTCAACTGGAACAAGTCGCCGTGAAGGATCATCCCCTTGAAAAGTCCCTTTCCACAACGGGCCCGCTCGGCCGATCACTTGGCCGTCTCACCGCGGCCAATGACACGATCCCGGGCCTGGCTTACGCCCTTTCGCAAATCGAACTGGAATGGCAGAAGTCTCTCGATCGCATTCGTGGCCTGATCAAACTTGGCCCCAGCTTGGGACTAATGGGAACGCTCATTCCGCTCGGTCCAGCACTGGTTGGTTTAGCCGTTGGAGATATCCAAACGATGAGCAACAACCTGGTGATCGCCTTTTCGACGACCGTGCTCGGGCTATTTATCGGTATGGTCGCAGGCTGGCTCGCCACGGTCAAAAAGCATTGGTACCAAGCTGACTCGGCCCTGCTTAACCTCCTAGCCGAGCGAATGAGCAGCAGTGATGAAGATCGTCTGCGAACCATGATCGAGCAAGAAACCGCTTCCGTGGGTGAAGACCTTTTGGCAAAGGAGTCGGTCCATGCCTAAGCATTCAACACGCCCGACATCCACACCATCAACTTGGAGTCAGTATCGTCTTCGAAACAAGGCCTTGCCGACCTTCGCCACCGAAGAGGAAGACGATCCCTTAGCAGGCATGGCCAACTTGTTTGACGTCGCCATGGTCTTTGCCGTGGCATTGATGGTCGCGTTGGTTTCGTACCTGCAGGTGCCGGCGCTGCTGCAAGAGAACGACTACACCGTGATCACCAACCCCGGTACGCCTGAGATGGAAATCGTCGTCAAGCAGGGTGAGGAGATCAAGCACTACGAGGCGTCCCAGTCGCAAGGCGCCGGTCAAGGAGAACTACTGGGGCAAGCCTATCGTCTGCCCGATGGCCGCGTGATCTACGTCCCCAGTGATGAAACCTCTCCACCGCAAGAGTAACAGCCACTTATTCAGGAAGTTCGAGCGATCAACACAATGAAGAAACTAGCGATCTCCGCGATGCTTTTGCTGCTGGCCTTCGGCGGTGGACTCTGGGCTTACTACGAATACCTACGTCCATTTCGATTGGCGATGGTTGGGTTCTCTGATAGTGAATTCGCCAATTGGGAATCCGCCTTACGTGAGACCCCTTACGCCCTGCATCGTTATGATGACGCAGGAATCGATACAGCGCCACTTGAAAACTACAATCTGGTATTCGTTCGTGGTCAAGGACTGAACCTATCGACAGAACAAGTCACGCGGATCCAGCGAGCCAAGAAACGCGGCACACACTTTTATATCCGAACGGCAACCAACGCCCTCTCCGAGCAACAAACGTCGGTACCGGTGCCGCACCGCGAACAGATCGCTGAATATCTTCAACATGGCGGTGACGATAATCTTCTGGGCATGGCGCATTACGCGGCGCACCATCTTGGTGGACGTGAAGTTGCGGTTCCTGATGTCGTTCCCAAGCCTCAGTTCGGTCTCTTTCATTTGGGTGACGAGGTCTTTGCCACAAAGGATGCATTCGAGAAGCATTTGGCTTCTCTTCCCATGAAGAGATCTACTGAGCAACCCAAGGTTGTTTTGATGGGCAACTTCATGGACCCACAAGATCGATTAAATCGTGGTCCGCTTGATGCAATGATTGAGGCATTGGAAGCTGGCGGTGCCAAGGTCTATCCAATCTTTGGTCGCGCGGAATCGTTTGATCTGGTGCGAGAGGTCAAACCAGATCTGGTGCTGACGTTTCCGCACGGTCGACTCTCGTATGGAGACGAAGGAATCCACTTCCTATCGGACCTCAATTGTCCCGTCGTCAGCGCGCTTCCGCTGCTTACCAGTCGCGAAACATGGCTGGCCGACGAACGGGGAATGGAAGGAGGCTTCATGGGGCAATCGATCACCGCTCCCGAACTGGACGGTATCATCGAACCGCTTGTGGTTTCTTCGATGGAAGCAAACGAACGTGGTCTCACAGTTCGCACGCCATTGGCAGATCAACTCGACGCACGCGTTCGTTTAGTACTCAATTGGCTGAAACTGCGTCAGAAGGAAAACGCTCAAAAACGACTTGTCATCGTCTATTACAAGTCCCCTGGCAACTCGGCTTTATCGGCTGGCGGCTTGGAGGTTGCTCCCGCATTGTGGAATACCCTGAAACGTCTAGAGCAAGAGGGTTACGACCTCGGCGGTTCTTTGCCCGAAACGCCTGAGATGTTGTTTGATCTGATTCAACAGCGGGGCAAAACGCTCGGACAATGGGCGCTCGGTTCCTTCGAGACCTTCTTAAGTGAATCCGAGCCAGAACTTGTCCCGGCCAAGCAATACGCGAAATGGTTTCGACAAGTACTTTCTCCCAAACGCCAACAAGAGACGATCGACCGCTGGGGCAATCTGCCTGGTGATCGCATGGTGACGAGTGTGAAGGGCAAGCCTCACCTGGTGATAAGCCGCATCCAACTTGGCAACGTCGTAATCATGCCGCAGCCAACCGTTGGTGGAGGCGAGGAAAACGAAGACGAAATCAGTTCGATCCATGGCACCGATCAGGCCGCGCCTCACTTCTACCTGGGAGCTTACCTGTGGGCACGCTATGGCTTTCAGGCCGATGCGATCATGCACTTTGGCACGCATGGATCGCTTGAGTTCACGTACGGCAAGTCGAACAGCCTCAGCCAAGATTGTTGGCCACACATTCTTATCGGGGATCTTCCCCATATTTATCCTTACGTAATCAACAACGTCGGGGAAGCGCTCGTCGCCAAACGTCGGTCGAATGCGGTAATCGTGTCGCACCTAACGCCTCCCTTTATGGAAGCGGGTCTCTATGGAGACTTGTCTTTACTACACGATAAGATTCACGATTGGGAACAGATTGAAGATCCGCTTTTACGGGAAGAAACACTTCGATCGGTGACACAATTGGTCAACGAACTAAATCTAGCTGATGACCTTGGTTTTCCCAAGGATGCCTTAATCGATCGACTTTTAACCGAAGAGGAACTAACGGCAGTTCACAACTATGTCCATAAACTGAAGGATCAAAGCGTCACCGACGGTCTACATGTCATTGGCCGCGAATTATCGGACTCGCAGGTTCATCAAACGGTAACGGCCATGCTCGGCGAACAAGGTGTCGATCAACTACTCGCATGTCTCGGCGTTAACAACTCAATTGATGCGATGGAATATCGTCAACAACTCGCGATGCAGTTCGTCTCAGACGTTCTCGCGGGTGAACTAAGCAGGGACAAGCTTTTCACCGCAGAACAAATTGCCGCCATGCGGCCTCAAGATCCCCCAGACTCGCAAAAACAACCAACCGATGGAAAGTCTGGGGCAACCAATACGAAACCAGCATCCAATCATCCGCAACAGGACGATCCAAGAGAAAAACCGACGAAAAAACCCGCGGCTGGCGAAAACCTGGCTCCCAGTTCACAAACATCCAGCGAGAAAAACACCAAACCTCCGGTCTGGAAAACAGCCGAGGAGTTTAAGAAGCTGGTCAGTGACGACCAAGAGCTTCGCCGAAATCTTATTGATCTGGTCGATTCCATCGAACAAAACTCGGCCAATCTAAGACAGTCTCCTCAGGTTGAACTTGAATCGATCATTCGCGCCCTTGGCGCTCAATACATCGCGCCTTCGAGCGGCGGGGATCCCTTGGTCAATCCATCGTCGGTACCCACCGGCCGAAACCTTTATTCGATTAACGCCGAGCAAACTCCCACGCCAGAGGCATGGCGAGTCGGCGTGAAGCTGACCGACGAGTTGCTGACTGCGCACCGGGTCCGGCACCACGGGGATTACCCGCGCCAGGTGGCAATATCGTTATGGGGTGGCGAGTTTATTCGAGGCAAAGGGACGGCGATTGCCCAGATCCTGTACTTGATGGGAATGCGACCAGTCTGGAACTCGCGTGGCGTTGTGTACGACATCGAAGTCATCCCAGACACGGAGTTGGCACGCCCACGTGTCGATGTCCTTGTCCAAACGTCAGGTCAGTTTCGCGACGCTGCTGCGTCGCGCATTGCATTGATTGATAAAGCCGTACAAATCGCGAGTGGCCTCGAAGCAGGGGAGTATCCGAACTTCGTTCGCCAAGGAACAGAAGATGCCGAGCGAACGCTCAAGTCTCAAGGCATCTCACCGAAAGACGCTCGCGATTTCGCGACCGCGCGAATCTTCGGTTCCGCCGCCAACAGCAGCTACGGGACGCAGATCATGGGCATGGTCGAGAAAGGGGACTCATGGGGAAATCCGAAGGAAGTTGCCAACCGATACATCAAGAACATGAGTGGCGTCTACCGCGATGGGGGTCGCTGGGGTACTGTCCTGCCCGGCCTGTTGGAAGCCCAGATGAAAGATGTTGACGCCGTCGTTCATCCCCGCTCTTCAAACACTTGGGGACCGCTATCGCTGGATCACGTTTACGAATTCATGGGTGGAATCACGCTGGCCGTTCGCGAAACTACCGGCAACGATCCGGACGGCTACTTCAGCGATCTTCGTCAGCCAGGCCGTGCCAAGGTAACAACCTCGGTCGGTGCGATTCGGGAAGAGGCACGGACATCGCTCTGGAATCCTAAGTTCATTCAAAGCATGCAGCGCGAGGGCCCTTCGGCAGCGGCCTCTTTCACCGAAACTGTCCGTAACATGTATGGTTGGAACGTGATGCAGCCCTCGGCAATCAGCCAGGACATGTGGAACGAAACCTACCAGGTTTACATTGACGACAAACATGATTTGAACATGCGCGAGTACTTTGAAGATAAGAATCCGTATGCTCTGCAAGACTTAACCGCTGTGATGCTGGAAACAGCCCGCAAGGGTTACTGGTCGGCCGATTCCCAGCAACTGGAAACACTGGCCAAACTTCATACGGAACTCGTGGCCGAATTCGGGGCGGCATGCTCCTACGAAACCTGCGGCAACGGTAAGTTTCACGAATTCCTCCAGCAGCAACTCCCCTCGTCCGAAGATCCCAATCGCGTGAAAGCGTTGGGCGACTATCAACTAGCGTTGGCTTCCGCGCTGCAGCCAAGTCAGACGGCACCGGAGGTGAAGGGCATTGAAATGAACGAAGTCGACCAGGAGATTGCGGAGACGGAACAACCATCTCCACAAAATCCAATACACGTGGTCTGGTTGAGTCTGATACTCGTCTCGCTGTCTGTTTTCGGCGGTCTTTGGAAGCAAGCTCGCTAGACACACGATTCACGAATGCAAGATATCGTGGAGCACGCGACCATGTACGTCGGTCAGGCGAAAGTCTCGCCCGGCGTATCGATAAGTTAGTTTCTCGTGGTCGAAGCCAAGTAGATGCAAAATCGTAGCGTGCAAATCGTGCACGCTGACGCGGTTGTCAACCGCCTGAAAACCGAATTCATCGGTTGCTCCGTAGGTCGTCCCACCTCGCACGCCTCCTCCCGCCATACACATGCTGAATCCATACGGATTATGATCGCGCCCTAGCTGAGCCTTGCCATCGCCCGACAGTTCGACGGTAGGAGTGCGACCAAATTCGCCTCCCCAGATCACCAGCGTATCCTCAAGCATCCCACGCTGCTTCAAATCGGCAATTAACGCGGCAATCGGCTGATCGACCTCGCCGGCCTGTTTGCGATGACTTGGCTCGATCTGAGCATGATGATCCCAAGGTTGACCGGCACCATGCCACAGTTGAACGTAACGGACACCCCGCTCTAACAATCGGCGGGCAATCAAAGTCTGTCGACCATGGACACCTTCGCCATACATCCGTCGAATGCTGGCTGGCTCGCGATGGATGTCAAATGCCTCCGCAGCTTCCATCTGCATCCGAAACGCCAGCTCGTAAGATTGGATGCGTGCTTCCAACCGGTCGTCATGCCGCGTGGCGTGATGCTGGGCGTTGAGCTTCTGAAGGAAATCGAGCTGATGCCGCTGGATCTTGGAGGTCGCGTGCTTACTGCGAATATTTTCGATCAATCGCTCAATCGTTTGATGCTGCGGATCGATGTAGGTTCCTTGATAAGCTCCTGGCAGGAAACCGGACTGCCAGTTCTCTGAGTCCTTAATCGGCAGGCCATTGGGGCACATCGCGATGAAGCCAGGCAGGTTCTCGTTCTCGGAACCAAGTCCGTACAACACCCAGGATCCGACGCTTGGACGCGACAAAACAGAATCGCCACAGTTCATCATCATTAAGGAGGGTTCGTGATTGGGAACCTGCGTATGCATCGAGCGAATCACCGCGATCTCGTCCGCATGAACCGCCGTCTTCGCGAATAGCTCGCTGATCTCTAAGCCGCTTTCCCCATACTTGGCAAATTTGAACGGCGAAGGGAACGCCGCCCCCGTTTTTCTTTCTGTGGTTAACGTATTCGGTAACGGCTTTCCCTCGTATTTTTTCAGCAGAGGCTTCGGATCAAACGTGTCGACGTGCGAGGCTCCGCCGTTGAAAAAGAAATGAACCACACGTTTGGCTTTGCCAGGAAAGTGGGGCAACTTTGACTCGCGCAAACTTGGTTCCGATGAAATCGTCTCGGCCGCTACGGCATCCCCGGACTGTGACAGCAAGTTGCTGAGCCCCAGTGTAGCGAACCCTAACCCAGACTGCTTCAGCATCGAGCGGCGGGTCCAACGATCGAACGGATCGGAATTGCCAAACATAGTTCGTCTCGATTCTACGGTTTGTTTCGCGGCATGGGTTAATCTACAAACATGAACTCGTTCGACAACAGCAAGGTCTGAGCAAGTTGCTGTAGCGGCGTCAGGGGAGTCATGGTTTCTTTCGGAAAGTCATCCAGCGCGTTCCAGTGCGAGATTCGACTCTTATCGTTCGGTGTGCGGGCGATGTCGATCGACCAACGAAAATCATCGCTATTGAGATTGCCGTTGATATCGACAACGAAGTCAAGCTTGTCGCCTAATTCCACTTCAATCCCTTCCAGAAAGTCCTCCTGACTCGCGTTGTGCAAAGCAAACTCCTTCAAAATGCCTTGCCGACTGGAGATGATCCAACAGCGAATTCCATTTCCCACTTCGTGCGTGTGAGCGACCTTCGACTGAACCGAGAACGTTCCACTAACCTCCGGTGACCAGCGCCGAACCACAGCAAATTCTTCCGTGTTGCCCGGATGACCACCTACCGCAGTAAGTTGTGCCCAACCGAGATTCGAATCAGGCCACTGCTCGCCACCTTGCCAAGCTGTTCCGTTGAAATATGGCAGCGGCTTAAAAGTATCGGCGACTAATCCATTCTCCGTGACGGTCGCGTATCCATACGCCCATTGATCGGATGCTTTGGGTTCATCAGATTCGGGCTCAGACGGTAACGCTGAGTCCAAAAACTGTCGAGATAATTGCAATTCGCCGGCAGATGGGTCTCGCTTTAAGATCGCATGAAAGAGGCGAGCAATTGCCTGCGAATCGCCGGACGATTTCTCCTCAGCAGAACGTGCTAAATCGATCGCACGTTGAGCAACGAACGAATGATTCAACCCAAATAGTGCCTGCTGCGGAACGGTCGTCTCTGATCGACTCGGGATATGCAGATCTGGATTCGCGAAGTCGAACACTCGAAATAAGCTGGGCAAAAACTGACGATCGACATAGCCGTAGAGTGTCCGGCGTTTGTGCGAGTCATTGCCGTTAAACAGTGGCGAGCCCGGCCCTCCCATTTTCCGATCGAGCTGTGACGATACCGCCAACATCGTGTCTCGCAGTTCTTCAAACGTCAGACGATGAGGATTCATTCGCCATAACAGTCGATTCTCGGGGTCAGTCAATTGAGCATGGTCGTAAGCGGCTTGATCCTTCGGACCTTGGGATGACTGCCGGTAGGTGTGTGAGAGGACAATCAGCTGGTGGATCTTTCGCGTATTCCAGCCTGACTCGATTAGCTGCGTCGCCAACCAATCAAGCAGCTCCAGGTGAGAAGGCACAGGGGCGCGGGTTCCGAAATCGCTGCTCGTCGCTACAAGTCCTACTCCGAAGTGATGTTGCCAGATTCGGTTAACCCACACACGAGCCGTCAACGGATTCTCTTCCGCGACGATCCCAAAAGCGAGTTCCATCCGCCCACTTCCTTGCTTGAAAGGAGGCGAACTGTCCCCTGCGATTAAGGTCGGAAAATGCCGCGTCACTTCCTTGCCTCGATTCGCTGGGTTGCCACGCCGGAAGACATGCGGTTCGGTCAGATTGGTTCGATCGACAAGTCGAACCGTGTGCGGTAGTTCCTTCGCATGATCGATTAGCCACTGATCGACAGCCGCTTGAAGCTTCCAGATTTCCACGGTGGTCCCGTTGTCGTAGAAGAACTCAGTCCCCGTGATCCCTTTGTCTGGCATTCGACAAGGAGAGCTCGGGGCGAACAAGACGTCCCACACGGCCTTGCTTTGTGGATCGACATTAGGAGGCAACTCCGATTCGAGCGAAATGAATAACGCCCCATACCGGTCGGCGACGTCTCGCATCGATGCAGGTGTCGTCTTAAATCGCTCAAGCACGAGTCGATTGACCTTCCCTGCATCCAATTGTCGCAAGTGAACCAATACCTTCGGAGCTTCGACCTGGAATTGATCACCAGGTATTTCGGCCATTGCATTCCAAACCGCAAACACCGGATCGTCCACTTTCACCGTTCGTTGCAGGTAAGCTCGAAACTGGTGCACAAACGCAGGCACCAAGTCTTGTTTACTGATAATCTGACTGAAGCTGACCTCGGGATACTTTTCAAGCTCGGTCTGAGCGAATAGGTAATCGGCAATTCGTGAGCGAACTCGGTCAGAAGCCTCTTTCTGCCTTGCTTCAATCGCATCGTTCAACGCGTTACGGCGTTTAAGAAACTCCTGCACTACCTCGGAATCCGTTGAAGCAAGCGGCTGACTTTCCAGTGAGGTCAACGTCTCGGAGCAGTTTTGAAACACTCCGTAAAGCGAGTAATAATCGGCGGTCGGGATTGGATCGTACTTATGATCGTGGCATCGAGCGCATCCGAGTGTCAGCCCCATCGTCGTCCGTCCGACAACATCGATACGGTCGTCAATAATATCGTGCGTGTTTCCCAGGAAGCGTCGTCCGAGGGTGATAAACCCCATCGCGGCTTGGGCGGTTGGATCATCGGGACGATACTGATCGGCGGCAAGCTGGTTCAGCAGAAACTCGTCGTACGGCATGTTGCTATTGAATGCGTCGACAACCCAGTCGCGATAATTCCAGGCATGCACAAATCGGCGTTCCTCCCGAGCGTAGACGTAGCCCTTGGTATCGGAATAGCGAGCCAGGTCTAACCAGTATCGCGCCCGATGCTCGCCGTAAGCAGGCGAGTTTAAGAGTCGGTCGACTAACCGTTGGTAGGCATCTGATGAAGTATCATTGACGAACGCTTGAACCTGCTCGTAGGTCGGCGGCAGCCCGGTTAAGTCGTAGGTCACGCGACGAATCAGTGTTGCTCGGTCCGCAACCGGTGCGATTGCAATTCGTTTTTGCTGAAGCTTGGCCTGAACGAACTGATCGACAGGATTTTTGATTAATGTGTCTACATCAACCGACGGTGGTTCACGGCTTTGTATGGGTAGAAAGGCCCAGTGCGTTTTGCGGGCATCGGGTCGATGCACACGCGGCTTGTCTTTTCTCGGCCACGGGGCTCCCATCTCAACCCAACGCTCCAGAATCGCAACTTGGTCAGGCTTTAATGGTGTTTCCGGCGGCATCTGATAGTCGCCTGTTCGACGAACGGCTTCGATCAATAAACTTGCGTCTACCTCCCCGGGCTTAATCGCCGCTCCTGAGTCCCCACCCTTCATCAGATCGGCTAGAGAATCGGTTCGAAGACCGCCATGCTGCGTCTTCGAACCGTGGCACTTTCCGCACTCCGAGACCAACAGCGGGCGGACCGACGTTTCAAAGAAGTCGTATTGGGCAGTCGAAAATGTCGCTTCCGCGCCTTCGGCGACCGACTGGAAAAGCAGCGACCCACCAAACAGCAACGCAAGAAGCAATCCGAAACGCATGAATCGACTTTCCGTCGCAGAGAGGGGAAGGGAGCGGTGGAGGGATAAATCGCCGAAGAACGATCTGGCAGGACCATCAATATACCGAACGCCCCATCAAAACGCGAAGCTTTTCAATTCCGCCGGCGTGGGATCAAAGTCCACCGCCTCACATGAGATTCTTTGCAAGCACCTAAGAATCTTGCCAACGCTAAGCATGCTTTTTCGCGCACGCCTGCCACCCCGGCACTCCGATTAAGGTCGATACCAATGCACAAACCGACCAAAAGCAGCATTTAATGGATAAGGCAACTACACATCGACGCCTCGACGGTTTGGCCAATTTTATTCCTCACCAGTTTCGCAAGTTGCTGACTTCTATGTGATAATGCGCAGCCCCCTGTTGGGAATCAACAACCCACCAAAATCGGGAATTCACGTGACATCAAACGCGACTCCCCGATTCACTTAAGGCCCACCTATGAACCTCAATCGAATCCTCCTCTCGCTTTGTCTCGTCCTCCCTTTCACCTTGCAAGCCGAAGAACGAAAACTCCATACGTTTGATCGCCAGCAACTAACCGGCGTCTACTTTTCGGAAGGTGCGAACGCCGCCGACATCAATGGCGATGGAATCTCCGACGTGGTGTACGGACCGTACTGGTTTGCTGGACCGGAGTACACCACGAAGCACGAGATCTACAAACCGGTTCCGCAAAATCGCGAACGATACGCCGATAACTTCTTCAGCTGGTTGTACGACTTCAACGGTGATGGCCGGAACGATGTCTTTGTCGTCGGCTTCCCTGGAACGCCTGCCTACGTCTACGAGAACCCAGGCCAGGAAGGCTTTGACAAGCATTGGCCCAAGCATCAGGTATTCGACTGGGTATCGAACGAATCGCCGCAGCTGCTTGATATCGTAGGGGACGATCGTCCAGAACTTATTTGTACCCGCGATGGCTTCTTTGGGTTTACCACCTTTGATACGGAGAAACCGTTTGGACCTTGGGAGTTTCATCGCATCTCCGACCAAATTGCCTCGAAGAAGTTCGGCCACGGACTGGGTGTCGGTGATGTTAACGGTGACGGCCGGCAAGATGTCATCTTCGCCAATGGTTGGTTCGAGCAGCCAGCCGAAAACGCTTTAACGTCTCGCTGGCAACTTCATTCAGCCTCCTTCACAGAAGGTTACGGCGGCGCCGAAATGTATGCTTACGACGTCGATGGAGATGGCGACAACGACATCATCACCAGCCACCGCGCACACGACTTCGGCTTGGCATGGTACGAACAGATCACCGAAGGCGATCAAACTCGCTTCAAGCACCATCTGATCATGGGCGAGCATCCTTCTGAAAACAAATATGGCGTCGTCTTCAGTGAATTGCATTCGGTAGCTCTTGCCGACATTGATGGAGATGGCCTCAAGGATATCATCACCGGTAAGACTTACTGGTCGCATCATCGCCAAAGCCCACAATGGGATTCCGGGGCAGTCACGTATTGGTTCAAGCTGGAACGGGGCGAGAAGGGCGTCGATTGGATTCCGTACCAGGCCGATGGTGAAGCGGGTATTGGTCGTCAGATCTCGATCGTTGATATCAACAACGACCAACTCCCTGATATCGTCGTTGGCGGGATGCTTGGCTCTCATGTCCTGACGCACAAGGTAGAAACGGTCGACGAAGCGAAGTTCAAAGCGGCTCAGCCAAAGATTTACACCGGGCCGAAACTTCCGACCGTCGAAGGTGCGGAAGCATTGCGTGGTCCGAAAGCGAAAATCAATGCGGAGACTGGCCGCGTTGAAGGAGCGATCGAAGGGGAGAAGCTGACCAGCAAAGCCACCGCCGGGGCAGCCCGCACACAAGACATGCAAGGATTTCAAGGAGACAAGTGGAGTGGTGGCTCGCAGTTGTTTTGGACAGGGGCGAAACCTGCCGACTCACTGGCACTCGACTTGCCAGAATTCACCGGCACAGTCGATCTGGAAGTGGTTCTTACAACGGCTGGTGATTACGGGGTAGTTCAGTTGTCGCTCGACGACCAACCGCTCGGACCGCCGATTGATCTTTATAGCGGCGGTGTCCTGACCACCGGTGTCCTCACCTTTCCACAGGTCGCTGTGAAGGGTGACCAACACAAGCTCAACGTTCAGATCGTGGGTGCGAATCACAAGGCGAAGAAGTCCTACATGTTTGCCATCGACTATGTGAGAATCAAACAAGCGGATGGCAGCTTTGTGACGGAATAGCCGCCGACAACCAATGCCAATTCCAACTTAATGCAACCGAATGACGCAGTACGAATCGCTTGCTGCCACGTCATTTGTCATTCGTCGGGCCCCAAAAGACTCGCTTCTTCCCGAGACTTTTCCAACCGACAAACGCTGTTGCTATCGCCTTCCAAGAAAACAATTGACCCGGCAACAAGCCCGACATACGATCTGGCGACGCGGCCAATGTGCACAAAAGTGATGCCAGATCGCATGCCACGTTGTAGAACTAGATGAACAAGGTCTGCTTGGCGGTGTCTACTAAGTTAAGTAGCACCCCGTTTGAGTCGTCGCACGAGGAAGGAAATGGATTACAGCCAGTTCCTGGAGATATTGTTAACACAAGGGAGAGCGGTCGTTCCTGAAATCGGTTCGATCAGCCCGGAGTCGCGACGTGATGCTAAGGAAGTGTTGGCCAAGTATGAACGGATCTGGCGCGAGAATCTTCCCAGACCGCTGGCGACTTTCAATCAGGAGTCCGCAAGTTGGGCCGCTGAGAATATCTTCCGAGCTTGTCAGTTCTCGGTCTACCGAGACGCCGATAAGTCCGTAATGCGTGCGGCGCTGCAAGAGGCTTGTCCAGTAAAGGTTACATCTGATGTTCATTACTCGGTCGACTTCACCTTTCGGTTTTTACCCGACATCGAGAAGTCCGTTCGCGTAGCCTCAGCCAAAGATCCGTTACTCGATATTCTTCGAGAATGGGCCATGGCTTGGCCCCTTTCCTCGGTCGGTATTCCTGACCTGGACGCGATAAGTATCGACGGATTCGCATCCCATCCCGGCCTGATGCAGCTATACGTCGACCGTGTCCTGACCGCGAAAGATAAGTCGCGTTCGACGAACCCAATGATCCAACAACAAATACTCGCCTCGGTCGGAGTAAACCGCAGTTTAGCGACAGGCTTTGACCTGGGCGAAGTCCAACAAGACAGTGGAGTAAGCGAGTGAATGCCCCCTCCTCCTCTGAGGAAATGGCCGACGTATTGCGACTAGGGCGGAAGCTGACCGAATCGGTTCTCGAGCCGATGAAGAAGTCGTTTGTCGGTAAAGATGAAATCATCGACCTTCTGGGCATTTGCCTGGTCGCCCGCGAGAACCTTTTTATCCTGGGGCCTCCAGGTACCGCCAAGAGCGCACTCGTTCAGCAATTGGCCCGCCGGATTGAAGGA
The DNA here is from genome assembly GCF_002967765.1 of Blastopirellula marina. Lineage (NCBI taxonomy): Bacteria > Pseudomonadati > Planctomycetota > Planctomycetia > Pirellulales > Pirellulaceae > Blastopirellula > Blastopirellula marina. The sequence continues at coordinate 137,400 of NZ_PUHY01000004.1, read as the reverse complement.
AAGGTCTTTGATTATCTGTTAACGCGATTTTCAGAACCAAACGAGATCTTCGGCCCGTTTGATATCCGCCGTTTACGCGAAGGCGAACTGATCACCAATACCGAGGGAATGCTACCGGAAGCGACGTTCGTCTTCTTGGATGAGTTGCTGAATGCGAACAGTGCGATCCTCAATAGCCTTCTTTTGGTACTCAACGAACGCATCTTCCGGCGCGGCCGTGAGACACGCCACTTGCCAACGCTGATTGTGGTCGGAGCCAGCAATCACCTTCCGCAAGACGATGCCTTAGGCGCCTTGTTCGATCGTTTTCTCCTACGTGTGCGAAGCGATAACGTTCACCAGGAACAACTCTCGAGCGTTCTTTCTGCCGGTTGGCAGCTTGACATGCAGCGTGAAGAGAACGAAGCCGAAGTGACCATCGAGGATGTGCAGCGATTGAACTCGCTACTGCGGAGCGTCGATTTGTCACAGGTTCAAGCCACCTACGTCGAATTGGTTCACCGGCTTCGTCACGTGGGGGTCGCCATTTCCGATCGCCGCGCGGTTAAACTGCAACGGATCTTAGCGGCCAGCGCACTTTTATGTGGTCGCTTGGTCGTGAATCGAACCGATCTGTGGGTCTTGCGTCACATTTGGGATACGGAAGAACAACAAGACGTCCTCGCCGCGGTGATTGACGACGTCCTGCAAGATGCATCCGAAGAGGAAAAAGCAGTCAGTCATCCTCGCAGCCATGATAATAATGCCCCAGATCCCGAACGACTCGCCGCAGAGATCCAACGGATCGACACCCGCATTACCCAAGGCAACTTGCCAGCAACCGATCAGTCCTACGTGCGAGATCAACTCGGCTTGCTCGCCGCCCGCTGCCAATGGGTCAACGACGAACAGCAGCGTACGTTCCTGGAAACCCAGGTTAACAAGCTTCTCGATCGGCTAGGAGAAGCAGTGTGACTTGGCACGTCTGGCGTCTATCCCGTTCCAACTCAGCGCGACTTGCACTAGTACGGCACTTGCCTGGATTGGAGGTATGCGAATCGGACGACGCTGTTTGGCTTCGTGCCAACGAACCTTCTGACGCCTTCCGGATCACGTTAGCCGCTGTCCCTGCGACCCAAAGCATAGTCCAATCAGATGGCCAACTGATCGAAGTTGGCAAGAACGTTCCCCGCGGTCACCTACCGGACAGCAACTGGACTTCGCTGAAGGAATGGATTGATGTCGTGCCACCGACAGCCGGTTTCAGCGGCCAGGCTCCCGAACCAATCACGCTACAAATGAAGCGAGGGGAACGCGAGGAACAGGCGACTCTCCTGTTGACCACATTTCACGTATGGGAGTCGTACGCGAAATCGGCGCCGCAAGTCCGCCTAGATCGCTTAACATTTGCGGTTCATGATGACCAGCACGCGGTGATTCGGGGAACGCCCCTTCCTCCGATCAAAGGGCAGCTTTTTGTCCTCCGGAATCAAATCGCCGTCGAGGCAGGCTGGACGTGGGAACCGGAGGTTTCACCCGAGGTTCTCTCCGCCGTATTGCAGCTTCGTCAACCCGAACTTTCACTCTTGGCTTCTGATGGAACGTGGAGCCACTTGTGCGAAGACGATTTCGTCCGTGCAACTCGCGCAGCAGTTCATGCGACAGCAGCGAGGCTGACACATGAACACTGACATCGAGGTCGCCAAGAACTACCTGCTCCCTCCAGAACGATCGTTCTGGAAATGGGACGATGATGGCGAAGTCATCACCTTGAAGTCAGGCGCGACGGTCGTTTTTCGGGAAGAGCTCGCTCAAATATTGCAACGCCTCGGTTCCCAAGGATTACCCCCATTGGCCAGCGTCTTGTTGGTTCTGGCATCGACACGCGATCGCTGCTACATCTCGGTCGGCGATGTTCTCGCCACAATCGGTTGGCCACGTCCGACGGAAAAGATGAATCGCTTGGTCGAGTCTCTCTTCGTCGATCCTGACGGAATTGGCAAACTCCGCAAATTAAGTCCAGATTTGAAAAACTCGATCGAAGCGAAGGTCAATCTCTGTCAAATCATCTTCGAGAACACCACGTCGGTTGTTGACGGCGAGCAAATCAAATGCATTGTGCAATACCTGCGCGATGGCCTCCACGAAGTCTTGGCCGATTCGCGTACCAGCAATTCGCCGATGAATCGAATTGTACTCGATGATTTGCGTCAGCTTCGCAGCAGCATGGACGCGGTCGATCCCCAGACGCTGGCACTCCGCCAGGAAACCTCGCTCGACACTCTCCCTGAAGCCGCAGAGATCGAACTACCGCTCGGGCAGCGTGCCCGCACACTGATCGACGAAATCCAAAGCGACGATGAACTGCAAGGCCTGGCCCGCCTCGCCCGGCAACTGATGGCCGCCGTCACGCTTCCTCGCCGCCTGGCCGATCCTGAAGAAATCGCGATGGGGGGCGTTTCTGATATTTCCAATCGTGGACCACTCGATCGCTTGCTGCTGACGGAATTAGTCCACGACGACCTGACGTTGGCCGTACGCGTAAGTTCCAACGAAGCACTCTATTTGCGTCGCGAATCTCCACCACGCGATGCTTGGCGCGAGTTCTCGATCTTGCTGGATAGCGGCATCCGCATGTGGGGCGTCCCCCGGGTGTTCGCTACCGCCGTTAGCTTGGCGTTGCTGACCAGCGCCGATCAACATACCAGTGTGAATGCCTTCCGAGCCAAAGGGACGCTGCTGGACGATGTCGATCTTCTCTCTCGGGAAGGACTCTTGAATCACATGCAAGTCCTTGATCCCAGCATTCACCCTGGCGATTCTTTAGTGGCATTTGCGGAGGCGATGGGCGAAGGTGAGAACGCCAGCCCGATTCTCGTTACGACCGAGGACGTCCTTGAAGACGAATCGTTCCAACGCGAGTTAGCCAAAGCTGCATTTCCGGCAATGTACCTTGCCGTGGTACAGCGTGACGGAACGTTTCGCCTGATTGAGCGGAACGAGCGGGGACGAAGAATCATTTGCAGCGTGAAGTTGGATCTTGATCGGGTTCTTCAACCGACAAAGCAAAAAAGAGCACCGCTCGTTCAACCCGAACGCCGAAAAGATCTGCCAGCGATCTTCTCGATTCGACCATTTCCACTCTTCGTTTCCGTAAACACGCAGTACAGTCAACTCATGGACCTCGGCGTCCAAGGGTTTCTAGGCATCGGCAAAGATGGCCATCTCCATCATTGGCGAAGCCTGAGCAACTTTGGGGCGTACGTTTGGCCTGTCGACATTCCGGCCGGGCAACTAGTCTGGCACGACTACGATAAATCGGAACAACTCGTTTACGCGGTTGTCCTGGAGCATAAGAGTCGGAAGCGTCATCTCTTGAAGATTGACCTCGACCGAGAAACATGCGATGTGGTTCTGCTGAAGATCGAACAGGCTCACTTCACTCCGATGGCCGTGCATGGTGGTGTGTTGCTCGCGCAATTGCATCCCGACTTTGTAGCAATCGACACGACAACCGGAGACGTTCGCCATCAATTGTCCGTTCCCGAATTGTATCCTCCCGGTCTGGGCCGCTTCTGTCGCTTTAATAAGAACACGTGGCATGCAGTCGCCTTCAACGGAACAACGACCTGCCTGGAACAAGTTAGCCCCGCCCGCACCGATGTGAATCAACCGTTCATCCATGTATTCGAGTATGACGGGGGCAACGGACCGCTAGGAATTACATCGGATGGCAGCTTCCATTGCACCATGACCGGAGAAACATGGGAATACTTCCCCCGCGCGACCTGGGCAGCAGAACCGCCACGCGTCACCAGCTTTGAACATCGTGTGCTGTTGGAAAACTCGCGAGGCACCGCCTTCGTGGTCGATGTTCGCGAACGAACCAAGCAGCAGTGCACAGGGAATCATGCCTACTCCGCACTGCACCCGCAAGTGAGTCGCTTTGTCACCCCATCCAACACGCGGCATCGCTTTACCCACATTTCCGTGGAACGCGCTGGGGCAGACTTCCGGCTCGTGCTGACAACGCACAAAGGAACCCGACACGCCCTGGAGATGCGTCCCACTCGTGTTCATCGACTGCGGCAGATGAAACTGGAGCTTGCCAAGTCGCTTACCGATTCCGAACGGCAAACCTTACGAACGTTCAAACCTGTCGATGCACCAAATCTGGGCTGCAAACTATCCCAAGCCGAATGGACCGACGGTAGCAAGGCCTTTCTCGATCAACGGGGGATGCTCCATCTCAAGCCTGCTGATCCCAGCGTGCCAGAAGTTACGATCGTGCTGAAAGATGGTGCGCTTGCCGGATGGCTCTCCGATGGCCGACTATGGGGAGATTCCTACTTCACGGGAACCTCCGTCGAGGCCACGGTAGAACAAGAGGCCTTCGACGTGGCAGTCCTCGGATTCATCAGGGGGATCATCTGATGGAAGTTACGCTCCGCCTGAAGTACGCTCCGCATGAACCTCGGCCAACGACCAGTTGGTTCGTCAATTCGCCTTTTCCCAAACATTGGTTGAAAACGGCAATCGATGGTTTCGTCGGGGCGGACGGTGATCGGACGCACGAATTAAAGATCCGCATCCTTCCGGTGCCACGCTCGCTGAACGATCGCTCGCCGATCGGTGCGCTCGTTGTGGCTGGCAGCGAAGCCAAGGTCACACTTCAGCGGCCGTCATCCAATTGTCTTCCTTACGGTAGCCTCACCGATCGCGTATTTCTGCCGGTAGATTCTCGTCTGGAACCTGAAGTCACTCCGAGCGAGTTGGAAGAGTTACTATCTCGTGAGTTGACTTACCTCTGGCATCCGCGTGTTGGCCTAGTTGCTTACGAACGCGGTGACATACTGTCCCTCGTCGACCTACTTTGTTCACCCCCAAAGAATCTAGCTCGCTACGAGCAAGCGCACCCAGGCATATTGCTTCCGAATCGGCTTACGTCCATTGGTCCGGCCGAGTTTCCCAGTACGGAAACCATCCTCGAATCGGGCCGTGATGATATTGGCACCCAAGGCAGTAATCTCTCGGCATTGCCCCCTCAGGCTGGCGAACCTCAGCCCGGGGTTGGTACGGGTATGACCTTCACCGGGCTGAAGTTCCTGGAAGCAAGCATGAAGGGCCTCAACAACATAGGCGCGTACATCAAGAACGCATTGCAGAGCGGTACGTCGCCTGGAAGTTCTTCAAAGGTCTCGCAAAGAGGCCACGGCAGCAATTGGCTCGAACAAATGCAACAGTGGGCCCAACAGCGGATGGACCACCTGAACCAGGCATTCACTTCGCAGCGCGAGAAAGAAATCAACCGCCTGATGAATCTCCTTGCAACGAATCCCGACGAAGGGCTCAAGTACGCGTTGCCCATCGGAGGTGACGCGCATCGTGGTGCCGCTCGTCCAACCGGTCAGCTCAGTCAGCGCAATACCAACTTCAATCTTGGCAACCTTGGTGGTGGCGGTCCGGCCGACCATTGGGATCTCTCGTGGCAGCATCAGCAGGAACTGTTAACTCGCTATCGTGAACTTGCCAATCGTGAAATTACCCTGGGACGACATCGACGTGCGGCCTACATTTATGCGGAACTACTGAGTGATTACGCCAGTGCAGCCAGCGCACTTAAGCAGGGGAAACATTGGCGTGAAGCCGCCGTCTTATACAAGGAACGTCTCAGTCAGCCACTCACGGCCGCCGCGTGCCTTAAGGAAGGAGGCTACTGGACGGAAGCGATTGAACTGTATATCGAGCTCGAAGAATATGAGGAAGCAGGCGACATCTATAAGTCGCTCGACCAGCACGAGGAAGCCGCCACCCAGTACCAGCGAGCTGTTGAAGCTTGTCTGCTGCGTAAAGATCATCTTACCGCCGCGCAGATTTTAGAATCCAAACAAAATGATGTTGATGGGGCGATTGCTACGCTTGCCGACGCCTGGCCCCACACCAAGCAGGCCGTTCCGGCGTTGTCGAGATTGTTCGAGACCTACGGCCGCCACGCCCAACATGCGGCCGCTTCTCAGAAGATTCGCCAGCTTGGCCAAGCAACCACTTACGATCGTTTAGCCGTACCGCTGGTCGAAAACCTGGCCTCCAACGCGAATAACTATCCGGATCGCGAAGTCCAGAATCTCGCTGCCGATACCACGCGTGTGGTTGCCTCGCGTATTTTGACGCAAAAGATCGTTACCGAAACCGACCGCGTTCTGAAAGCCATCAAAAAGCTCGCCCCCGAAGACCGATTGCTGGCCCGCGACTGCTTGCGTTATGAGAACAATCGTGGCGAATTCTTCGCGTCGGCCCGCATTCCATCAATGCCGAAGCAATGCCCATTACGGGTACGCACGATTCATTTGAACGGTTTCGCAGAAGGCTGGAGCGTCGAAGCAGCGGCGACATCCGGCTCAGCAGTCTTCGCCGCGGTTAAGAGTCGACGCACTAAATTCTTGGCGCTTTACCGATTTTCGTGGCGAGGAGAGGAACAACTGCGACTCGACTGGAACGTTGATGCCGCCAACACGCTGTTGTTGACCACCAACCCAATTCGCGCCGATGTTGCTTGGCTGAACGTGATGGGTGGGCAACCGTTTAAGTCACCCATTCAATCGTTTGGGGAAACCAACGAACTGCCGGTCGTCACACGTGTTGAATCGCAAATGGCACGTGCCCTCGGTTCCACTATGAACGGACATGGTACCTCTTGGCTAGCCGACATTCGCGGTGGCTCCCCCACCCTCACTGCGATCGGACCGGATCGGAAACTCTTGCATTCAGTTTCGCTCAGCGAATTCCAAACTTCCGTTGACAACTACCTGACGTATGGCCAACCGCTGCCGATCTTTGCCTCCGGTGAAAGCGTCTACATGGGCTTCGACAACAAGTTTGTTGCCTATCAGCGTGGCATGAGCACGACCACGCTACTTGAAGACTCCATTATCCGCATCACTGGCTCACTCCCCAATACGCGACGACGAACGGCCGTAGCTCTCAATACCGGAGCAGTCCTCTTTTGGGATGATTTCCATGAGTCCGGCGTCACCCCTTTTGCGACTGAGATGCCAGCACCCATGTTGACCTTCAACCGTGGTGGTTTCGTGATCGCGGCTTGGAATCAACGATGCGAAGTTTATTCCACCAAAGGGAACGCCGTTAATTTGATCGCTGAAATGGACTTAGCAAAACCGGCCATCGAAGTCTTGTCTGGCGATACGCTCAGCCAGTTCGGTGTGGTGTACGAAGATGGCACCATCGATCTCTTCACGCTTCCTTAAATCGTTGTGCGTAAAGCAAGTTGTTCGTACCTCATTTCGCCCCTCTTTACCGAGCGATTTGCATGTACTTGCCTCTCGGATACGGCTAAGATAACGAAGACTTCCAATTGGAATCTCACGTGTCTTCAGGGATGCTTTGCATGCTCTCGTTTCAAGCAAATAGCACCACACTTTGCGATCGCATTACGCGACGTGAATGGCTTCGCGTGGGAGGTCTCGGTGCGTTTGGCCTGTCGGCAGGCTCGCTTCGTTCGGCCAGTGCGGCGCAACCAGCAGCGACCGGGGAACTTGCTGCATCATTTGGCAAGGCAAAACGCTGCATTGTTTTGTTCATGCTGGGTGGTCCGCCGCAACATGAGACCTGGGATCCCAAACCGCAAGCTCCAACCGAGATTCGCGGCGACTTCGGCACCATCGCAACCGCAACGCCTGGTTACCATGTTGGCGAACTCATGCCGCAAACGGCAAAGCTCACCGAACAGATCGCGGTACTTCGGGCGATGGCAACCGACGACAACGCCCACTCATCAAGTGGCTATTGGATGTTAACCGGCCGTCCTCATTCGCCGAAAGGGCAAGAGAACGCCTTGCCTGGCGCGCCCAATAATTGGCCTTCCCTTCCTGCCGTGGTACGTCATCTGAAAGGGGACCACACCAGCTTGCCAGGTGCAATCCGTTTACCGGAAGAGATCTGGAACACGGGGCGCATTGTCTGGCCAGGGCAAGATGCCGGGTGGCTGGGCGATCATGCAGATCCTTGGCTTGTGACGTGCGACCCCAACAAGGCCGACTTCCATGTGCCAGATATCGGGCTGCCGGTCGAGATTTCGCCGGAACGGTTCTCCCGACGAAACGCGCTGCGTAACTTCATGAACGAACACGTGCCATCGATTGCCAATACGCCAGTGAAACGGTGGGCAAGCTGGCAGCACAAAGCGGTCGAACTACTCGGATCGACTGGAGCTCAATCCGCGTTCGCACTCGATCAAGAAAACGCAGCGATACGTGACCGATATGGCCGCAACCGTTTTGGCCAGAGCGTGTTACTTGCACGTCGACTCATCGAACAAGGTGTGTCTCTGGTGCAAGTCAATTGGACTCGCTGGAAGGATGACGAAAACGTTGCTCCAGCCTGGGATACGCACGCTAAGAATGCCGAGCGACTTAAGAACGCATTGATGCCGCCGATGGACCAGGCTTACTCCGCTCTCCTGGAAGACCTTAGTGAGCGTGGCATGCTCGAAGATACGCTCGTCGTTTGGATGGGAGAATTCGGCCGGTCGCCGAAGATCAACGCCAGTGGTGGTCGTGATCATTGGGGTCACTGTTTCTCGGTCGCACTAGCCGGTGGAGGAGTCCGAGGCGGCGTTGTTCACGGACAATCGGATCGTCAGGGAGGTTATCCGTTGGATGGTCGCGTCGAACCTCAAGACTTATCTGCTACTGTTTACCACTGCTTGGGAATCGATCCAGAAACTACGATCCGCGATCCTTTTGGACGTCCACTCACGATCACAACTGGCCAACCGATTCGCGCTGTCCTGTAGCATCCTTTCCTATTACGAATCCCTCCCAAACTTACCTGCCTGTTATTCCTACCTCGCGATTGCTTCGCACCCATCGAAAACACCATCCCTCCAACATGGTGAACCCAATGACACGATCAACCAACTCCGCTAGTCGCCGTGCCTTTTTGGTTGCTTCCGCTTCCGGATTTGCCGGACTCCACTTCGGAATGCCTCAGCTGACATCGGCTGCCGAGCCACCGTACACCCAAGCCGCGGCCATGAAAGAGCAGGGGGGCGGTAAAGCGAAATCGGTGATCCTCTTCTTCCTATGCGGCGGCGCTTCGCACGTTGATACCTGGGACATGAAGCCGCAAGCTCCTGCCGAGTATCGCGGGCCGTTTCGGCCTGCATCAACTGCCGCGCCGGGACTTCAGCTGTGCGAACACTTACCTCAGCTGGCCAAGCAAGCCCAGCACTTAGCCGTGATTCGCTCGGTTTGCGGAACAGTAAACACCAACGACCATCATGCCGGTTACTATTACAACTTAACAGGGCATGTGCCAGATACCACGTTCAAGACCGAGGGCAACGATCGCCGTCCTTACGCGGACGACTGGCCGTTCATGGGATCGGTGGTTGCCTCGCGACGAGGCGACCGTGGCGGTCTGCCCAACGCGATGACTTTACCACACAAGCCAAGCAAAGCTCCCTACACGAGGCCTGGCCAATTCGCGGCGCGACTCGGTGTTGAGTTCGATCCGCTGTACGTTCAAGGAAGTCTCGAAGAACCATTGAAGTTCCAGGTTCCTTCCCTGGTACTCGCCGGAGACGTTTCAGCCGATCAGCTCCGTTCGCGGCAACAATTGCTTGAGAAGCTCGATGTCGCGCGCGGCCAGTTTGAGAACTCGCCCATCGAGCGAACTTGGAAACAGCATCAAGAACGAACCTTGAACCTGCTGCTCTCGTCACAAACCTCGCAAGTATTCGACGTCGCAAGCGAACCAGAATCCATTCGTACGCGCTACGGCACTGGCATCAACGCAATGAGCTTGCTGCTTGCTCGCCGCATGGTCGAAGCGGAAGTCCCGTTCATAACCGTCTTCTGGAAAGAGAACGAAGCTCTCAAGAGCAAATGCAAGAGTGCTGGCGGCTGGGACACGCATGGCAACAACTTCAACTGCTTGCAAAATTACTTGCTGCCTGAGTTTGACCAGGCGTTCTCTGCCTTAATCGAAGACCTGTCGCAGCGGAACTTGTTAGATCAAACGCTGTTGGTCGTGAACAGCGAGATGGGACGCACGCCGAAGATTGGTGATCCCCGTTCTGGTGGCGTGGGTGGTGCTGGCCGCGATCACTGGACGCATTGCCAAAGCGTGCTCATGGCCGGAGGCGGGATCCAAGGTGGTCACGCTTTCGGTTCGAGTGATCGCCTCGGGGAACACCCGGCCGAACATCCCCTAACGCCAGCGGATATTGCGAAGACCGTTTACTACGCAGCAGGTGTCGATAACTTGCAAGCTCACGACGGACAAGGACGCCCCTACAACTTGCTTGAAGAAGGACACGCGATCAAAGAATTGTTCTGATCGCGTCAGCCTACCGAAGTAAAACGGTTACGGTTTTGCGATCCAATTACGAACGAGCGTGGCATCGCCTGACTTCCAGATCCGCAGTTCGCCGTCGAACGAACCGCTAACCAAAAGCCGAGCTCCCACATCACTGACCTCGCCCGGTTGCTCGGCAATCGTTAGCACCCAATCGCCGTGCCCTTTGTAGTCTTGCGTAATCTTGTTATCGGCCAGATTAATCCGCACCAATCGCTGACCTGCACACGGAACGTACAACTCGCCGCCAACGCGAGTCACGTCTTCCCCTTCGCTACCCAGCGGTACCTCGGCCACCTTCTTCGCGTCGGCAACCTGCCAGCGATGCAGTTTGTTGTCGGCCCCCACGGAGACAACTTGTGCGTTGTCCGCTAAGACGCTGACTCCTTTAACGGCTGCTCCGTGACCCAGATAACTGGCCACCAGTTCGCCGGTATCGGCCTTGTATACCTTGGCGGATTCATCGCGACTTCCCGACACCAAGATCGACCCATCGTCGCTCCATGCGACCGTGTTCACCCAGTCCGCATGACTGGCGATTGTACGAACTTCCTCTAAGGTCGCAGTATTGATAATCCGAAGTGAACTATCCGCCGCCGCAACGGCGATTTCCGGGGTGCCAGGGCGAAACGCAACATCCAGGACAACATCACTAGTGCGTGCGATCACCCCTTTGACGTCGCCCGACGCGAAATCGACCAAGCGAACTTCGCCACTCTTGCCAGGCTCGCCGCAACCGACGGCGAGACTTTTACCGTCTGCGGAAAAGCGGAGCGCGAACACACGTTGACCAAGGTTACCAATCCGCCGAGCTAATGTTCCGTCTTCAACATTCCAGATCGTGACTTCGTGATACCCTCCAGCGACTAGCTGTTTCCCATCGGGCGAGAACGTGACAGCCATGATCGGCACGGCATGGGCATACTTCTCTGGTGGTGCGGCGTACGTTGGTGGCGGGATCGCTAAGGCAAGGGCCAATTCAGGGTTGTCACCATCGTACTTAGCTCCCTCCGCAATCCACTTCTCAACCACAGCAATTTGCTCTTGGGAAACTGGATCACCCTCGGGCGGCATTCGTTCGAATTCGTCTTCGCAAGCAATCCGCCGAAGTAGTTCGCTAGGGTCATCGGGATTCTCAGCCACCGGTACTTCGCCGGAATCGCCTGCTTTACGTAGCTCGGCGTAACTGTCGACACGATAGCCCCCCTCCGCCTTCTTGGCTCCATGGCAGGCCAGGCAGTTTTCCAGCAAGATCGGGGCGACATCTTTACGAAAGCTGACTGTTGCCTCGTCGGCCAATGCCGGGGAAGCAATCAGACATCCGAAAACGACAACAGCGGACAAATAGTAGTTCATTGTGCAGTTACAAACTCTTAAATTCGCGATTCAAGTCGAGACATTCAGTAGCTGCGAAAGGCAATCGCTCGGTCCGATTACTAATGCTGAAACAGAAACTCGTCCGTGTTAAACAAGGCCCAACAAACGTCCTCGACCCCGGAAGCAGGGTCGGGGCTGTTAGCACAGTGGGCCAGCGCCGCTTTCAATTCAATCTCGGCCGGAGGTCGACACACCGCGGCCAGGTAGATCTCGCGGATCACTTCTTCGGTGCTCTTGCCTTCCTTTAGGCTCTTGCGGAAGCGATTATTTTCGCTTCGCAGCTTCTCGTGAATCAGTGGCCCGTTGAATAGTTCAATCGCCATTCCCAGGTTCGAATCGTCCGCCCGCTCGCAAGCACACACCGTGCTACGCTCTGGTTGGCCGAACACCTTCAGGAAATCAACCTTCACCAAATCTGGGGCAGGAAGCTGCGTCGCCTTGGTCCCATCAGGCAGCGCGCCGAACTTCTGCTTGAGATCCAAGGTATGATTGATCGCATCGAGGAGTTGCTCGGCACTCAACATGCGAGGCTCTTGGTGCGAGAAATAAAGCGTATCGTCCTGATTCAATTTGCCGGTCACGTGGCTGGCCTGATAGGTCCGGCTTGAAAGAATCGAACGCAGCAGCTGCTTGCGATCGTAGCCACTTTCTACAAACTCTTTCGCCAACGCGTCCAAAAGTGGCCCGTTAGTCGGTGGATTCGAGTCACGGAAGTCGTCGATCGGGTCGACAATACCACGGGCGAACAGCTGGCTCCAAATTCGGTTCGCTTCAATCCGCGCGAAGTATGGATTGTCTGGTTTCACCAACCACTCGGCGAAAGCAATCCGCTGATCGATTTCCTCGGGACGTTCGATGCTGCCGACTTGCGGCAACCAAGGTGTCATCACCTGACCGGTCCGTGGCTGAGTCACTTCGCCAGCGGCAGAAGTGTAAACGAACATCTCGCCAGGACGACCCGTCTTCTTCTTTTGCACGCGATTGAAAAACGCCCCCAACCCGTAATAGTTGTCCTGAGTCCAGCGTTCAAAGGGATGATTATGGCACTTCGCACATTGCAGCCGAGCACCAAGGAATACCTGGCTGATCGTTTCCACGCAGTCGTTCATATCCGCCGAAGTTCGATAGAAGTTCGCCGGAGGATTGGCCAGTGTGCTTCCAGAACCAGTAAGCAACTGCATCGCGAATTCATCGTACGGCATGTTGTTATCGAGGGCATCTTCGACCCAACGATGATATTTGTAAACGCCTTCGTCACCGACCTGCTTACTGGTCATCTTCAGCAGATCGCCCCATTTCAAAGCCCAGAACTTGGCATACTCTTCCCGTTCGAGCAGAGAATCGATCAAGCGATTACGTTTGTCCACCGAAGTGTCTGCCAGAAACGCATTGGACTCTTCCACGGTCGGCAGCACGCCTAAGAGATCTAAGTAAACGCGACGAATAAACTCGGCGTCGCTGCATGTCTTGGCCGGCACGAATTGCAGTTGTTCTAGCTTCGCGTTAACCAACTGATCGATGTAGTTGTTTACCGGCGGCGCTGCCCACTGGAAACCTTCCTGATCTTCAACAAACATCAGCGAAACCGACTCGATATGCTCGAGCACGCGAACTAACACCACGGTTTCGCCTCGCTCGCGGGGTGTTACCAGACCGTAAGCATCGACGGTGGCGACCGACGTATTTGAGGTTTCGTAAGCCGCAAGATGCGTCACATCACGCGTTCGCCCATCGGAGAAGTGTGCGGTGACGGCAAACTGCTGCGATCCTTCCGCCAACTTGCGAATCTGCTTCTCTGCTGGAAAGACCTCAAGCTTCGTAATCCGAGGGGCATTAGCGGGATCAGCGGTCGCTCCGCGGGCAATCCAATCTTTCAAAATGGCAAACGCTTCATCTTCTTTGTGCAACAGCAACCCACCGCCATGGGAGACCTTCATCATTGGCTTGAGCAGCAGTAAGCTCTTCTCGGGTTCGATCGTGTTGATGCGGCGACCGAAGTCTTCGCGAATGAGCGTCAACTCGTCGAGCTTCATATCGAATGCCCGCAGTGAGAGCCGAAAGCCCCCTTTGCCACTTGGCGAACCGTGACAGGCCCCTGAATTACAACCTTGCTTGGAAAGCGCGACCAAGACTTCCGATTCAAATTCAATCGGTCGAGTCGTCGTCATCTGCGATACGTGAACCGGAATCGTCTTACGAACCGATCCGACCTCCACCATGATCTCTGCGTCTCCGTCGGCTACCGGGTAAACGACGCCGTCGCGGATTTCGGCAACTTCCGGCTTGCTTGAAGTAAACCGGGCCAGGCGAGACCAATCGCGGGACGGCCGACTACTGTTCACTCCGTTGACCACCAATTGCTGGCGTCCCAGTGGATCGCTCAGATCAATCTTTGCGGGATACACCGCCAAGTCTTGTGGGCTGTCGATCGGTAGCGGTAACTCGTGCGAACTGGCCGCGGTAAAGTCTTGGCCACCAAACTTACTGACCGCGTTGATCGTAAGCGTCGAAACCGTATCGAGTGGTACTTCGCTACCAATTTGCAATTCGAACTCGACCATCGTTTGATCGGCCGCCACGGCAAGCGTCTCTGGTGCGGTCACGCCACTTGGTAGATTGGCGAATGTTAACGTAATCGGCTGCGCATCGCCTCCTTCGCGCTTCACGTTGGCTTTCGCCAGCACGCGTCCGCCACGGATCAGCGGCTTCGGAAATTCTAGGCTAACCGTAACCGGATCAAACCAATGGAGCGGAATATCGAAGGTTTCCAAACGACCGGCCCCTTGATGCTCGCCGAAGACTAACAGCGAGACATGATCGGGCTCTCCCTTTGCCTGATCGGTGCGGCCAAGAGTAAGGTTGTAGGTGTCTTTGTCCGGCTTCGATGCCAACGTCCAACCTTCAGGCAGCTTGCTGGAGAGAACCTCGACGCCTGCTTTGAATTCGGCTTGAATTCGCTTGAGCGTTAATGCAGCCGCATGGGAGCGCACTGGTCGAGCCAGAGCGATCGGCGAGGCAGCCTCCAGCGCAAAGGGGGCGTCCGATTCTCCGATGGCAGCCAGGGCAAGCGCGCCATCAAGTCGCGGGCTTGGCGAAAGGACAAAAGGCTCTTTGGCCCGTCGAATCCCGTAGCTATCGACCACGCAGGAATTATTCGGATCGCCTGCTGCTGTAGCGACGATTTTCATGACCGCCAGTTGGCCAACATTCCATCCTTCGTCCGCGGTCAGATAGATGCGTGCCGCATTTGCCTTGGCAGGAATGCGTGGATTCAGAATGCGAATGCCGTCGGCATTGGCCAGCGACAAGTCGATCTCGCCGTCGAAACCAAAGCGAGCCACGGTCAAGTCGAGTGCACATGCACCTTGGTTAGGTGCCATGCCATAGTGTTCGCGTGTGTTGGCATCTCCCTTCAGCGAAACTGTGAAGGTCCCGGCCGGGGCAACTTCAACCCAATAGCCGTAGTCGACGCCGCCTCGCTGTAAAAGGTCGCGAACTTCCAGGCGGTATTCACCATCTTCCGGGAAGGTAACGTCCATGTTCCACTCGTCATTGTCGTTGACCGCCGTCTCGGCAATCTTGGCACCTGTCGCATTGAACAATTGCATCTGTAGCATCGTCGGGCTATTCAAACTTCGCGTGCGAGAAGTGAAGCGAACGGTCTGCCCTTTGGTGCCATTCAGCTTGAATTGATCAACTTCCTTCGTTTCTTTCAGGCAACCGCTAATACCAACCGGTAGCGTCAGCGGCTCCATTGAAGCGACTTCCGTCACTTGCGGATGCTTGCTGGTAAGCAGCGGTACCCAGGCCGAAGACTTTCCTTCCTTCAAGCGGGCATTGAGGTTCGTCTTCTCGGTTAACGTGTCTGCGAACTGGACTTCGCTAGGCTGAATCAAGTCAGCATCCGCTCCCAAAAACGCAACGTTCACTTTTTGATTCGCTTGAACCGCTAGGGGAAAGCTTTGACTGACGATCGGAAAGTCGCCGACACGAAGCTGATAGGACGCCCCTGCCGAGGCGTTACGATTGTCGTGAACTTCAATCCAGTAATCTCCTTCGACCGGAAACTGGAAGCTGAAGCGACTGTCAGGTCCAACATTCGTATCGTCTGCTTGAATCAACGTTTCGCCATCGGAATCTAACACACGGCAAACCGGGTCCATGACTGAGTGCAGGGCCTGCGTATGCACTTCGAAGGCAACACGCTGACCTGCTGCGACATGAATGCGGTAGAAATCGCTCGTCGAGGCGTCGCACACTCCTTCGACCGATGCAAGCGTCGGGATCTCTTGGGCCGTTTCACGCGAGTGATTTGCGCCGTTATCCGCCACCGCTTCCAAGTCGTCGATTAGTAGCGTCCGCGTTTGGATCGCGACACCATGCGTCACGACCCACAGTGGCAACGGTCCCAGCGGTTGCTCGGCCGGAACCGTGATCGCGACGGTAGCTTGCGTCGGTTCGATTTTTTCGATCTCGCACTTCACGCCAGAAGCATTGGTTGCGACCCGCAACGCTTCTGAAAGATCCTTTCCTTGCAGAACCACATGCGTTGTTTGCCCAGGCAAACACGTCCTCGGACGAATTGATTCGACTGTCTGCGCATTCAACGGAATCTGTGACATGGCAAGCAACATGCCGACGACAAGACTCGAGATCGTTTTCATTTGCATAGCAAAGTTATGGGCAGGAGTTCAGGAAAGGGTTGAGAGGAGGCAATCGCAGGCGTTTGGCCGATCTATCCGATCAGCAAGTCCTGCAACACTTTTCCGGAGCAAATATGGTGCGGGCGGTTCTCGCGATCAGGCAGCGTTCCGGTCGTTGGAACACCCATCGCATGCAAAATGGTAGTGGCGTAGTCTTGGGGCGAAACAGGGTCGGCAACGGGGTAGGCAGCATGCTTGTCGCTTTCGCCGTAAACCATTCCGGGCTTGATCCCACCCCCGGCCAAGAGACCGCTGTAACAGAACGGCCAATGCTCGCGGCCGGCATTGTTCTTCGTGATTTGCGGCTTCCTTCCGAACTCGCCGACCCAGGCCACGATCGTTTCGTCCAGCATGCCCCGTTCTTCCAGATCTTGCAGCAGTGCGGCCAAGGCCATGTCGGCCGGCGGGATCAGGTCGTTCTTCATGCGATTGAAGTTGTCACCATGCGTGTCCCAAAAGTTTTTTCCGTCGTTATGCCAATTGACGGACACCAACGGCACGCCATGTTCCACCAAGCGACGGGCCATCAGAACGCATTGACCATGTATATTGCGACCGTAACGCTCGCGCGTGGCATCTGACTCTTGCGTCAGATCGAACGCATTACGAACATGCGACGAACCAATCATCTCCAGCGCGCGGGTCTGATGACTGCCAAACGAAGAACCAGCGAGTGACTCATGAAGACTGGCCCGCTGAGCGTCCATCATCTTAAGCAGGGCAACGCGTGATTCCAGCCGATCGAGCCCCAGATCGGCCGGTAGGCCGAGACCTTGAGGACGCCATTTCGGATCGTTCAAGTCGCCTCCCAGCAGCATGCCGTCGTAGGCCGAACCTAACCAACCACCATGCTGTCCTGGGGCTTCCCCACCCGGAGCTGCCGGATGCAAGGCTTTCCACGGCATAGCCACGAACGAGGGAAGACCTTCCTGATTCGGTCGAAACTTGCTGATCAGCGAACCGAGATGCGGTGAATCCTTCGCACTTGGCGGATCGGCGTCGCTCTTCACGACCGGGGCCAAGTGACCAGTCAACGTGGCATGCCCACTCGATAGGTGCGCGGGATCGTCGTGGGTGAGCGATCGAATGATCGATAGTTTGTCGGTCCACTGCGCGACGCGACTGAAGTGTTCGCATATCTGCGTGCCAGGCACCTTGGTCGCAATCGGCTTGAAATCGCCTCTTACTTCCGCAGGCGCATCTGGCTTTAAGTCGAAGGTTTCAAGCTGGCTGGGACCACCCCACATGAACAGAAAGATACACGCCTTGGCTGGTTTACGTGGGGTAAGCACCTGACTGGCATCCGCCGCAGCAAGTTGCGACTGCAAGTCCCCCAAGCCCAATCCGAGTGCCCCCAGCGCGCCGACTTGGAGGATCTGACGGCGGTTGAATTTCGCCGCAGCTCGAAATTCTTGGCATCCAGTGGATCGATTTAATTCACGCCGAGACATCATTCACTTGGTGGGGTAGGGAATCGGGAGGCAGGAACACTGGCGGCAAGTTGCCGTTCGTCTTCACAGCATTCATCAACAGGGAGGAAGCTGAAAGGTAGGAAACTAAAATAACTCGGCGATTGGTTCGCCATGGTAAATCTGGTGAGGACGATCCGCGACATCGTACCAGGCCGCCGTCGCTGGAATGCCGAGCGCACTATATAGGGTCGCCGCGAAGTTTTCTGGCTTCACGGGGCGTTCTATTGGGTAAGCACCGATGGCGTCGGACTTGCCTACAACGTTGCCACCTTGGATACCGCCACCAGCGAAGAACACCGATTGCAAAGGCCCCCAATGATCGCGTCCAGGTAGCTTATAGTGCTTTTCCAGTAAAGTGATTCGTGGCGTACGACCGAATTCGCCTGCCATCACGATCATCGTTTCATCGAGCTCGCCACTCGCTTGCAAGTCGTCCAGCAATGCGGAAACAGCTTTATCGGTCGGAGGGAGCAAGTTGTTTTTCAAATGCGGGAAAGCGTTTCCATGGGTATCCCAGGTTTCGTCGTTTCCTAAATTGACTTGCACCAACGTCACGCCGGCACCAACGAGCTTGCGGGCCATCAACAGCGACCAGCCGAACGAATTGCGTCCGTAGCGATCGAGGTCTTTCTCATCCGCGTGGGTGACATCCAACGCATCGTGCACGGTCGATTCCGTCAATAGCGAAACGGCTCCCTGTCGAAGACGATCGAAGTTCTCGACTTGAGCGTGATGTCCCAGTGCCCGGCGCTGGCGATTCATCGACTTCAGCAAATCCAATCGCCCACGCACCGATCGCATTCCGAGACCTTCCGGCAACGAAAGCTGTGGGGCCTGAAACACGCGATTATCTTTCTTGCCACGCTCCTGATGGTCGAACGCATACTCTGGGAACGCACCGTATGATGTGTTGTGAAACGGCGAAGCTTCGATCATCCATGGATCGTGCTGAGGCCCCATCTCACCGGCATGCTGGCCAGGGATCACGCGTCCGCTGTTATGAACCAATCGTTCGGGCAGGACTACCGCGGTCGGCAAATTGTTCTTCTGACGCTGCCGCATCGCGTAGCCGGTAATCGCGGCGATCGAAGCTCGATCTCGGCGGCTGGGGCTATTTGGGCTGAAGCCGGTCGGCAACTCCGAGTGGCCGGTCAACATAATGTGATGCCCGGCGGAATGTTCGTTCGAGCCATGCGTCAAGGAACGGCACAGCGACCACATTTCGCTTCGCTGGGCCAACTGCGGCAGGTGTTCGCAAATCTGCAGCCCTGGTGTCTTCGTCGCGATCGGCTTGAACTCTCCACGCACATCTTCCGGTGCCTCGGGCTTCATATCGAAGCTCTCGTGCTGCGCCAGCCCACCTGACAAGAAGATGAAAATCAGCTTCTTTGCTTTGCCGTTGGGAACGGCATCCGCAGCCCCCTGCGCTTCGCGCAGACCAGCCAGGTGGTTCATTCCCAGTCCAAGAATCCCTACCGCGCCAGCTTGCAATGCTTCGCGGCGCGAGAGCCGGGAGTGATTCCAAACGGGTGCCGAGTTTTGATGGCTCGGACCACTCATGCACTTGCTCCGGTATAGAGATTCGAGATCACCTTGCCGTTCAGCAATGGATGGGGACGCTGCAACGGATCGGAAATGGTCGTTTCCTCATCAACGCCTAACGCATTAAAGACGGTGCTGCAGATATCAGCGGGAGACCATGAATTGGTGATCGGATAGGCGGCCTGAGCGTCGGTTTGCCCTAAGACCTGGCCGCCTTGAATGCCTGCTCCGGCGAACAAACCAGAATAGGCATGCGCCCAGTGGTCGCGTCCGGGGATCGTCTGGCCGGGAAGCGTGGAAACTCTCGGCGTGCGGCCAAACTCGCCCATCACGATCAGTAAGGTCTCGTCGAGCAAGCCAGAGCTTTGTAGATCATCGGTTAACGCTTCTAAGCCTTGATCAAGCTGCGGCAATAACGTGTTCTTGAGCTTGCCCCAGTTATCGACATGCGTATCCCACGTTTGCACGATTCCCATGGTGGCTTGAACCACCGGCACGCCTGCTTCGACCATCCGCTTTGATAGCAAGAGCGATTGGCCGAACTTGTTGCGTCCGTAGCGGTCACGCGTTTCGTCCGATTCGCGATTGATATCGAACGCCTGAGTCAGCTTGCCGGATGTCAACAAGTTGTAGGCGAGCGACTGTTGATCTCGCAGCGAATTGGTTTCGGTACCGGTAAGCGTCGTGTGGCCACGATTTAAGCTCTCGAGCAATTCGCGACGCGATTGTAGTCGCCCGGTCGACATTCCTTCCCGCATCGCCAAGGCTTGCATTTGGAAGTCTTTGTTATTGGGATCGCCGTTGATTTGCCAAGGATCGTGTTTGGCTCCCAGGAATCCAGCGTGCTGGCCAGGCCAAGTCAGTGGGCCCTCGATCAGATAATTCGGCAACGAGACACCACTCGGGATGCCATCGGTGCGTGGTTGAACGAAGTCGAGTGCCGCGGCAAAGTTTGGAAAGTCGTTTCGGCTTTCAACGCGATCCAGGTCTGATCCTCCTCGCGGAATCGGTGTGGGGCGGCCGGTCAGGGCAACGTGAGTCGCGAGAAGGTGATTGTGTTCGCGATGGGCCAAGGTTCGCACGATGGCCCAACGATCGGTTTGCTTGGCCAGCTTTGGCAAGTGTTCGCACACCTGAACGCCAGGAATGGTCGTGCCGATCGGCTTGAATTCGCCCCGCACTTCGGCCGGAGCTTCTGGCTTAGGATCGAGCATATCGAGCTGACTCGGGCCGCCACTCAGCAGCACAATCAGCACGGACTTTGCTTTGCCAAAACCTTCAGGACGTCGTTTGCCAGATTCATTTGCCGAGACCGAAAGCGTCGGCCAGGTTGCGCCGACAACGCCAGCACTGGCAACTCGCAAAAAATTCCGGCGATCCAATCCGAATAGCGGAGTGTGTGACATGGCAGGTCTTTTGCTTGGGCAAGCGGGAAGGAGGGAGCCGCGTCGAAAACGGGCTTAAGGTGGGCTAACTCAATATCAACCATCCCCCCGCCAATTGCAACAGGAATATTGAGGAAGCCGCAAGCCTGATATCACCTTCTATTTGCGGAGATAATGCAGGAAAACAACAGCCCATCGCATGTCTGCTAAAACGCAACTCCCCCAAGTTGCCCCAAGACTCAAAATACTCTGGCAAGCCGTAACCGTTGTCCAGATTGCTGCGAATCTTTGCAAATCGAGTAAGCGTCCCCGCCATCAGGTGGACCGCATCAGCTGCGTTTAAGTTGTATGCCCAAAGGTATGTTCACGAACGCATAACCGACGCTGATACCGCTTCGAAATGAAAAAAAGGCCGCCGAAACTCGTGGGAGTTCGACGGCCTTTGTTAATCGCTATACCGGAAACCGATTAGCCTGGTGCTCGCAGCGAATTCTCAAACGCCTGCGGAGGATTCGTGGTTTCGGGCGGCGTTTGCAACCGGATCAACGGTTGCCGCTGCTGGTTAAACGAAGTCGGCATGACTGGGCCCGTTGCCGGTGGCAGTAAGCTCATGTCGACCGAAGGAGTCGCTGGCGTTGGCGGAGCAACCGGTGCCGGAGCGGTTGCTGGATCCAGAGGAGCTGGCATTAATGCATCGTCGCCTGGCGGAACCGGCAGACTTTCATCCGCTGGAACTGGGACTGGGGTTTCTTCCCCAATCGGCAACATCATGGGCAGCATTTCTGGCGGTAGGCAGCGAATGTCGGCGTAGGTCGTTCCACCGCTGGTCAGCAAGTAACCACCACCCAATGCCTGGTAAGCATTGACGATCGCGGACAGTTGTTGCTGCTTGGTCTCGATCAACGCGGTTCGTGCTTCTAGCAGGTCACGCTGCGACAGCAACACGTCGACGTACTCCGCACGAGCATTTTGGAACAGGTTGGTCGCAACATTGACCGATTCTTCCAACGCTGTGACTTGACCCTGCTTGATCTGCACGCTCTGACGGTAGTTCTCGACCTTTGCCATGCGGTTGACCACTTCGGTGAACGCATTGATAACCGTTCGTTGATAGTCGTAAGCCGCTTGCAACTGACGAGCGTTCGCACTTTGGTACTGAGCTCGAATCGCCTTCTTGTTGATCAGCGGAGCCACCAGGTCGCCGGCAGCGTTGGCAATGAATGCCCCTGGATCGAACAAGTAGCGAGGGTTGAACGCCTCGAAACCAACGCCAGCAGTGATATCCAACCGTGGATAGAAGTCGGCACGAGCGACTAGCACATCGAGCCCCGACGCGGCCAGTTCGCGTTCCGCCGCACGGATGTCGCGACGATTCTGCAACAATTGAGCAGGCACACCGACATGCAAGATTTGGGAATCGAGCGTGATGAAATCCCAGTTGGCACGTTGAACCGGTTGAGGATAACGACCAGCGAGGAAGTTGATGCGGTTCTCGACTTCGATGATCCGCTGTTTGACGATCAAACGTTGGCTCTGGTTCTTGCGAACTTCAGCCAGGAATCGTTGAACGCCCAATTCCGTTCCGCGAGCCGCTTCCTTCTGAGCCTTGGCAACTTCCAAGCTCTGCTCTTGAATTCCGATGGTTTGATCCAGGAATACCAGTCGCTTATCGAGGGCAGCAAGTTCGTAATAGTTCTCGGCAATCTCAGCAACCAAACGGGTCACGAAGTAATCCCGAGCTTCGACTGCTTCGATGTAACGATTGGTCGCCGAATCGCGAGCGTTTCGCAATTGACGCCAGATGTCGACCTGCCAGAAGAGATTGGCCGTGAGCCCAACGTTGCCCAAAGGATCTGGGAAGCGTCCACCACCTGGATAGGTCAGCTGATCTTCCGCAGCACCCAGCGGGGTGTAACGGCTGGTACGATCGAAACCGCCGCGAGCTCCGACACTGACGAACGGAAGGTAAGCACCGCGTCGCGCCAAGATTTCGTTCCGGGCAACCTGGACTTCCTGGTTCCGGATCTTCAGTTCCTGATTCGAGGCGAGCCCCTCGTAGATCAATTGCGTTAAGACCGGATCGTTGAAGAAATTATCGATCCCGACTTGTGCTGAATTTTCCGCATCGGACTTCCCATTGAAGTCACCCGGCATGGCTGGTCCAGGTTGCGGGCAGCAAAGTTGAGGAATTGCACAGCCGGACAGAACCATCAGCATGGCGCTGGCGATTGCGCTCGCAATCAGATGCTGCTTCGGCTTTACCCTTGAGCAGCATGAGGAGGCATTGCTCTGTCTATTCATTGTTCACCCTACACAGTCATCAAATCTGCACAAGCTTTTTTACGAATACGAATTTGTGGGGTTTAGCAATTGAATTGGTGAAGCCATAGCTTCGTCTCGACACGGCTATCCTGCTGAAATAATCGATTGCCCATGCGTTTACAGATCAATCGCCAAAACCTGTGAAACCATGGGCGCAGTAACAGCCGTCATTGTTCTTATCGGAAGCAATTTGGACAAAGAACAGAGAATCGATACGTTCATCACCTTATCGTCCATATTTTTCCCAGATTAACATTTGACTAATCTGAGAGTTGTGCCACATCATGCGCCTAAGACAGGCCTGTGAGCGCGCACTCGGTGCGTCAATACTTGGCCAATAACACGTGGTAAGGCCGGCGAGAGGGCAGACGGCAGTCGTTGCGAGCCGGGAAGAAAACGCTCCAAGCGTTGACGTCTTAACAAGATAACGCACTCACCACTTCTCACTCATTCAGAAGCAGTTTGCCGTTAGCAAGCAACGATCACGACATCCTTGTCGCGCGGCCCTTTGACCCACTCAGCCGCCGCCTGAGGCCGCGGCTGAGTGCGATATCAAAGTTCCGTGAATCAATATCAACGAAAGGGAAAAGTCTGGTTATTACGATTGCCCAGACTTTTCGGTGTTTAGCGAACTATCCTATTCCGGATGTGGCTCCGGATGCGGATGGGTTGCTTCACGCTCGAACATCTCGCTTAGCGGGTCGTCATGTTCGTCGCGAATGAGTTTCTTACCGTCCGATATCTTGGCGAAGAGGTAATACAAACCAGGAATCACCAGGACCCCGATGAGCGTACCCATGAGCATACCACCCACCGCCGTCGTACCGATCGTTCGGTTACCAATCGCACCCGGACCAGTCGCTCGAACGAGCGGAATCAGACCTGCGATAAACGCGAACGAAGTCATCACAATCGGGCGGAAACGCAAGTTACCACCTTCGATGGCCGCGTCCTTGATGCTCAATCCTTCGTGTCGCCGTTGAACAGCGAACTCGATAATCAGAATCGCGTTCTTACCCAACAGCCCCACGAGCATCACGAGACCGATCTGACAGTACACGTCGTTTGACAAGCCCATTGCTTTGAGCATCAGGAACGAGCCAAACAAACCAACCGGCAGCGAGATAAGCACCGCCAAAGGAAGCAGGAAGCTTTCGTACTGACCGACCAACACCAAGTAAACGAACAACACCACAATTGCGAAAATGTAGATTGCCGTGTTCCCCTTGTTGGCTTCGTCGTACGAAAGACCTTGCCAACCGATATCGTAACCGTGGGGAAGCGTCTGTGCGGCGACTTCCTTAATTGCGTCAATCGCTTGACCACTACTGTAACCTTCCGCAGGAGCACCCTGGATGATGGCTGTGGTGTAAAGGTTGTAACGATTGATTTCGTTCATACCTTGGCGTTTCTCGAGCCTCATGAACGACGAGTAGGGAACCATTTCCCCTTCATCGTTCTTCACGAACATGTTCTTAAGATCCTCCGGATAGCGGCGGAACTCAGGTGCCGATTGGACGTACACCTTGTAGAACTGATTAAAGCGAATGAAGCCCTGTTCCCAGGTACTACCCACGACGATCGATAGGTTTTCCATCGCATCTTCGATGGAAACACCCTTCTGCATGGCCACATCGTTGTCGATGATGATCTCGTACTGGGGATAGTTATTCGCGAAGAACGTGAAGATACCCTTCAATTCCTTGCGTTTACCCAGGTCATCCAGGAACTTCTCGGTGATTTCACCGAACGCCTCATAATCACCACTGTTCGTCTTATCGAGCAAACAAAGCGAGAAACCACCAGCCGCACCGAAACCAGGCACCGCCGGAGGCTCGAAGAACTCGAGCTTGACGTTCGCGATGTCGCGCCCTTTTTCTTCCAATTCGGCGATGAGTTGCTTCGAGGTAAGTTCCCGTTCAGCCCATGGTTTCAAGTTGATCAAACAGGTACCAGCATTCGAACCACGACCTTCGGTCAGAATTTCGTAACCGGCCAATGAAGTCACCGAAGTGATTTCGTCGAACTCCTCACAGATCTTCTGCAGTTCGTGCGATTTCGCATTGGTGTACTCAAGCGTCGAACCAGGCGGCGTTTGAATAATCCCATAGATAACACCCTGATCTTCCAACGGGATAAACCCAGAAGGAAGAACCTGGTTCACCATCAGAATTCCGTAGCCAAACGCGCCAATCACAGCCATCGTCAAGATACGCCTCGTCACGACCAGGCCCACCAGTCCGGTGTACCCTGCAGTCACTCCTTCCACAGCACGATCAAAGACGTGCAGGAACGATCCGATCGGCCCACGTTTCTTTTTCTCGCCTGGTTCGCTGCCGGAAAGAGCAGCACGGTACGAGAAAGTGAACAAGACCGCCATCACACTGCCGATCACAATCATGCGTGTTGGGGTGAGCGTGAACTGCTCGGAGATCACTTCATGAACGATCTCGATATGAAGCAGTTCATACACGCCGTACCCGGTTGCAGCACCGAGCACAATGGCCAGCATGCCCCGCAGGACGAATGCGTATCTACCGCCGATTGCCTTGAGGCAACGGTTGGTGAAACCAATCAATCCGGTTGGCTTCTCATTCTTGGAATGCGGTTTCAGAATCATCGCACACAGCACCGGCGTCAGTGTCAAAGCCACCACACCGGAAAGCACGATCGACATGGCCATCGTTAACGCAAACTGTCGATAGAAAACACCCACAGCACCCGGCATGAACGTCACAGGAATGAACACCGACGTCATCACCAAGGTAATCGCGATAATAGCACCGGCGATTTCCCCGATCACCTCTTTGGTGGCCGCATAGGGTGAGAGATGTTTCTCATGCATCTTCGCATGCACCGCCTCCACCACCACGATCGCGTCGTCGACCACCACACCAATGGCAAGCACCAGCGCGAAGAGCGTAATCAGGTTGATCGACATCCCGAACATGCTCATGAAGAAGAAGGTACCGATCAACGAAACCGGCACCGCCAACGTCGGAATGAGCGTGCTGCGGAAGTCTCCCAGGAAGAGGAACACCACCAACGAAACGAGAACGAACGCCTCGAACAACGTGTGCAACACTTTTTCAATCGACGCGTCGAGGAAGTTTGAAACGTCGTAGCTAACGGCGTAGTCCATCCCCGGCGGGAATGACTCGGTCTTAAATTCCTTGAGCTTTTCCTTCACCTGATCAATCACGTCGGAAGCATTCGATCCTGGGATCTGTTTCAACACGATCGAAGCAGACGGATAGCCATCGATATCGGAATATAAGTCATAGAACGAGGAGCCCAGTGAGACCTTGGCCACGTCCTTGATCCGCAAGATTTCGCCGTTCGGGTTGGCTCGCAAAATCAGTTCGCCATATTGCTCCGGTTTGTTGTATCGGCCAACCCACGTCAACACGTATTCAATCGTCTGGGAAGTCGTACCTGTTGCCTGACCAAGACGGCCAGGCGAACCGATCATACTTTGCTCTTTGATCGTCTCCATGATGTCGGCCGCAGAAACGCGGTAGGCACGCATCCGATCCAAGTCGAGCTCGACACGCATCGCATAGGCTCGGTTACCCAAAATCTTCGCTCGACCGACACCACGAATACGCTGGATCTCTGGCAGCAAGTTCGCACTGACGTAGTTGTAAAGGAAGTTCTGGTCGTGATTGGGATCCTTACTGTAGACGTTCACGTACATCAACATACTCGTCATGTTCTGCATGACGATGATACCCTCACGCTCCACGATAGGTGGCAGACGGTTTTTCACCATCTGGATGCGGTTGTTCACGTTCAAGACCGCCACATTCGGGTCGGTGCCCGGCTCGAAGGTGATCATGATCGAGGCTTCACCGGCACTCGTCGCCGCCGAAGTCATGTACCGCATGTTCGGAACGCCGTTGATCGCACGTTCCAAAATAACCAGCGTCGAATTGACAAGAATATTCGCACTCGCACCTGGGTACGAAACCGCAACCACAACACTTGGTGGTGCGACGGAAGGAAACTGCGAAATCGGTAACGAGACGATCGACAGCCCACCCATAAACAGGATGAGCAACGAGATCACAATGGCCAAGGCAGGCCTGTGTAAGAATTTTGCAAACATCGATCAGGTCCCCCTATTCCGCGTGATACTTTAAGTTGGAAAGAACTTCTTCCGGATCACGGTACTCGTATTCGATCTTGTCGCCATCGCGAACCTGTCGAATACCTTCGAGGATGATCTTTTCGCCTTCTTTCAAACCATCTTTCAGAACAAAGATGTCGGGCTGTTCACTCTGAATCGTGATGTCCCGCTGATGAACGACGTTGTCTTTATCCACGACGTAGGCATATCGCTGAGCGAGGATTTCGTACGTAGCACGCTGCGGAATAACGAGCACGTCTTTCAACGTGCGGTGAATCAAGATCGTCCCGGTCTGACCGTTTCGCAGCAGGCTGTTCGGGTTCGGGAAGTCCGCTCGGAAAGCGATGTTACCGGTTGTGTTATTGAAGTCCGCTTCGATCGCACCGATCTCGCCCGGCTGTGGGAAGATCTTGCCGTTGGCCAGCTTCAGTTCAATCTGCAAATGGTGTTCGCCGGTACCTTCCGCCTTGTCCTTATCGAGTTCCTCTTTGTACTCGAGGTAACGGGCTTCCGGAACATTGAAGTAAACCCACATCACGCTGTTGTCCGAGAAGGTCGTCAGAACGTCTCCTTCTTCGATCAAGCTACCTTGCTGGTTGCGTTGACGATCGACGATTCCGTCGAACGGAGCTTTCACGTCGGTGAAGTTCAATTCGGCTTGAGCCAAGGCAACTTTCGCGTTTGCCTTGTTCAACTCAGCTCGTTTGATGGCGAGTTCCTGTGGGGAAACGATTCCCTTTTTGTTCAGGTTCTCGGCGTTTTGAAGTTCGATTTCAATCCGTTTGGCTTCTGCGATTTCAGCATCGAGCTTGGCCATGTACAGGGGCGGGAAGATCTTGAACATCAGTTCGCCCTTCTGCACCGACTGGCCTTCTTTCACGCGGATCTCTTCTAGATACCCACCCTCAAGAGCGCGAACCTCGATGTGCTGGCACGAGTGAATCTGACACACATACTGCTGAGTGCTAATCACGTCCTTCTTGACCGGACTGGTGACAATCACCTTGTGTTTTGGGTGGCCTTCAGCGTGGCCTTCTTCACCGTGACCTTCTTCACTATGAGATTCTTCGCCGTGAGCATCAGCGTGGGGTGAGGCATGAGCTTCCTCGTGCGACTCGGCTGTCTTTTCGCAACCGGCCAACGTGAGGCAAGCCAACGCCAACATGATGGTCATAATGGCTGGGGTTTTCATTGTGTTATTGCAAACCTCTTAATTGAGAAAATGTCCCGCATCCAGTTAGGAGCGGGCATTGAAAACAAAAGATGAAACATCTGGGATGCATCGTCTGGCGAGAACGCAAGTGGAGGGACATCGCAAACATAGGTCGAGCAGTTCCGTCCGACATCGAATGCGGCAAACCACCTGCGTTGAGACAGGGATGGCTAGGGGAGGCATGAGAGGAGAGCGCTAACCGCGCAGTAGCATCGTTTTCACGATGTAATTGCCACTTCGTGGATAGGGACTCG
Source organism: Blastopirellula marina (assembly GCF_002967765.1). NCBI lineage: Bacteria > Pseudomonadati > Planctomycetota > Planctomycetia > Pirellulales > Pirellulaceae > Blastopirellula > Blastopirellula marina. The sequence goes on along the minus strand of NZ_PUHY01000004.1, from coordinate 108,647 downwards.
GCGTACTAGGCGACCGGGGGCCCGCGTAATAGGAGAGACTTCTGCGTCTGAAAGACACTATCGGCAACTGGCTGGCAATACACGCGTTCGGAGACCACCTGCATCACAGGTGTCACCAGATCGGGCAATGTCGCCAGGTAGACGATTTCAGCTTCGACTTCGTCATTCTCGAATTCAGAAGTCTCAGCACAAAGCGAGTCGTCTGAATGAGGGTGGGAAGGCTTGCCAGTCGGTAAGTGATGGGTTTGCGTCAAGCCACCCATCAACCAGGCGGTGTAAAGAAGTACGAGAACTGTTCGCCACGTACAAAAACCGCCAGAAATCCCTCGCTGACCAAGACGCCCAAAGAGCGTAGTTTCCCTCAAATCCGCGTCCGCGGACCGCTTGGGAAAGCCAGAATGTGAGGGGTAACCGAACACGATCGTCTCAAGAAAAAGGTTCTTCTGTCGATCCGTCGAACAGGTAATCTGTGTGAATATTAAATTGCGTTCATCCTTTAGACAAGTCGAAAACGTGCTTTGCCCGAGCCAAATCGCCTTGCTGTAGGCTTCCTAGGCGTGTTCAACAGGTCTATTTGATAGAACGCAACTCTTCTTTCATCATCGGTGAATGGCCTCTTGCCCTCCATCAATTTAGATCGCTGGCATCATTCCCGTCGATGCCCGTCAAGAGGGCTTGCCCCGAATTCAATCGAGATGACATCCCTTCTATACGAAACAAATCGCAAAAAAAGTGTCTTACACATAAAATTATTTTCATTCGCTCTTTCGTGCAACCAGCCACTTTGGCGACAACTTGCCCACCTGTTACAGCGGTATCCCGCAGTTATCTAGGCAGACCGCTCTATTCGCTAAATCCTGAACAACTTGCTCAGCGGCACCAACAACCTGATCGATAACCACTGGAAATCGCGGCATGATCGTTGCGTAAGTTCCGAGTGATTTACAATTCCAGGTACTTTGGCATCGGTTTTCACCAAGGTTTCGCGGCGGTCGCATCTTCCCGCAAACCGCCGATCGACCTTCCCACCTACTGGACTCATGAAACTCACCGCGAAAATCGTTGGCATCTTCTTGCTGGGCATCGTCTTTCTGACAGCCTTGTTCGGGTATCTGACCGTCCAAAGCGAATACCAACAATTCAAACGGATCAAAGAACAAAACGCCGCCTCTCTCGGTAACGAAGTCCGCGAAACTCTGGTCGTCGCCTGGAAAGACCAAGGGCACCAGGGGGCAATTCGGCTGGTGCGTGATTTCGCCAATCGTCACCAGCAAATGATTATTCGCTGGGTCACGACCGACGAAGGACATGCCACCTCGAAGGCCGACATCTCTAAAAAAGAGCTCGACCTGGCGACTCCCGATGCCATGGCCACCGTCACCAAGCAAGATCCTGAGGGGAACGAGCAATACTTGATCTACTACCCCATCGATGTCGAAAGCAACCGAGCTGGCTACGTCGAGTTTAAGGTCCCCCTGAACGACGTCGCGGAATACACGCGGCTCACGACCTACCGCACCACTTCGATCATTGTCGGCATGCTCCTTTGCGGAGCGGTCATCATCACGCTCGGGATTCGCATGGTCGGTCGGCGGCTTGATAAGCTGGTCGAAAAGACCCAGCGAATCAGTCAGGGGGACTTCTCGCAGCCCGTCGAGATCCAAGGAGACGACGAGATCTCGGAACTTGGCCTGGCCCTCAACCAAATGAGCGACACTCTTTACCAGCAACAACAAGAACTCGCAGCGGCTTCGTCGGCCCGCATTTCTGCTATGGAACAGCTGCGTCATGTCGACCGCTTGAAAACGGTCGGTCGCTTAGCTTCTGGAATGGCGCACGAGCTTGGCACACCGCTCAACGTCGTTTCGGGTCGTGCTGGCTTGATAGCATCAAATCGCCTGAGCCAAGACGAAGTTCGCGATAGTGCCCTGGTCATTAAATCGGAAGCCGACCGGATGGCAACCATTATCCGACAACTGCTCGACTTCGCCCGCCGCCGACCACCACAGCAATCGCAAATCGACATCCGCGATGTCGTCAACACCGCAATCAACCTCCTGCAGCCCATGGCCCACCAGCGTGACGTCGAATTGATCGCCTCCGATAGCGCACCGTTGATTGCCTCGGTCGATCCAGCACAGCTGCAACAAGTGATCACGAATCTGATCGTCAATGCGATCCACGCCAGTTCCCCTGGTAAACAGATTCACGTTTCCCAGTTCCAGCAAGAAGCCACGCCGCCTACCGAAACGGCAACACCGAAGCATCTTTACTGCTGCATTTGCGTCGCAGATCAAGGAACCGGGATCGCCGACGACGTAATGCCACACCTGTTCGATCCCTTCTTCACCACGAAAGAAGTCGGGGAAGGAACCGGGCTAGGGCTATCGGTTTCGTACGGCATCATCGAAGATCACAATGGCTGGATCGACGTGCAAAGCCAGCTCGGCGAAGGAAGCCGCTTCACCATCTATTTGCCCGCACAGGTTGACTAAATGGAATCCAACAACAACGGCCGCGTCCTGATCGTCGACGACGAAGCCAACATGTGCCAGTTACTGGAGACCGATCTTCGTTTCCGTGGCTTTCAACCAACCTGGCGAACATCGGCCGACGAGGCCATCGAACTGGTCAAGACCGAAGACTTCGACGTCTTGCTGACCGATCTTCGGATGAAAGGAATGAGCGGCACCGAGCTTTGTGAACGCGTTTGTGCCAACCGTCCCGACATTCCCGTCATTGTCATGACCGCCTTTGGCAGCCTGGAAACAGCGGTCGCTGCCATCCGAGCTGGGGCGTACGACTTCGTCACCAAGCCGATCGAAATGGAACTGCTGGCCATCACGCTCTCCCGGGCCGTGAAACATCGGCAACTTCAAGAGAAAGTGAAACTGCTCAGCGAAGGGACGGAGCAAAGCGATCACTTCGAGGAAATGATCGGCGGCAGCCCCGTGATGACCAAGCTGTACGATCAAATCTCGCGCATTGCAACCACCGAGACTGCTGTGTTGGTATGCGGTGAGAGTGGTACCGGTAAGGAACTGGTCGCCCGTTCGATTCATCGTCGCAGCCAACGCAGCAGTGGTCCTTTCATTCCGGTCAATTGTGCCGCACTCCCGGAAGCATTGCTCGAAAGTGAATTGTTCGGGCATGCGAAAGGAGCGTTTACCGATGCGAAAGCCGAACGTCGCGGGCTATTCTTTCAAGCCGAGAAGGGGACGCTCTTCCTCGACGAAATCGGCGAGCTCCCTTTGGCCGTGCAGCCCAAACTGCTGCGTGCGTTGGAAGAAAGCCGCGTTCGCCCGGTGGGTGGCGACAAAGAGATGCCATTCGATGTTCGCGTAATCACGGCTACCAACCGCGACCTTCTCACCGAAGTGGAAGAAGGACGATTTCGCGAAGACCTCTTCTATCGTATCAACGTCATCCAACTCGACCTCCCCCCGCTACGTGCTCGCGGTACCGATACGCTCCTCCTCGCTCAGCGATTCGTGCAACTCGCTTCGCAGCGATCGCAACGGAACGTCGTCGGCATCTCGGAACCAGCCGCCGAACGTCTGCTCAACTACGCGTGGCCAGGCAACGTTCGTGAGCTGCGAAATGTGATGGAACGCGCCGTCGCGCTCACCCCGTTCGACAAGATCGCGGTGGACGATCTCCCGGAAAAGATTCGCGACTATCGTAGTTCGCAGGTTTTCATCGGCGGCGACGACCCCAGCGAACTCGTCCCCGTCCAAGAGGTCGAACGCCGCTACATCCTGCACGTCCTCCAAGCGGTCGACAACAACAAGTCGGTCGCCGCCCAAATCCTCGGCCTCGATCGCAAAACCCTCTATCGCAAGCTCAAACAATACGGCGTCAGTGATTAGCAGATGATTGACGACAGACGTCATCGAGCCCACCGAGAGAAGATAAATTTGCCCGCGGATTCCTCGGATAAGAAAACGGGATGACGTCGTGTGCCCCGGGCATCTTGCCCGTGCGAAGCTGGTATCAGGGCTCCACGGGCAAGATGCCCGGGGCACACAGAATTCGTCGATAGACAAGTTTCTATCTTCAACGCACTTTGTGACTTCTGTGGCAACTCGTCTTATCCGGTCACGATCTTCCCGCGCTGAACAGCTTTCGACGACTTAAGCAAGCTTTGTCTTCTGGGGCACTTTGACACCGTGGGGCAAAATGCCCCATCGACTCTTACCCCAATCGCACGAAATGCCGTGTTTTCTAGGCTCAAATGCCTCTGGCACACAAGTTGCCTTATTACTTGGCGGCTTGGTGCAGACTCGTTCGCTGCACCTCCACTGAGCCGCGTATGGCAAACCAACGTCAGGCAAATTTATCCTGCTTTCTTTATCGAGGAACATTCATCGTGGTGACAAATACCCAAGACTCGGCTCACGGTCGAATCAACGAACTAACCGAAGAGATCAAAATCCGCAGCACCCCATTTCGCCGCTTGCTGGACGAAATCGGTCGAGTGATTGTCGGGCAGCGGCAATTGATCCACCGCATGCAGGTCGGCTTGCTAACCAACGGTCACTTGTTGATCGAAGGGGTACCTGGCCTCGCGAAGACGACCGCCGTGGCTTGCTTGGCAAAAGGAATCAGCACTGGCTTTCAGCGTATTCAGTTCACGCCTGATCTTTTGCCAGCGGACTTGATCGGTACCCAAATCTACCGACCGCAAGATCAGCAGTTTGCGATCCAAAAGGGTCCGATCTTCTCGAACCTGATTCTCGCCGACGAAATTAACCGTGCCCCGGCCAAAGTGCAAAGTGCCTTGCTGGAAGCGATGCAAGAACGGCAAGTCACCATTGGTCATACGACCTACAAACTAGACGATCCCTTCCTTGTCATGGCAACCCAAAACCCAATCGAGCAGGAAGGAACCTACCCACTCCCGGAAGCTCAGATGGACCGGTTCATGCTCAAGGTTCTCGTCGGTCATCCGACCCGTGATGAGGAAATCCAGATCCTCGAACGAATGTCCCGGACGAAGACTTCGCTCGAAGTTTCGCCAACCTTGTCGCCAGAAGAAATCATCCGTGCACGCGACCTGGTCGACGAGATCTATGTCGACAACAAGGTGCGTGATTACGTGGTCGATTTGGTCATGGCAACCCGCGATCCAGGTGCCTACAACCTGCCGCTGGCCGACCTGATTCAGTACGGCGTTTCGCCTCGTGCGACGATCAGCCTAACCTTGGCTGCTAAGGCGAACGCGTTCCTCAGCGGCCGCGGCTACGTGGTGCCAGGGGACGTTAAAGAGATTGCCCCAGATGTGCTTCGCCATCGTTTGATTGTCACCTACGAAGCAGAAGCAGAGGAAAAGACATCCGATGACGTGGTCCGTTCGATCCTCGACCACGTGGCTGTCCCGTAAGCGCGAAGACGTCGTGCGAGGATTGGCCAGTTGGTGTGACTTGGCCAATTCCTCCGCGGCGCAATCGATAGGAGTTCTCTTTGCCACACATCGTTTAACGAGAAACCACATGATCCCCCGCGAAGTCTTACAGAAAATTCGCCGCATCCAGATACGCACCTCGCATCTGGCCGACAACATGCTCGCCGGTCAGTACCACTCGGCCTTTAAGGGACGAGGTGTCGAATTCGAGGAAGTTCGGCCTTACCGCATCGGCGACGACATCCGTGCGATCGACTGGAACGTCACCGCCCGAACCGGCGAACCTTTCGTGAAACTGTTTCGCGAGGAACGCCAACTCACCGCCACGCTACTCGTCGACCTCAGTGCCTCGCAAGGCCTGGGAACGCATTGGCAGTCGAAGCGAGAACTTGTCGCCGAACTGGGTGCGTCGCTGGCATTCTCTGCGATCAGCAACAACGACAAGGTCGCCCTTACTTTGTTCACCGACGACATCGAGAAAGCCATTCCTCCACGCAGTGGATCGCGACACGTGTTACGCGTCATTCGCGAACTGCTGTACTGCCAACCGATGGGGCATGGCACCAACATTACCCGCGTGCTCGAACATTTAAACCACACGGCCAAACGCCGCTCGATTGTGTTCCTGATCAGCGACTTCCAAGACGCCGGCTACGAGCAGGCATTGAAGGTCGCACGCAGGAAGCACGACATCATCCCGATCATCGTTTCCGATCGCCGGGAGTTTGAACTTCCCAATGTTGGTTTGCTCGAACTCGTCGATTCGGAAACCGGCCAGGTCGTCATGATCGATACTTCAAGCCACTACCAACGTCAACTTTACGCGCAGCAAGCCCAACAGTTGGCCGAGCAGCGAGACCAACTTTTCAAACGGCTCCGCATGGATCCGATTCACGTTCAAACCGGGGAAGATTTCGTCGACCCACTACGCAAGTTTTTTCACCAAAGGGAGTGCCGCCGATGATTTCACGTACCCTGCCTCGCACCACTCGACCGAACGTCGGGTCGGCGATTCGTCTGGCAGCACTTAGCTTGCTGCTGGTTGCGACCGCCACGGCCACACTTCCTGCGGCCGACAACACACCAGTAGCAATGACCCGCACCGAGTCGCAAGGTCCGGTCGAAGTGAAAGTCACCCTCGACAAGGACACCGCCCAGGTCGCCGAACCATTGACATTGACCTTAACGGTCGATGCCCCACAAGACGTGCTGGTCACCTTGCCGCAGCAACCGAAAACGCTCGGCACATTCAACGTGCTCAGCATGGTCGAAACGGCCGATATTCCGACGGCCAATGGTCGCCAGTGGATTCGCCGCTATCAAGTCGAAAGCCTTGTGCCTGGAGAGCAAACGCTTCCGTCGATCGCGATCGCCTATTCCGATCGGCGTGAAGCGGCTCCCTCCAGCAGCACGACTTCCCACGATGTTGTCGAGACGCCAGCACTTAATGTGGCGATCACCAGCGTCCTGGAAGGAACGCCTGACCCAATGAAATTTCGTGACATCAAGGATGTCGTCGACATGCCGATCACCGAAGAGCCAAGCCACACTTGGCTGGTCTGGTCGATCGGAAGTGGCGCCGCGTTGGCCTTGGCCGGCGTCGCCTTGTTGGTCTGGCCTGGCCGCAGTTCGCGACGCAGTGCGAAGGATCGTGCCTTGGCAGAATTGGCTGACCTTCAGCAGAGCAATTTGTTGGAACAAGGCCTGACCGAGCAGTACTACGTTCGCCTGACTACGATCGTGCGGCAATACATCGAGAACCAGTTCGGCATCGCAGCTCCCAAGCTGACGACCGAAGAATTCCTCGATCAAACCGCCTCCAGTTCGCGGCTTGACGACGGTCAACGAGGCACGTTGCGTGTCTTCCTGTCGCTGGCCGACCTGGTCAAGTTCGCTCAGTTCCAACCGGGACAGGACGATGCCCATCAAGCAATTCAGCGGGCGACTCAGTTCATCGAGCAGTCTGCAATCGAAAAGAAAACAAATCCTTCGTCCGAAGCAGCTAAGGAGAACGCCTAATGTTTCATGGACCTTCGGCCTGGTTTCTTTTGCTGCTTTTCCTGGTCCCTCCACTCGTTTGGTGGATGGTCAAAGGACGGCGAAAGACGGCCATTCCATTCAGTTCAACCGGTCTCCTGGCAGGCCTATCGCCTACCTGGAAACAACGTCTGCAGTGGGTTCCTTCCGCATTGCGAGTTGCCGCGATCATCTTGTTGGTGGTGGCCTTGGCTCGACCCCAGGAGGGACGTAAACACACGGTCGTCGACAGCGAAGGGATCGCCATTGAAATGGTGGTTGATCGCTCGGGCAGCATGCAAGCGATGGACTTCCAAGTCGACGGCCAACCGGTCGATCGCTTAACTGCCGTGAAGGACGTTGCCTCGAAGTTCATCGCCGGCGACGACCAGCTTTCCGGTCGCACCAGCGACCTGGTCGGCCTGGTGACATTCGCCCGTCATGCCGACGGCCTCGCACCACCGACGCTCGATCATCCTTACATGATCAAGCAATTGGACAACACGCAAATCGCGATGGATCGCAGCGAAGACGGGACCGCCATCGGGGATGCCTTGGGCTTAGCCGTCGAGAAACTTTCCGCCTTGGGCGAGGGTGACAAGCAGAAGCTGAAAAGCAAAGTCGTCATCCTGCTGACCGACGGCGAGAACAACGCGGGCGACGTTGATCCGATCGTCGCCGCGGAACTGGCCGCCACCATGGATGTGAAGGTGTACACCATCGGCGTCGGCACCAAGGGGCAAGCTCCGGTGCCGGTGATTGATCCGTTCACCGGGCGAAAGACTTTCCAGATGGCGCAAGTCAACATTGACGAAGCCACCCTCAAGAAAGTCGCTGAAGCCACAGGTGGTCAGTACTACCGTGCGACCGACACCGAATCGCTGGAAAAGATCTACAGCGAGATCGATCAGATGGAAAAGAGCCGTGTCGAAGCCAAGCACTTCGTCGACTATCGCGAATTGGCCATCGAACCGATCCATGCTGGAATGTGGAACCTGCCTCCGTTGGTGTTGGCCGCCTTCTGGATCTTGGCCACTCAAATCGTCCTTAGCAATACCGTCTTCCGCAAGATAACCGAGTGAGGGAACCGTGGATATTCAATTTGGCAACTTGACGAGCCTGTACTGGCTTTGGATGGTCGCGGCCGTGGTGGTTGTCCTCGGCGTGGCGATCGTCGCCCGGCACCGTGCTTTAGCACGCTTCGCCACGGCGAACCTCCTACACCGGTTTGCCGCCAAGAACGGCTCGAAACGATACTTCGTGAAAAGCCTGTTAGTCGTCGCCGCAATGATCGCCCTGATCGCGGCCTTGGTCGACGTCCGCTGGGGCAAAGTTTGGCGAGAAGTCCCGCAGCGAGGAATCGAAGTGATGTTCGTCTTGGACGTCTCTCGATCGATGCTGGCCGAGGACGCCACGCCCAACCGGCTGCAGCGAGCCAAGCAGCAGATCGAAGACATGACCGATGCCATGGCAGGCGATCGCGTTGGGCTAGTCGTCTTCTCTGGGGATTCGCGGCAAATGGTTCCCCTGACCAGTCATCACCATGACTTCAAGAAGACACTCGCCGAAGTCGGACCGCACGACATCGCGGTCGGCGGTTCCCGGCTGGGCGACGCGTTGAAAATGGCCGCCGAAGGCTTCCTGGATGAAACCGGAAACCATCAGGCAATCGTTGTCTTCACGGACGGCGAAGATCAAGAGAGCCAACCGGTCAAGGTGGCCCAGCAATTGCATGATGAAAGAGACATCCGCATCTTCACCGTCGGCCTCGGCGACATGGATCAAGGAGCACGGATTCCCGATACCCATTCGCGTCGTTCGTTCGTTGAATATCAAGGCGAACAGGTCTGGTCGAAGATGGACGGTTCCACCCTCAAACAAGTCGCCCTGGAAGGGGGCGGTGCTTACATCCCCGCGGGAACGAAACAGGTTGCTATGGATCAGGTTTACCACAACTATGTCGAACAAGTCGAAGAGCAAGACTTCGAAACCGCACGCATCAACAGCTATATCCCCCGCTTTCAATGGTTCGTGGGTGCCGGCTTGTTGCTGCTGGTGATCGATACCTTGCTGCCAGCCACGGCTCGGGCACCCAAGCCATCGCTGCTGAGCACGAGATGGTTTGGCAAGTCGACCACAGCCGCTGCGATTGCGTTCTGCCTGTTGGCCACCAACATCGCAGCTGCCGCACCGACGGAAAGCCTGGTTAAGCAAGGGAACGAGGCCTTGCACGCTGGCGACGTTGAAACCGCGCTCAGTTCGTACCAAGAAGCCGCCGCCGACGATCCCAACTCGCCGCAGCTTCTCTACAACCAAGCGGTCGCCCAATATCGCGGTGGACAGTTAGAAGCTGCCCGCCACCTTTTCACCCAGACCTTAGCCACCGGCAACAAAGCCCTCGACGCGAAGGCCCGGTACAACCTCGGCAACTGCGACTATGCAGAAGCGGTTCAACTGGCCGAGAAGGACAAGCCAGCCGCGATCGAGCGACTGAACTCCGCCTTGGGGCACTATCGAAACGCCCTTGCAGCGAATGGCAACGACACCGATGCCCGAGCCAACGCTCAACTGGCCCAAATGCTGATCGACCAGCTTCAGAAAGAAGAACAACAAGACCAACAACAACAAGACCAACAACAACAAGACCAACAACAACAAGATCAACAACAAGATCAACAGCAAGATCAACAGCAGGATCAACAGCAGGATCAACAACAGGATCAACAACAGGATCAACAACAGGATCAACAACAGGACCAACAGCAACAAGACCAACAACAACAGGATCAACAACAACAGGATCAACAGCAGCAGGACCAACAACAACAGGATCAACAGCAGCAGGACCAACAACAACAGGATCAACAACAACAGGACCAACAGCAGCAGGATCAGCAGCAGCAGGATCAGCAGCAGCAGGATCAGCAGCAGCAGGATCAGCAGCAGCAGGATCAGCAGCAACAGTCCGCTGGTGGTGCTCAGCAGAATCCCGAGCAAGAGCAGCCTCAGGACCAAGAAGCTCAGCCCAATGCGGCACCCCAGCTTGGTCAGGAAGATGCTCAAGCGACGGAAGAAGCCCGTCCTATGACCAAGGAGGAAGCTCAGAAGATGCTCCAGGCCGTCCGCGACCGCGAGCTGATGCGTCGATTGCAGAATCAACAAGAAAACCAGCGCCGTTACGTTCCTGTCGAGCGTGACTGGTAAAGCAACACGGTAACCGCCATGGAAAGACTTGGAATCATCCGCAACCCACTTATCCCGAGTTCAAAGATGAAATCTCGAAACCTATTTACCGCCTTGCTGACCCTCGTTGCCGTCGCCTTTGGTTCGGCGGCAACGTCGGTCCAGGCCGCGGACCTGCAAGCCACCTTGTCGTCGCGTGAAGCCTATGTAGGCGCACCGATCACACTTCACCTGGAAGTCGCCAACGCTTCGTCGCACGACGAGCCAACGATTCCTGAGGTGCGTGGTCTCGACATTCAATCGGCCGGCGCTCCGAGCCGCAGCACGCAAACGACCATCATCAATGGTCGCCGCACCGATCGGACTTCTGCGACCTACACGTGGCGAATCACACCGCGAAAGGAAGGGACCTTCGAGATTCCATCGATCGACCTCAAAGTAGATGGCCAAATCGAATCGACCCGCCCCTTGCGGTTCGTCGCCACCAAAAGTGAAACGGGCGACCTTCTGTTCGCCGAGATCACCGGTCAACAGAAAGAGATCTACGTCGGCCAGCCGCTGAAGCTAACGCTGAACTTGTGGATCAAGCCATACCATAACAACGAGTTCGACCTCACCCTCTCCGAAGAGAACATGTGGCAAATGATCTCTGAGGGAACCAACTGGGGCGCATTCAGCGAACGGATGACCGAGCTGGCCGAAAACCGTCAACGGCCTGGCGGCGAAGAAGTGTTGCGAATGGATTCTAACGGCAACGAACGTTCCTACTACCAATATCAGATCGAGGCGACCGTTTACCCGAAGAAGCCAGGTCAGATTGAAGTGGGTGATCTGCAGATCGTGGTCGACTATCCGACTCGCTTGGCCAAGTCGCGCGATCCGTTCGCTTCGATGTTCAACGACGACTTCTTCGGTGGTCGGTCCCCGTTCGGCGATCGTGACTTCTCTCCCTTCCGCCGTAACACCTTGTCGGTGGTGGCCAGTCGTCCGGTGGTCGCCGAGGCCAAGGTCGCACCGATTGACGTGAAACCTGTTCCAACCGCCGGTCGACCTTCCGACTATCGCGGAACGGTGGGCCAATACCAAATCGTGACCCAAGCCACACCAACCGATGTCAAAGCAGGCGATCCCATCACCTTGCATATCGGTGTGCGTGGTGACGGTCCGATGGAGCTGGTTCAAGCACCGCCACTCGCCGCCTTGCCGCACTTGACGGCCGACTTCAAAGTGGCGAACGAACCGTTGGCCGGTTTGGTCGAAGGGGACACCAAGCTGTTCACCACAACCATTCGTCCCCGCCGTGAAGGCATCACCGAGATCCCCGCGATCCCCCTGACCTTCTTCGACCCGGTCAAGGAAGAGTTCGTTACCGTCAAAAGTGATCCAATCGCCATCCATGTGAGCAAGGCCGAGCGTCTGGCACTCGACTCGATTATCGGCACGGCCAGTTCGTCCGACCGATCGGAAGGACCAGAAGCGCCCGCTGCCGCGAAGCTCGACTTGCAAAACTACGCCGGCAGCGACGCGTTACAGTCGGCTAGTTCGCAAACCAATTGGCCTTGGATGCTCGGAATGATGTTGCCCGCCCTGGCTGTCGCCTTGGCTTGGGGTGTGAAGCATCGCGAACGCTTTGTCTCGACAAACGGCAGCCCAGAGCAACAGCGAATTCACGCGGCCCGTCATGCGATTCAAACCGCCGATTCGCCTGCCGAGGTGGCTTCAATCGCGAACGGATTGGTTGCCGAAATTGGCTCGACCACCGATCGTACGCAGCTGAGCGAACTCCTCGCTTTATGCGACCAAGCTGCCTACGGTGGTTCCAGTAATCAGCAACTTCCCCATTTGAAAAAGGAGGCCCTTGAATTGCTCGATCAGGTGTCCAGTTCGGTCCCCCAGCATCGCCCCGCATCGCCTGGTCCGATGTTCGGTGGACGCCAGTGGGTGGCTACGGCTTGTCTCGTACTGGCAGCCCTCGCCGTTACCGTTCCGGCAGCCAATCACTTCGCAGGTTCGACTCAGAAAGAGAACGAAAACGAGGTCGCCCAAACGGCTTCGTCGACGGCGTCTTCGCTCGCAACCTCGACACTCACCGACGAACAGAAGAACATCATCCTGGCCGAAGCCAATGGCGCCTACGAAAACGGTCGGAAAGCTTCGTCCGAAGATGCCGCAGCCGCTAAGGAAGACTTTGCCACAGCGGTCACCAAGTATAACCAACTGGTGGAAAGCGGCGTGCGGAACAGCAACCTGTACATCAACTTGGCCAATGCTCAGTTGCAGCTAGGTTCGACCGGCAAAGCGATTGCCAACTACGAGCGTGCGTTGGATCACGACGCCTCGAACTGGCAAGCTCGCAACAACTTGACGATTGCTCGCGCGGCATTGCACGATTCAGGCAACCAGCCGCAAAATGCTAGTTCGCTTGGTGGACTTCTGAGTGCCTCTGCCGAACAATTGCAAACGGTTCTACCTTCCCGCGTGATGGTCGCTTTGTGTTCGTCACTTTGGCTGGCCTTGTGCGGAGTCGCGTTAGGATCACTGGTCTATCCCGGCCGTTACTGGAGCATGGCTTCGATCTCCTTAAGCTGCTTACTGTTGGTGGCGATCGGTTTAACAAGCGTCGAACGGTTCACTACGGCTGACGAACCAGGAGCGATTGTCGCCACGCAAACTGCCGTCCTCCGCGAAGCCCCTGGCGACCAATTCCCAGCGGTCTCAAGCGAGACGCTGAAGGAAGGAGAGTCGCTGGACGTGCTCCAGGTAGATGGGAACTGGGTTCAAATTCAAACCGCCGACGGAGCGACCGGCTGGGTGGCCAACCCGGATGTCGAGCTTCTGTAACGCGGCTCGCGATTAGAAGATAGAAAGCCGTAGCCCTAACGGCTACGGTACTCAAGACGGTGAAAGGGGAGTTCTCCTAACCCCTTTCACCGTTCCCTTTTCTTGCTGCGGCAACAGCCTGATGAATTTCTCAGATCGACTGCGAATTGCCGCTTTCCCCGTTTATTCCCTATTCGATTTGCCCTATTCCCAGTAGAATCAACCGATTCCAAGACACTCTTTCTTCCTTACTGGGTGAAATGCGAATTCGATGGGCGATTCTTCTGCTGCGATAGCGACACGGCCGGAACTTTTAGCACCGGCTGGCGACTGGGATTGTGCCCGGGCCGCGATTGCCAACGGGGCAGACGCTATCTACTTCGGTCTCGAAACCGGCTTCAATGCGCGGGCTCGGGCGAAGAACTTCTCGCTCGACGATCTTCCGCAGTTAATGGAGATGCTGCACTGGCATGGCGTCCGCGGCTACACAACGGTCAACACCCTGACCTTCTCCGACGAACTGGCCACGATCGAACCGATCATCCGCCGCATCGCCGAGGCCGGAACGGACGCCGTCCTGGTGCAAGACCTCGGTTTGGTCGGCCTCATTCGCCGCACCGCCCCCGACCTGCCGATCCATGCCTCGACACAAATGACGATGACCAGCGCCGAGTGCATCGCTGAGATCGAAGACCTCGCTATCGAACGGGTCGTTCTGGCACGCGAGCTTTCAGTCAACGAGATCAGCAAGATTCGCCAAAACACCACCATGCCGCTGGAAGCGTTCGTGCATGGTGCTCTGTGCGTCGCGTACAGTGGGCAATGTCTCACCAGTGAGTCGCTCGGCGGACGAAGTGCCAACCGCGGACAATGCGCTCAGGCATGCCGCTTGCCCTACGAACTGATCTGTGACGGAGCCGATATCGATCTGGGAGATCAAAAGTATCTCCTCAGCCCGCAAGACCTGGCCGCCTATGCATTGGTGCCCGAGCTTTTAGCTGCCGGAGTCGTATCGCTGAAGATCGAAGGTCGTCTGAAAACTCCCGAGTACGTCGCCAACATCACGCGGCATTACCGCCAGGCAATCGACTCCGCCTTGGCTGGCAAACCGGTGACCTTCACGCCGCGTCAGGTCGAAGAGATGGAACTCTCTTTTTCCCGCGGCTTCTCCCCGGGCTGGTTGCAGGGATGCGACCACAAGATGCTCGTCCCTGCGACCAGTAGCGCCAAGCGCGGTGTGATGGTGGGCGAAATCGTGGCGATCGACGATCGTCGCAAACGCGTGAAGCTGGAACTGTTCGGCCGGTTGAAAGCTGGCGATGGGATTGTCTTCCAAGGGGATCGCGCCGCCGGGAAAGAGCAGGGGGGGCGCGTCTTCACGATCAGTCAGAAAGGACGACGCGTCACGGGCGAAGTCGCCAGCGGCATGGTCGAAGTTGACTTCCCCCGCGGCTCGGTCGATTTCCAATATCTGCAACCTGGACTGCAAGTTTGGAAGAGCGACGATCCGGCCCTTACTCGCGAGTTGCGTAAGTCGTTCAGCGGCGATCTACAGGGTCGTGATCTTCCCCTCACGATCGAAGCCTCGGCACGCATCGGTCAGCCTCTTCGCATCTCGGTGAATAGCGATGCCTTGGGAACGTTCGCACTGCAAACCGAACAGCCGCTCGAAGAAGCCCGCAAGCATCCGTTGACCGAAGCTTCGCTACAGGAACAGTTCGCTCGGCTGGGCGGCAGCGGCTATGTACTGGAAAGACTAACTGCGAAGATCGCCGGCAACCCGATGGTTCCGCTAAGTTTGCTTGGCAAGCTACGCAAGGAACTGGTCACGCAGCTTGACGAAGCTCGTCAGGCAATGGCCCGTCGCGGACGCACGATCGAAGGAGAGCTGGTTCTGGAATCGCTCCGCGCCGAAGTCGCACCAAGCCGTATTGAACCGACCGACCCGCAGTTGATCGTGCTTACCCGTTCGCTACATCAACTCGAAGCGGTCCTCGAAACCGGAATCAAAACGGTTTACGCCGATTTTCAAGATATTCGCGAGTACAAGCAAGCCGTTCCCTTGGCCCAGGAAGCAGGGGCGAAGATCTGGCTGGTCACGCCCCGCATTCAAAAGCCGGGTGAGATGGGGATCTTCAAGGCGATGGCCAAGCATTCTCCTGATGGGATCGTCGCGCGAAACCTTTCTGGTCTCAAGTTCTTCACTGAGCAAGGGCTTTCCTGCGTCGCTGACTTTTCGTTCAATGCTGCCAACGAGCTGACCGTCGACGCGCTTCGTCAGCGTGGGGCCATTCGTGTAACCCCTTCGTACGATTTAAATCGCGATCAACTCTTGGTCATGGCCGAAAACTGCGCGGCACATTTGCTCGAGCCAGTCATTCACCAGCACATGCCGATGTTTCACATGGAGCACTGCGTCTTCTGTAGTGTCCTCTCCCCCGGTACCAACAAGACAAACTGCGGACGCCCCTGCGACGAGCATGAAGTCAAACTGCGCGATCGTGTCGGGGCCGAGCATCCCTTGAAGGCCGACGTCGGTTGTCGCAACACGTTGTTCAACAAAACGCCGCAAAGTGGTGCCGAAATCGTCCAGCCGCTGATTGAACTGGGTGTGCGTAACTTCCGGATCGAACTGCTCAACGACGATCCCCCGGCGGAGATCGCTCGCGTGATCGATCTTTATCGCGAACTCCTCGCCGGCCGCGTGACCGGTGAGGAAGTTTGGACCCAGCTTAAGGCGCTCAACCGTGTCGGTGTGACGCGCGGCACCTTAGAGCACGACCGCGATCCGTTGGCGATCATCTAGCGAGGAACCTGCGATGTCGCGTCCCTTGTCCAACTGTCAGGAACTGGTCGTCGCCACGTCAAACCCGCACAAGGTACGCGAACTAAGCTTGCTGCTAATCCCTCTGCGAATACCGGTCTTGGCCTTACCAAACGTAGTCGACTTCACGCCTGTGGTTGAAGACGGCATCACGCTGGCCGAGAACGCTCGCAAGAAAGCGATCGGCTACGCCAGGCAAGTGAAGCGATGGGTTTTGGCCGACGACACCGGACTGGAAGTCGACGTATTGGAAGGAGCCCCCGGCGTACACTCAGCCCGCTATGCCGGTGAAGGTGCCACCGCGGCCATGAACCTGGCCAAGCTGATGGAACAGTTGAACGACGTTCCTGCGGAAGAGCGATCGGCCCGCTTCATCTGTCATCTCTGCCTGGCCGATCCGGAAGGGAACGTCGTGCGAGAAGTCCACGGCATCTGCCCCGGGATCATTCTCACCAAACCGATCGGCACCGCCGGATTCGGTTACGACAGCCTGTTTCAAGTCGCCGGCATGAAGCAAACCCTCGCTCAACTGAGCGAAGATCAAACGGCCATGGTCGGCCATCGCGGGCACGCAGCCCGAGCGTTGTTAGAAGCCTGGCACGCCACCTAGCATTCGGTGCGTATTCAGGTCAGACCAAGTCATTCTAAGGTAAGAGATGATTGAGTGCGTTGACAAGGAATCGGCGACGGCGACGCGAGAGAAAAATGCCGAGACGAATATCGCCTGCGTCGCGGCGTAAGACGATCGCTCGCTTGCTGAAACGATTGCCTTCAATGCTTTCCTTACAGGTCTCAATCGCGATGACTTCTGCGCCATGAAATGGTCTCTTCCGTTTCAGCCAACCAACGCCCGTGTAAACGAAACCGGAATCGGTCGACTTATCGAACACGACGCCAACACGCCCGAAAATCGAAATGAAGGTCCAAGCCGCGATCGGGATTGTGGCTAGCCAAAACAGAACAATCAGCCAAGTTTGGACGTGATCGGTCGTATCGTCATCGAACAGAGCGTTCCAGGTAATCTTCGTGGCGACCGCCAACCAAGCCGCGAGAAACAAGACGAGAACCGACGCCAGCGGACTTCGCGTTGCCGCTTCGACTTGCCACCGGGGGCCGTTCCGTTGGTACCAAATGCCGTCCGGCGCATCGTCGATGCGAAACGACCTTGCTACCTTTCGCCAGCGTCCCGATATTCGCTTCGGCCTGTCGCCGTCATCTTGCATATCCGGAAGTTCTCCCGTCGAGAAACGATTCACCGAAGGGTAAGCAGTCGATCAAAGAGATGATTCGTCCGACTGTTAGCAGCAGTTTTCATGCCTTCTTGATCGTGACACCGTCATTCTCAAATTGACCAAAGTGCGTGCTTGCGACCTGAAGAAGTGAGAAACTTCGGGAATCACCCTCTGATGGGAAAGGATCAACCTGCTCGTTTCTACTCCTCTTTCGACGCGACGAAGCAACCGCTTCCCCCATCCCTTGAACCTAACCGCAACTAGCACCTGCCCCCTCACAAGTCGGACTAATTGGCATAACTAGCAAATCCAGTCGGTTCACTCTCAACATGGCAAGAGCGAGCGGAATCCCAAAGAGACATTGCCGCAAGAGACGCCGACTTGCATGGTTCACGCAAGAAACAATCGTTACGATCCCTACCATTGGGCCGGCGTTTGCGCCGATCGATCAGCACGCACAGATAGGTCGACGCGGATTCCGCATTCAGCGGTCGACAGGCGAAAGCGTGACCAACTGGGTCAGGGCATACATCACGTAATGAAGTCGCGGCTTGGAAAGAAGTGCCCCGAAGTGGATGTCTCCTTGGTCGCGATGCAAGGTGATTTGCATGATTGGGCGATCGTTGACCGTTCCACCGGAGTCGGTTTCTTCAATCTGAGTGACTTCCGACCAGCGAACATTCCGTGACCACCCCAGCGACCCGAGGCCAACAAAGATTCGACCCACGTCCGGATCGCGCTGGTCCGCTTCAACCTTCGTCTCCCCGAACAGCAAGAATAGGGAAATCGTTCCCATCAATAGCGAGGCTCCCACGAAAGGAATCCCAAACAGCGACTCCATCAAGTCGAACTTCCCTGCATTGATCTGTGGCACGAATACGATCAAAACGGCAGCGATGCCGAAGATTATCGCGAAGAGGAACAAAAAGTAGCCAATCCCACTGCGAATGGTGGCCGTGATCCGCCAGCCGAGGCCCTCGTTTTCAAACGAGACGCCAGAGGGAGTTTGGCGAAGGTCGAACGAATCAGGCACCATCATCGCCTTTCGAACCGGCGCTTCATGCCCGAGCTGTTCCGAGATTGAACTTCGCTCACCACACTTCGAACAGACCGCTTCGTCGGCGTCGATGTCCATCTTATGGAAGCGTAAGCGGGTATCACATGATGGGCAGGTTAACTTCATGATCAATACGACCGACTAGTGGTCAGCTGTCGCAAGGCGTGCAGCACATAGCGTCGCCGAGCCTCCGAAAGCATCGAACCGAAGTGGATATCCCCTTTGTCTCGGACCAGCGTCAACTGCTTCGATTGGTTGCCTCGCTTGCCGGAGGCATAACTTTCTTCAATCCGCACGACGTCGGACCAGCGGAAGCGAGTCGTCCAACCGATCGGGCCGACGCCAAGAAAGATGCTGCCCGCGTCGTGGTCCATTTCGTCGCTCCGAATCACGGTCCGACCGGCAACGCTCAGCAGGGCAAGCGAACCGAACAGCAGGGTTCCCAACACAAAGGGTATGCCGAACAACGACTGTATCAACTCGAACTCCCCTTTGGCGATCTGCGTTCCGTAGATTCCCCCCAGCGAAAAGCCTGACCAAACGCACATGAATGGAACCAGGAAGAACGCCATCGCATTGCGTGTGGTCGAGGCAATCCGCCAGCCCATGCCATGGTTGTCGTAACTGATTCCAGAAGGAGGCTGGTTGATATCGAACGAATCAGGAACGTTGCTTACCCAGCCGGCGTTACGAATCGTGACCGGCTCGGTGCCGAGCAGCGTCGAGATCCGAAACGCTTCGTCGCATTCGCGGCAGACGGCGATATCGGCCTGAACGTTCATTTGCCGGGCCGGTAAATCGATCTCGCAGTTGGGGCATTTCAGCTTCACGCAGCTAGTTCCTTACGCTCAGCCAACCGGCATCGCCAGTTCCGACGATTCTGGCTCGGTGACAGCTTCTGGCGGAGCGGTCGACAACACGACGACGAACTCTGGGTAAAGTTGGGTAAATTCGTCAATTGCCACGATCGCTTCTCGGCACGCCTCGGACCGGGCCAGCAGTACGGCCGCCACGAAGCTGGCCGCCACGACCCCGACCATCATCAACCAAATCGGAAGCTGTAAAAAGAAGAACGCAAACAAGCTGGCCACAATTCCCAGGAATGACGCCTTCGAGAGAAGCTGTTGCCAGTGCAGGATACGATAGCGCCCCGCACCAAGCCGCTCGATGAGCCAGCTGCGGCTGAACGTCGGGGGAACGAACGTGCGATAGACGTTGCCCTGATAAATTCCTTCGGGAATGGCTAACTGGGTAAACATGCCCTGATACTCGTCGGTCAGCTTCGGTTCTTCCTCGCCGACACACTCTAAACCGGCGAAAAAGGTCTTTCCCTTCACGCGGACATCCGGGTAATGCTCTTCTTCCCCGAGAAACCCCTTCAGCGGGGCTGGGGGGTCTTCGTCTAGATAAACCGAAATCGAAAACTGGCCGTCTGCTTCATTGGGCAACCAAATGAGTTTCCCCTCTTCACACATCGAATCAAGAAAGGAGACCGGGTCCTCGTCGAGCAGTTTGTCCGCATTCTCAGGGAGGTTCTCTGGCCAATACATGACCATATTGCCCCCTTCGGTTCCGCCGTTGCCAGAAAAATGCGCCATCGATGCTATCTTCGCCGTAAATCAGTCTAGGGTGTGAACTCCACGTAATTTAACACAACCGGTTCCCGATGTTGGGCCCCCCGGGCAGGTTCATCTTGCCTCAATTTGGTGATTTCGTTAAGAAGGCCCTCCGGAACTCGCCGCTGGCATGCAACGTGGCCAGCCAACGCCTACTTAAGATTCGCTACTTGTTCATGAAGATTCTCCAAATCATCTCCGGCTTCGGTGTCAACGGAGCGATCATCCAGTGCCTTCGACTGGCCGTCGCCCTGGCACAACGCGGGCACGATGTAACGCTTGTCGGGCGAGAAGATTCATGGATTCAAGAGCAAGTGGAAGGGACCGGCGTTCGCTTCAAGCCATCACGATTGAAACGCTGGCCGCTCCATGACTTGCGAGAAATGGCCCGGTTCATCGATGCCGAACAAATCGATATCGTCCACACGCACAACACCAGCGCCCAGATTTTTGGTTTGATGCTGAAAACTCTCACCAAAATCCCCGTGGTCGCCACCGCGCATCATACGAAGATGCACGCTTATTGGGCACTCAAAGACTACGTAATCGCCAATTCGGATCACACCCGCCACATGGAACTGACCTGGAACCGGGTTCGTAAACGCAACGTCGAAACGGTCCGGGCTCTGATCGATCATGCTCCGATCCCAGCTAACAGCCAGCAGCTCCGTGATGCGTGGCGTCAGGAGAACGGGTTCACCTCCGACGACAAACTCATCGGTATCGTCGGTGATGTTTGCCCACGGAAGAATCATCTGCTTCTGCTGAAGGCGCTGCCGGAAGTGCTACGTAAGGTTCCCGATGCCAAAGTAGCCGTCGTGGGGAATCGCTGTCCGATATACATCAAGCAAGTTCGCTCGCAGGTCATTCGCATGGGCCTTCGAGCAGAATTCCGCTTCCTCAACTTCCAAGACGATATCCCATCGGTGATGCGGGCAATCGATCTATTGGTCGCCTGTCCCACGCAGGAAGCCTTCGGCCTGACTCCTCCGGAAGCGATGGCAGCCGGCAAGCCGGTCGTCGCCACCAAGGTTGGTGGGCTGGTCGAAAGCGTTGCTCACGATGTGAATGGGCTGCTTGTCCCCAGCAACAACGCCCCGGCTTTGTCGCAGGCAATCATCGAGGTCTTGTCCGATGATCATCTCGCCACGCAGTATGGCCAAGCGGGTCAGGCTCGCTTCCGCGAGATGTTCGACAACACCCGCAATGTGATTCGCCACGAAGAGATTTACTCGGAGGTAATCCGCCGCGTCATGAAGCGGGAAGTCGCCACCGCCAAGGTTGGCTCGGTCTTGCCAACTTCCCCAATTCTCTCGCGCAAGATCACGACGGTGACGTAAACTTTCCTTAGTTCCACACTTATTGCTTCCTTGCACCGCACGGGGAACAATAACCGTAGCGGCCAAATGCTTTCCGCTGCGTGGCGGGCCTCTTCTCCTTTTTGCCCCGAAGGATCCTCCGCATGAATGCCCCAACTCCATCGTCTGTCTTCGCTGGCGCCATCTCTCGCCTCGACAAAGCTTTCCAGTATGCCGACATCGATGCCGAAGCGCTCGAACGGTTGAAGCATCCTAAACAAATCCTCCAAGTCAGCGTCCCGGTCCGGATGGACGATGGCTCGTTGCGTGTGTTCACCGGTTATCGCGTTCGCCACGACGATACGCGGGGACCAACCAAGGGTGGTCTCCGCTACTCGCCCCACGTTGATATCGAAGAAGTCAAAGCGCTGGCGTTCTGGATGACCTTTAAATGCGCCGTGATGAACATTCCGTACGGCGGCGCGAAAGGGGGCATCTGTGTGAACGCGAAAGAGCTGTCTCGATTAGAGCTCGAGCGTCTCTCGCGCGGATTCGTCGAACAGATCGCCGATTTCATTGGCCCTGAAACCGACATTCCAGCCCCCGACATGTACACCAACGCCATGATCATGGGTTGGATGATGGACGAGTATTCGAAGATCCATCGCCAACGCACGCCAGCCGTGATTACAGGCAAACCGATCCCACTCGGCGGAAGCCAAGGTCGCGATGAAGCAACTGGGCGCGGGGCGTATTACTGCATTAAAGAACTGGCCAAGAAGCGTGACTGGGAGCCTTCACAAATCCGCGTTGCGGTGCAAGGATTTGGCAACGCCGGACAAAGCATCGCCCGACTCTTACACGCTGAAGGTTACCAGGTGGTGGCCGTAAGTGATTCGCGTGGGGGGATCTACAAAGCGGAAGGATTTGATGTTCCCAGCTTGATTCAAATCAAAAATCAATCTCGCCGCCTGCAAGCCGTCTACTGTAGCGGATCGGTCTGTGAAACGGTCCAAGCCAAGGCGATTACCAATGAACAACTGCTCGAGCTTGATGTCGATGTGCTCATTCCTGCCGCCTTGGAAGAAGTGATCACCGCGGAAAATGCCCATGCCATCAAGGCCAACGTGATTGTCGAAGTGGCCAATGGACCAATCACCTGCGAAGCGGACGAAATCTTGCACGAAAAGGAGATCTTGATCGTCCCCGATATCTTGGCAAATGCTGGGGGTGTGACAGTCAGCTACTTTGAGTGGGTCCAGAATCTGCAAGGCTTCTACTGGAGCTTGGACGAAGTGCAGCATCGCTTAAGTGAGATGATGTGTCGCGAGTTCGACCATATTTATAACTGGATGGTCGAGAAGAAGATCGACATGCGAACCGCCGCTTATGCAGTCGCACTATCCCGAATCGGTGAGGCCATCGCCTCGCTGGGAACGGCTCGGTATTTTTCCGACAACGATTCGTAAAATTATACATTTCAGTAGTTGGCATGCCTCGCGGCTTGCATCAGAATGGAAAGTCACGGATCAGCCCGGTGAGGCTTGGGCTGACCTGACCGACCTTAACCGCGAGGATTTTCGATGCCTAGTTCCGCCGCTCGACTTGTCATGCTGACCATGACAACAGTTGCTCTGACTTCGTCTCTGCTAATGGGCCACGAGCCGGCCTCCGAGAATCCAGCCGCCACCAAATTGCACGCTCTGTTCGCCGAAGACTGGGAATGGCGGATGGACAACTTCCCGACGTGGGCCACGGCATTGGGAGATCGCCGCGGCAACGATCGCTGGACCGATATGTCTCGCGAAGCCATCGACCTTCGCAAGAAGCACCCGCACGAACTGCTGGAAAAACTGAAGGAGATCGATCCTAGCCAACTCACCGGGCAGGACCTGCTTTCGTACGAGCTATTCGAGTACGAACTGAATAATGAAATCGAAGGAGAGAAGTTTCCTTCGGAGCTATTTGCCCTCGACCAACTCGATGGACCGCAATTCAGCCTCGCGCAGACGGCTGAGCAAATGCCGTTCGATAGCGTGGAAGATTACGAGAACTATGTGGCTCGCCTGAAAAGCTTCCCAACGTTCCTCGATCAGATTACCGACTTGCTGAAGGAAGGGATCAAGACCCGCTGGGTGCAGCCGCCTGGTCCGTTGGCCAGTATCCCGAAGCAAATCAGCGGCCAGCTAAAAGCGGATGCGACCGATAGCCCGCTGTTCAAACCGTTCGACGACTTCCCAGAATCGATTCCCCAAGCCGATCAAGACCGTCTGCGAGAAGCAGGCAAGCAAGCGATCGCCCAAGCAGTCTTTCCGGCGATGCTGAAGCTGAAATCGTTTGTCGAAGACGAATATCTGCCCAACGGAGCCGACGTGATCGGGGCCGCAGCGCTGCCCAACGGCCGCGAGTATTATGCCTACAAGGCTCGCAGCTCGACGACGACCGACCTGACCCCGCAAGAGATTCACGAGATCGGCCTAAGCGAAGTGAAGCGGATTCGGGGCGAGATGGAGAAGGTGATTCGTGAGTCTGGCTTCGAGGGCAACTTCGACGACTTCATCAAGTTCCTCAAGTCCGATCCGCAGTTCTACTATACCGAAGCGGATGACTTGTTGATGGGTTACCGTGATATTGCCAAGCAAGTCGATGCGAAGCTTCCGAAATTGTTCGTTACCTTACCGCGACTTCCATACGGCGTGCGGGCCTTTCCCGATTACGAGGCCCCCAACCAAACCTCGGCTCGTTACTACCCCGGTTCGATCGATGCGGCTCGGGCCGGTTTCTTCATGGCCAACACGTACGCTCTTGATAGCCGTCCCAAATACGAGATGCAAGCGTTGACCCTGCACGAAGCGGTTCCGGGACATCATCTTCAGATTGCTCGAGCTCAGGAACTTTCCGATCTGCCACGCTTCCGCCGCAATGGTCACTACACCGCGTTTGTGGAAGGTTGGGCCTTGTATGCGGAATCGTTGGGAGAAGAAATGGACTTCTACCAAACTCCGTACGACAAATTTGGTCAGCTGACCTTCGAGATGTGGCGAGCTTGCCGCCTGGTGG
Source organism: Blastopirellula marina (assembly GCF_002967765.1). Lineage (NCBI taxonomy): Bacteria > Pseudomonadati > Planctomycetota > Planctomycetia > Pirellulales > Pirellulaceae > Blastopirellula > Blastopirellula marina. The sequence continues at coordinate 84,137 of NZ_PUHY01000004.1, read as the reverse complement.
TCGACACCGGAATGCACAACATGGGCTGGAGCCGCCAACAAGCGATCACCTTCTTCCAAGAGAACAGTGGCAAAAGCCCCTTGGAAGTCGCCGTCGAGATCGATCGCTATATTGTGTGGCCTGGCCAGGCTTTGGCCTACAAGATCGGCGAATTACAGATCAAAAAGCTGCGGGCCCGAGCCGAACAGGAACTCGGAGACGATTTTGATATCCGCCAGTTCCACAATGCGGTCCTCGACAACGGTGCCTTGCCGCTCCCAATCCTCGAACGAGTGATCGACCGCTGGATTGCGGAGCAAAAATCGAAGTAAAAATTTTCGATAGCACCTGTTAACTCGAACGAAACGCTGCGGTTACGCGTGAATAGCTTTGTTTTATTCACTCTCCCCCAGCGTTTCATGGATTTCCCAGCCCTACTTCTGATCAACGCCGCAACCATTGCCGGGTGCATGTTCACCCTGTGGCTGCTCAGCTTGTGGCTCAAAGATGCCAGTATTGTGGACATCTTCTGGGGCTTGGGCTTCGTTGTGGTAGCGTGGGTTTCGCTTCTTTGTGCCGCCTCACCCGGTCCCGTCGCATGGCTGACTACGATTCTGGTCACCGTTTGGGGCTGCCGGCTTGGTGGTTACTTAGCGTGGCGAAATCTGGGCCACGGCGAAGACAAACGTTACGCCGAGATGCGGAACAAACCAGGACGGAACTTCGCGTTGTTCAGCTTGGTAGTCGTGTTTGGGCTACAGGGGACAATCATGTGGATTGTCTCGCTGCCGCTGCAAATCTTGCCAACCCTCGATGGGCAATTCACGGCGATCACTGCGATCGGCTTGGCCTGTTGGGCGACCGGTTTGGCCTTTGAAGCGATTGGCGACTACCAACTCTCGCGTTTCAAAGCAAACGGAGCCAATCAGGGGAAAGTGCTCGACGAAGGGCTGTGGCATTACACCCGGCACCCCAACTACTTCGGCGACTTCCTAGTTTGGTGGGGCTATTTTCTGCTGACCCTTTCCGCCGATAGCAGTGCTTGGTGGACGGCGATCGGTCCGGCCTTGATGACATTTTGCCTGCTCTACTTCTCGGGCGTGGCGCACTTGGAACAGCGCATTAAGAATCGCCGCCCCGAGTATGCGGACTACATCCGCCGTACGAGTGCTTTCGTCCCTTGGCCCCCTGCCGCGCCGCAGCAATCGACGAGCGAATCCGTTTCATCCTCTCACCCTGCTGCTTCCAGGAAGCAGGAGCCACGACCTTTATGAACCGTCTCCGAATTGCCGTGATTGGTGGAGGCATCAGCGGAAACCTTGTCGCTCGACTGCTGCACGACGATCATGATGTCACCTTGTTTGAAGCGGCGAATTATCCTGGCGGCCACAGCAATACCGTCACGTGTGAAGTCGAGGGACAGCCTTACGACGTCGATACCGGCTTCATGGTGTTCAACGATCGCACCTATCCCAACTTCATCCGCCTGCTCGATATCCTGGGGGTCGAAGCTCAAGACAGCGACATGAGTTTTAGTGTTCGCTGCGAAGCTTCCAAGTTGGAATATCAAGGGAGTAGTCTTCGCGGACTCTTTCCGTCATGGAAGAACGTTGTTTCCCCTGCCTACCTCAAAATGCTCCGCGACATCCTACGGTTCAACCAAGCAGGAACCGATGCGGTGGCCAAGGACAACCTGGCAGACACAGAAACGGTTGGTGATTTCCTCCAGCGCTGCGGCGTCGGAAAAATGTTCCGCGAGAAGTACCTGTTGCCGATGGCTGCCGCGATTTGGTCTGCCTCTCCGCAGCAAATACTGAACTTCCCAGCACAGTTCTTCCTGGGCTTCTGCGATAACCACGGCCTGATGGCGATTCGCAATCGGCCCCAATGGAGAACGATCGTTGGCGGTTCAAAGACTTACGTACGAAAGCTGCTCGAACCGCTCGCCCATCGTGTCCGCCTCAACTGCCCAATCCAGCAAGTTCGCCGAGAGGAAGAACAGATCAAAGTGCTGACCAAGGCAGGCGAATTGTATGACTTCGACCGGGTGATCTTCGCTTCGCATGCCGATCAAACGCTCAAGATGCTGGAATACGCCACGCCGCTGGAACGCGAGCTTCTGGGACGTTTTCCGTACCAAGCCAACGACGCGGTCTTGCACACCGACACCAGCTTGTTGCCCACCCACAGGCATGCCTGGGCGAGTTGGAACTACTTTATCCCCGCCAACAACCAATCTACCGCCAACGTCACCTACGACTTGTCGCGTCTCCAAAAAGTACCTTCCCCCAAGCCAATTCTATTGAGCCTGAACGCCACCGATCGCATCGATCCGGCGAAGATCCTCGATCGCTTCAACTACGAGCATCCAGCCTACAACCAACATTCGTTTGCCGCTCAAAAATGTTTGTCAGAGATCCAAGGAAACCATCTCACTTACTTCTGTGGTGCCTGGTGCGGCTACGGTTTTCACGAGGACGGCGTGAAAAGTGCCTTAGCCGTCGCCCAGCACTTTGATAAGAACCTCGACACATGCGCAGCTGCCTCTACGAAGGACGCGTCCACCACGCACGACATACGCCCATCGAGCACCACTTTGAATACCGCCTGACCATGGCGTCGCTCGATCTGGCGGAACTCGATGCGCTGGTCGGTCCGCGACGGTTGCTTTCTGAGCACCGTAGCGCAGCGATTTCGTTTCCTCGCAACGTTCACCTTCGTAGTGAGCAAGGCACCTTAGAAAGCCGTGTGCGGGATTTTGTAGAGCACCACTCTGGCAAGCGTCCAACCGGCCACATTCGACTTTTAACACAACTGCGTTACTTCGGCGTCTATTTCAGCCCGCTGAACTTGTATTTGATCGAAGACGATCAGCAACCCTTTCCTAAGCAGATTGTGGCCGAGGTAAACAATATTCCTTGGGGAGAACAGCACGCCTACTTGCTGACCCCGACGTGGGACGACGCGCAGCAGGCATGGACTTACGAGCATGCCAAGCAGATGCATGTTTCTCCCTTCATGCCAATGGACCAAAACTATCGCTGGAGCTTCAAAGCCCCGGGCGATCGACTGGTGGTGGGGCTTGAGAACTGGCAAGCGGGCAACCGGATCTTCCAAGCGGGGATGTCCTTAGAAAAAAAGCCGTTAACACCCTCGATGCTGCGACGGTTCGCATGGCATATGCCCGCAATGAGCCTGAAGGTAATCGCGGCGATCTACTTAGAAGCCTGCAAACTTTGGTGGAAGCGATGTCCCATATTCCCTCATCCATGAAACTTTCCCGTGTCCCCTCGGCTTGCTCCAGTAGTCGCTCTCAGGCCACAGAACTGGCCCTGGAAGGTCCTATCTCACATCGTCCCAGTGCCGCGGGGCGCTACTCCCAAGGTCTTTACTGCTGGGTATCGCGGCAGTGTCGAAAGATTTTGCATCGAACGCTTTCGAACATCACGGCGGGGCACGTTCTAATCGTCGACCCGCTCGGGCAAAACCAATTCGGTCCCAGCCACGACACGGCACTGCGTGTGGTCGTACGAATCGACGACCTTCGTGTTTACCGTCAAATGATGTTTGGGGGAACCCTGGCCGCCGCTGAAGCTTACCTGCAAGGGAAATGGGTTTGCAGCGACCTGACCGCTCTACTGCGAATCATGGCCCACAATCTTCAATCGCTGCAATCGATCGAACGCCAATCCGCCTTCTGGCTGGCACCCGTTCGTCGCTTCCAGCAATGGCGAACCCGCAATTCGCGCGATGGTAGCCGCAAGAACATCGCCGCTCACTACGATTTGAGCAACCAATTTTTTGGGCTGATGCTTGATCGGACAATGATGTATTCATCTGGCGTCTTCGAACATCCGAATGCCACGCTCGAAGAAGCTTCGATCGCCAAGCTCGAACGCATTTGTCGTAAGCTGAATCTGACCCCAAAAAGCCACGTCTTGGAAATCGGAACCGGCTGGGGTGGTTTCGCCGAGTATGCGGCCAAGAATTACGGCTGCCGCGTGACCACCACAACGATCTCGCAGCAGCAGTACGAATTCTCCAAGCAACGCATCGAGCAAGCAGGGCTTACCGATCGCGTGACGCTGTTGAAGCAAGACTACCGCGATTTGACGGGGCAGTACGATCACCTGGTCAGTATCGAGATGATTGAAGCGGTCGGGCGAGAGTACCTCGACACGTACTTCCAGAAGTGCTGCCAACTGCTGAAGCCGAATGGAACCATGGTTCTGCAGGCGATCACCATCCCGGACGAACGGGTCAACCGCTACGCTCGCGGCGTCGACTTTATCCAGCGTTACATCTTCCCCGGCGGTTTCCTCCCTTCGTACGGCCTCATTGCCAGCTCGCTGGCGCGCACCACCGACATGCGACTGGTGCACGCCGAAGATTTCGGTCCGCACTATGCTCGAACCTTGAAAGAGTGGCGAGGCAACTTCATCGATAACCTGCCCCGAATTCGTGCCCTGGGCATGGACGACTACTTCCTCCGCATGTGGGAGTATTATCTCGCTTACTGCGAAGCGGGCTTTGCCGAACGACAAATTGGGGTGAGCCAGTTGGTTATGTCACGCCCTACCTTCCGCGGCGATTCGATCCTCGGCCAGCTGTAGCCGAGCGTTCGCGAAGGCTACTCCACAACGGTGTGGCCAACTTCTTCGATCCCTTGCCCGCGAAGTTGTCGCCACAGCCACAATACTTCCTTGCGGGCAAACACGAGATATGCGATTACGCCCACCCCAACTTGTTGCACCAAGACCATAAACTGCGGCAGCACGCCGAAATTGGTCTCGAGCATCCAGACAAGCACCCCCATGAGCAGCGAGGCGACAATCGCCGGCACCATGGGTAAGAAGAGGTGCCGCAGTTTGAGCCTGGCAAAGTGGAAACAGAACGCCAAGTAAGGTCCACACATGCAAACGGTGGCAATGGTCACCATGAACGCTAATTCGAGCGTTAAGTCGGTCGGATCGCTTCCCACCCGCCAATAGGCAATGCCGCATGCCGCGGCGAGGGTCAGCAACGTTCCAAATGCTCCGGCGGCCAACATGTCGGTTCGCCCAGCAGCACTCATCAGCGTACCGGAGATATTGATCCAACTCTGAGCGAGGATCATTGGCCCCATTACCGCTAACAATTCCCCTGCCTCCATCCATTCGTCACCACCGAGCACCATCATTAAACGCTCACCGACCAGGAACATCCCCACCGATGCGGGTGCTAACATGATGCCGACCATGCGATAGAAACCAGACGTCAATCGCGTGAATGCTTCGCTGTTTTTCCTGGCGTGCGAAAGGGCAGGGAGCATGGCCGAAGTGACTGGCGAGGTCAGCAAGTACACCGGACGGATCATCTGGTTATACGCTTGCGTGTAATAGCCAATCCATTCTTGCCCATGGAAATTGCTGCCCACCAACACGCCCAACATGATCTTGTCGAAGTTCTGTCCGACAGCAAAGAACAATCCACTAAGGGTATAAAACCCACTGAAGTGCAACAGCGATTTCACTTCTGAGAAGGGAGCCATCTTACCTGGCCGCCACGGTTCGATGAACCAGAAACCAACGTTCAGCACAATCAACTCGGCATACTGCTGGATCACCAGCGCCCACACGCCAAATTCGTACCAGGCGGCGGCAATCGCCAACACACCACTGATCACCAGTGACAATAGGCGGACGATTGTCAGTCGACCGAAATAAAGCTTCTTCTCGGCAAGCGACTTATGTTGCGAGTAGCTGTTGTAGAGCAGGGCGGTGCCTGACATCACAATACCCAGCGGCAACAGACGTTCGGCATTGAAGAATAAGGCCAGCACCGGGGCCATGCCGGCCAGGATGACCGTCAGGATCACGCCTGTAATGATTTGATACCAAAAGAGCGAAGTCGCCTGTTCGTCGGTCAGACCACGTCGCTGCACGGTAGCAATATCCATCCCCAGCGAGCCGAACGAACGCACCAGCAGCGTGATCGGCATAAACATCCCGAGAAGTCCGAACTCACCCGGATCGACCATGCGGTACAATTCGGCGAGTACGACCAACGAGATAATCTGCCCCGCGATCTGCCCCAGCATGGTAAGCCGGGTAGCGCGTTGTGTTTTCTGATAGAGATTCGGATCGATAGGCGAAGATCCGCTCTCTAGAGATGGGGCATCATTCATTAAGACCGAGTCTGGCGGGGACGATGAAGCAGGTTAGGTCTAATACCTTATCGCACACCACAGGGCTCGGATACCATCCCGCCAGCCAATCTTCTTCCCTTCTTCATACGAACGTGGGAAGTAACGGATGGGGACTTCACGAATTCGCAGGCCCTTGCGACGCGCAAGTTTGGCGGTAATCTCTGGTTCGACACCAAACCGCTTTTCACGTAGTGTGGGAGCGATCTCTTGAATGACTTCGCGACGGAACACCTTGTAGCAGGTTTCCATATCGGTCAGCAGCAGATTGGTAAACAAATTCGACCACATCGTCACAATCTTGTTGGCGATGTAATGACGCAAGCGTGGTACGTTTCGCTGACCCGTGATAAAGCGGCTACCGTAAACCGCATCGACACCTTCACAGATGATCGGCTGGAGCAAGGCGCGATAGTCATTCGGGGTGTATTCCAAGTCGGCATCCTGGATGATCACCGCATCGCCGGTTGCCAGACGGAAACCAGTCGAAAGGGCGCCACCTTTGCCTTGGTTCTTCTCATGGAAGATAATCTTTAAGTCAGGTTCACCACGCATGCCGTCCAACAGGTCACGTGTGCCGTCGGTACTGCCGTCGTCGACCAGGATGATTTCGCATTGGAAACCACAGCGGCGTACGGCGGCAATCACTTGCGGAAGTGACTTCACCTCGTTGTATACCGGAATCACGACCGACAAGACGAAGTCGGCAGGAATCTGGTAGATCGCCAAGCGGTAACAAGCTGCTTCACCCAGGAGGGTCGCCAAAATTTCGACTCGCCGCGCATCATCTTCCACGGCCAACATCAATTGCTGCTGAAGATGGTTTAGCTCGGTCAACTCGTTCTCAGTATGGATACTCATGAATTTAGTGAATCCGTAACAATGGCGCACCGTCCGAGGAAGGGGGGGCTTGCTACGGTCGCAAACACCCTGTGTCAGTATAGAACATAGCTCACGATAAATGAAACGCTGGAGATGTTCCCAATGATCGCTCCGTATCTTGCTGCGGCCATACAATTGGACTCTGGAACGGAAAAAATTGCCAACCTGGCCCAAGCCGAAGACCTGATCGTTCAGGCGGCCACCGAAGGGGCCAAATTGGTGGTTTTGCCAGAGCTGTTCCCCTACCTGGGAAATCTGGTCAACCTAAAGCAGCATGCAGAGGCAATGGATGGGCCGGTCTTTACGAAGATGCGGGCTTTGGCCAGCGAACACCAACTGGTCCTTTGCGCCGGTAGTGTGGCGGTTGCTTCGACGGAAGAACCAAACAAGGTTCTCAATCGGAGTGTCATCTTTGGTCCCAGTGGCCAAGTCTTATCGAGCTACGACAAAATTCACTGCTTTGATATCAACCTAGCGGAAGTCAAAACCATTGAATCGAACTACGTCAAAGCAGGTAGTCAACTTGCGGAAGCCTCGACGCCGCTCGGGCACGTTGGACAAGCCATTTGTTACGATCTACGGTTCCCCGAAGTCTTTCGCCGTCTAACCGAAAACGGGATGCAAATCTGCCTCCTTCCCGCAGCGTTCACCGACAAAACAGGCCAAGCACACTGGGAAGTCTTACTGCGAGCGCGCGCCATTGAAAATCAAGTCTATGTGATCGCGGCAAATCAGTGCGGAATGTACGGCGATTCGATCCGTTGCCATGGCAACTCGATGATTGTTGATCCGTGGGGAACTATTTTAGCGCGCGGTGCGCACGAAACACCCGGAATTATTTTTGCTGAGATCGATTTGGCGAAGCAGCGCCAACTGCGAAAAGAACTTCCGGCACTTAAACATCGTCGCATGGCGTAACGCGATCGATCGCGCGGGAATCATCTTGCGAAAGAATACGTACGAACCGAACTCATCTCATCATCTATTTCACACAACTAAAATATGACTTATTCAATAAGTCCTTATCAACAAATTTCGTTTTGCGAGATTCGATTTCGATTTTTGTCTTTTTTCTACAACGAAACTCTCGTGGAACTTCGATTGTGAAAAAAAGATTACTCAGGTTGCTTGACAACTCGACTCCGCTTCGCAAAATTAGTCCCTATGTTGATTGGAACCACCAGACGCTAGTCGCGTCGAAAACGCCTCTCTCCTCCTCCTAAACCTGTTGTTGATTGTCGCAAATTGGTCGTTCTGACCGATGGTTCCCAGCTCGCATGCAAGGCCTTCCCGCGGTCGCGTTGCGCGCTCGGATAATGCACCAACAACAAGTTAGTTTGGTAGACGAACGACTCGCCATACCAACGGAGTGAGCGAGGCAGATAAGAGCCATGCGGGAGAATTGCTTTCCGGCAAAAGGATTTGTCGCACAAGGTTAGTAACCTCTCCGCTAAAAAGCACGAAGGGCGACGACGGACGGAACGACTGCGACAGACCTGCGGGTCTTGTTTAAGGATATCCCTTCACGCTTTTTGGCGTATTTGTGCCTGGTAGCCGCAGGCCTCGCTTCCAACACTTCCGTTGCGGCCAGTGAAGAATTCGATTGTGGCCACTATCCTGATCGCCTTAGGCGCCAATTTGGGTGATCGCGGCGAAACCGTTTCGCAGGCCATCGACGAGCTTGCCGCCGATCCAGCTTTCTCTCTACTTGGTCGAAGCAGTCTGTTAGCGACCAAACCTGTCGGCGGACCTGCCGAGCAACCTGACTTCATCAACGCGGCAGCCAAGTACGAAACCAACTTGTCTCCGGACGAAGTCCACCAGAAGCTGATCGAAATCGAGCATCAGCATGGACGTGTCCGAGCACTACGCTGGGGAGCACGCAGCCTCGACTTGGACTTGCTGCTGTACGACGATGTCGTGCTGGAAACACCCAAGTTGACACTTCCTCACCCTCGAATGAGTTTCCGCAAATTCGTAATGCAACCAGCCGCGGAAGTGGCTGCGGAAATGATCCATCCGCAACTCGGTGCGACGATGGGTCAGTTGTGGGAGCAACTCGTTAACTCGCCCCCCGTAATCGAACTGGCAACTCCCCCAGGTCCAACGGCCTGGCGATTGTGTGAAGAGGTCCAAAAGAAGCTGGGAAAAGACGTGGTCAGCATCCCGCTTACTGCTCCGCATTGGCCTGACTCGGCCCGAGAACTTGTCGACCTGCTCGAACCATCGCCCAGCTCAATCAAAGAAGACGCGGGAGCCGTTCGCTTGCTTCCCTACTGGTCGGAAATCTCGGCCGTGATACGCGACACTTCTGCGACGACCATAGCGTCCGACGCGCCATCGCGACTGGTGATTCTTTGGATTCCTGCCGCCGAATCGATCGCCCCGCAAGAAAATACCTGGTGGTCGCCGAAAGCCAGGGAAGATCTTCAGCGGCGTCTTATCGAAGCGGTTCAAGAAAAGGTGCACGGCCCACGTCTTTGCCTGATAGGGCACGACATGACCACCGCGATTACCGAAGTCACCGCGGCGGTCGAGGCCGTTCAGTAGTCAATCAACTACGGGCAAATTAGTCGGCGTGATGCTCGTCGAGAAAGGCCTTCGCCTTTTCTAGCTGATCGGCAGGAACCAACAGGCGAATCGCCAACACACCGGTCAGTCCGCCTTGATGGTCGTTATCCAAGGCGCAATTGATGCCTTCTTCCTGCAGCGCATTTTGGATGATCGTGGCTTCTTCATGACTCTGACAGGTCCGCACAGGCACAAATTCGGTATTTTCCATAATATCGTTACTCCGCCAACAATGGGTTTGATCTAACAGTTGCGGGCTCCCGTCATCGGGGCCATCTACAAGCTAATTGTAACGTAACTTTACCTCACACACTTGCCGTCGGACGACGGTGCTTCCTCAATCGTTTAGGGTCGAGATCTCCATGCCAAACCGAAAGCTCACCACCGTAATTCTTGACGACGACCCGGGGATTGTCCGTTTAGTGAAAACCATCCTGCGCGGAACGTTCGGGGAAGAACTCGTGCTGCACGACTTCACCGACGTGCATGAAGCCCAGGAATGGATCTCGAACAACTGCTGCGATCTCCTGATCAGCGACATCGAAATGCCGGATATCAACGGCATGGACATGTTGGTTTATGCCAAGCATCGAAATGCCTGGACACAGGTGGTGTTTCTCACAGGGCATTCGAATTGGATGCTGGTGACCGAGGCAGTCGAGAAAGGGGCGTCCGACTTCTTGCTGAAACCGATTAAGCGAGAAGAGTTGTGCTCGATCGTGCAGCAGCACATCGACCGCGCCGCACGCTGGCAGGCAGCTCTGTTCACCAAACATCACAGCATGTCGTAACAACGGCCAGCCGCCAATTTCCGTACGACCACTACGGCGATCACGACCGCGCTAACCTACGTTCCGCCGGCGAACTTTTTCCGGCTGCGCGAAGGGAATCGACTGCGCGGACCTTGTTTGTGGGGTAACCTTGTGCGGTTCATTTCGCCCGCAGTCTCGCTGCTTCGGCGAAGGGCCGCGCTACGTTATTGAAGTCTGCGCCATTAATCTGATAGGGGCGACCAACGGAAACCCCGGATTCATGGCAAATCGGCCTGTTACCAGGTTGGATTTCGGCACAGACATCAATAAGCATTCGTGCTCAACTCCCCACCTTACTTTGCAGGAAGCATCTCTGTGGTCCGCTGGAAGCCGACAATCGCCATGCTGGGCGTCACGATTCTGATTCTTCAGGTCGCCTCAGGCTGCGCTCTTTGCCGGAAAGGTCGCTGGGGTGATCCGAAGATGGTGGCTCCTTGCCCGGAAGCGAATCCGAAGGCGCAATATCCGTTTGGGATCTGGTGCAACCCATGCGACGTCACCTCACTTGAAGCACCTGCGACGGAAGCCGCTTCGATTTCACTGGCTACTTACGAACCGCCAGCCAACCCGCCCAGTCCATTCCAATTGTGCGCCTTCGAAGAAGAAATCGAGCCACGCGCTGCCTATCAAGAAACGTCAACCAACCTGGGCGAAGAAGTCATTGGCAAGCCGGTCGGCCGGGCCTCGTCGATGCCCAACCTGCTGCGACCAGACGGGGAACAAATCGACACCCCAGCGCCGCAGACGGTGCAGAAGTTCAGCGATCCGATGTTCGAGCCTGGCCCCGAGTTCTTCCAACAAGATCTGGCGGAAGGGGAAACGCTGTACATGCCGAGTATCCGCGAACAACCGATTCCGCAAACCGAATCGGCCGACGTGCAGCTTCGCCAGGCGGAAACCTACTACGCCATGGCGGTCGATGCCGACAAGCAGCTCGACGAGTCGGCAATGAACATGTTCCTCGATGCAGCGATCGCGGCGTATCGCTATCTGCAACTCGTTCCGCCGCAACCTAAGACCACGAAAGCCACCGGCCGGGCCTGGGAAGTGTACCATTCGTCGATCGCTCGCTTGATCTTCATCGCCGATAAAACAGGACACATCGATCAACAAGTTGGCATCAAGCTGCCGGTCAACGGCAGCTATCGAATTGTTGAATTTGAATACATCAACTTCCAGCGCACAGCGGCAGACTTCGATCGCTGGCATGTCGTTGGCAACTATAAATCGCACTATGTGTTGACTCAGCACAAGTCGCCTGGCCTTGGCGTGCCGCTGGTGGTTGAACGCATTCGCGATAAGAACGATCGCTGGTATCCCGATCGCCTTCCGTTCGCCGCCACGGCCATCCTGCGCCCCGAATGCGAAGTCGAAGCGTTCGATGCCACCACGGAAGCGGCCATTCCCGACGGAACACACGTCGAGCAGGTCGTGGCTCGGCTTGAACTGTACGATCCGAAACAATCAGGCGACGTCGAACTCAATTGCCGCCAGGTGCCGCTGGCCAAAGACACTACCGCGCCGTATGCGTTTCTCTTGAGCAACACGCGTGGCGAGTGTTCGCTGGAAGCGCTGCATCCGATGGACAACGTCGAAGATCGCGGGCTATTCATCATGGAGCCGCATCGTAAAGGAAAGATCCCGGTTGTCTTTGTGCATGGATTGCTCTCCGCACCGTATACCTGGGCAGGCATCGCCAACGAGATCGACAGCAACCCTGACTTAGCTGCGCGGTACGAGATCTGGGCGTTTCATTATCCGACCGGGGCACCGTTCATGGAAACGGCGGCCATCATGCGTGAACAACTGCACGACCTGATTCAGGAAATGGATCCCAGCGGATTTGATCGCGACTTAAGAAACGTCGTGCTCGTCGGGCATAGCATGGGCGGGCTCCTCTCGAAACTGCAAGTGACCGACAGCGCGAACACGCTGTGGGAACATGTGGCCTTCCAACCGGTCAACACGTTAGATGCCGACCCGAAGATGAGTGCCTACCTGCGGCGGATGTTCTACTTCAATCATTCGCCGAGTGTGGGCCGCGTGATCTTTATCGGAACGCCTCACCAAGGTTCGTCGTATGCGTGCGGCAAGCTGAGTCATGTCTCGGCGTCACTGGTTCATCAATCGCCCTATCTGGTCGAAGCTCACAAGCGGTTGATCGAAGACAATCCGGCCGCGTTCCGAAAGGAATTACGAACGCGTATCCCGACCAGCTTCGACCTGGTGAACCCCCATAGTTTGTTGCTGGAAGGTATCCATCGCTTACCACTCACCCCTGGCGTTCCGGCGCATACGATTGTCGGTAGTGGCTGGTGGACGATTCATGATGGCCAAAGCGACGGTGTGGTGCCCGTTTCCAGCGCGCGAATTCCGGGCGTACAAACCGAGATTATGGTCAACTCGAAACATACGCATCTCAACCGCGACGCCGGGACAGTGTGCGAGGTGCTACGTATCCTCCGAGTGCATGGGACGCGACCCGCATTCGCGGGGATTGAGAGCGAGAAACGTTAGCGTGATCTGCTATCAGCTTTTTTCATAATTCATTCTCGAAACAATTCGGTTCGAGCGAGCTCTCCTCTATCACGTGGCATCACGCGATTAACGCTGATTTTTCTCGCACTGCAAGCCATTTCCGGCCACAACCACGCTTTCGACAAGATTCTCAAATCGACCGCTGAATCTTTCAAGCCGGGCATTCTCAGGGCTATAATTGGGAGGTTCGTGTCGGGATGCGAATCTCCTCCAAAAAGAGGAGTTCATGCCACGACAGGCATCTCGCTTTACGCCTTCGTGCCAACCTTCTCGCCGCGAACGAACCTGCCTCCCTGCGATGGGGTGCCAACGACGAATGAATCGCGTTGTGAACATGCCTCCCATCCGCCTCCATGCTTGCATTTCAACCCATTGGAATTCACAGGAACATCATGACCCGACCAACGTCTTTCGCGGCCTTGATTCTAGGCCTCAGCGTGTCGCTGCTCGCTTCTTCGGTCGCCACCGCGGCCCCGCAATTGGAATTGAAGAAGGGAGACAAGATCGTCTATATCGGCAACACGCTGGCCGAACGGATGCAGTACTTCCCCCACTTCGAGACACGCCTGCAAGCACGCTTCCCGGAGTTGAACCTGACGGTGCGTGACTTGGGTTGGTCGGCCGATGAACTGACGCTTCGCCCGCGCAGCAAAGACTTTGAAGACCACGCCACGCGTCTGGCCGATCATGCTCCCGACGTGATCTTTGCCTTCTTCGGTTTCAACGAGTCGTTCGCCGGCAAAGATGGTTTGCCGCAGTTCGAGAAAGATCTCGAGCAGTTCATCAAGGACACCAAAGAAACCAAGTATCGCGGCAAGACACCGCAATTGATCCTCGTCTCGCCGATCCCGCACGAAGACATGCACTCCCGTTTTCTGCCAGATGGAAAGCAGAACAACGAGAACCTCGCCGCCTACACCAAGCTAATGGCCGCCGTCGCCGAGCGGAACGAAGTCCCGTTTGCCGACATGTTCACGGCCATGCAACCGGCCATGGATCAAGACACCGACCTGACAATCAACGGCGTTCACCTGAACGACGCTGGTTACCAAGAGTTCGGTAAGCAACTGGACGAAAGCCTGTTCGGCCCAGCCCCTGAGTACAAGACCGATCTGGCCAAGCTCTATCCAGAAGTGAAAGAGAAGGACCTGCAGTTCTTCTACGATCATCGCGCGGTCAACGGTTACTACATTTACGGTGGTCGTAAGAACCCCTTTGGTGTCGTTAACTTCCCGGCCGAGTTCGACAAGCTGCGCAAGATGATCGTTAACCGCGATCATCGCATCTGGAAAGTCGCCAACGGCGAAACGGTTCCGGCTGAGGTCGACGACAGCAACACAGGCGATTTCACCCGTATCGAAACTAACGTGAATCGCCCCGTCGATATCTTCTCGCCAGAAGCCGAACAAAAGACCTTCTCGCTACCGGAAGGTTACGAGATCAACTTGTTTGCTTCGGAAGTCGAGTTCCCGGAACTGGAGAATCCGGTTCAAATGGCATTCGATGCCAAGGGGCGTCTGTGGGTCACCACGATGGAAAGCTACCCGATGTACCTGCCGGGCACGCCTCCGGATGACAAGATTTTGATTCTGGAAGATACCGACAACGACGGCGCCGCCGACAAAAGCATCACGTTCGCGGACGGTTTGCACGTGCCCACCGGTGTCGAAATCGGTGACGGCGGAGCCTACGTGGCCCAACAGCCGAATCTGATGTTCCTGAAGGACACCGATGGCGACGACAAGGCAGACGAACGAACGCTGATCTTGCACGGCTTCGATTCAGCCGACTCCCACCACTCGATCAGTGCGTTCACGTGGGGTCCTGGCGGTGCACTTTACTTCCAGGAAGGCACCTTCCATCACTCCCAGGTCGAAACGCCTTACGGTCCGGAACGGGTCAAAAACGCCGGCATCTTCCGCTTCGAGCCGAAGACCGACAAGCTCGACATTTTCGTCTCTTACGGCTTTGCCAACCCTTGGGGTCACACCTTTGACGACTGGGGACAAAACTTCGTTGCCGATGCCTCCGGCGGTGCCAACTACTACGGAACCGCTTTCAGTGGCGATGTCGTTTACCCACAGAAGCATGGCAGCATGCAACAGTTCCTCAAGAAGCAGTGGCGACCGACCGCTGGCTGCGAACTGGTTTCCAGCCGCAACTTCCCCGAGTCGGCTCAAGGCAACTACCTGCTGAACAACTGCATCGGCTTCCAAGGCATTCTTCAGTACAAGATGAAGGACGAAGGCAGCGGTTTCCATGCCGATCCGGTCGATCCGCTGTTGGTCTCGAAGGATACCAGCTTCCGCCCGGTCGATATTCAGTTCGGTCCCGATGGGGCGCTTTACATTGTCGACTGGTACAACCCACTAGTCGGTCACATGCAGCACTCGCTGCGTGATCCGAAGCGTGACAAGCATCACGGTCGCATCTGGCGCATTCGCTACACCGGTAACGACCTGGTCAAGGCACCCGAGATCGCCGACCAACCGGTTGAAGCACTGCTCGATTTGTTGAAGGAGCCCGAATACCGCACCCGTTATCGAGTGCGTCGGGAACTGCGAAAGCACGACAATCCCGAAGTTGCCTCGGCAATCGACAAGTGGCTCAGCGAGCTCGACAAGAACGATCCGAACTACGCTCACCACATGCTCGAAGCTTTGTGGGTCAAGCAAAACCTGGATCTGGTCGACGGTGATCTGCTGAAGCGAATGCTGACCGATAGCGACTATCGAGCCCGTGCTGCCGCGACCCGCGTGTTGTGCTACTGGCGAGATCGCGTTGATGGCGCACTGGATATGTTGCAAGAGCAGGTCAACGACGAGCATCCGCGCGTTCGCCTGGAAGCAATCCGAGCCCTGAGCTTCTTCGACGGTGACGATGTCAACCGAGCTCAGGAAATCGCACTCGAATCGCTGATCCACGATCAGGACTACTATCTCGAGTACACCTTGAAAGAAACCTTGGCCACGCTCGAAAAGAAGGCCAAGCAAAACTAGATCGCGCCCGCCGTGCGTGACGCAAACGAGAGTCATCCTCCTTCGTCGAGGATGGCTCTTTTTTTCGATCGATCCCCCGCCTCCCCTTGGAACTGACCACCATGTTGAATCGATTCTTTCTTCCTGGCTGTTTGATCGCGTTAGCGCTACTGACAGCCGCCCCTCAGCACGTTGCCGCTCAAGGTGCGACCGACGGCATGGTCCGTCTTTTGAAAAGCGGCAAGCTGCCAGAGTCGCGTGTGGGCACCGTGGTTGGCATGATCGCCGAACGGGGCAATGCCGAGAACCTGGGTGTCCTCTTTCAGGAAGCCACTAAGCCGGATGGATTCAGCGAACCACTTAAACTGGAAACCCTTCAGCAGTTGAAGAAAGCGAGCGAGAGCCGCAACCTGGTCCCGACCGGCGACCTGGCAGCCGTGAGCGAACTGATCGCCAGCGATAATGCCCAGCTTAAGAAGCTCGGGATCGAACTGGCCGGGCTTTGGAAGGTGACCGCCACGGCCGATACCCTCTCACAAATCGCTCTCGATCAAGATCAGCCCCGCACACTGCGCCGCTTGGCGATCGATTCGCTCATCGAAACGGGAAGCGACAATACGTCTGCCACCGTGGCGAAGCTGACCGATGCCAGCCAACCGCTGTCGATTCGCTACTTGGGCGTTTCGGCCCTGGCCAACATCGACATCAACCAAGCCGCGAAGGCCGCAGCCGACGTGCTGACCACCGCCGATACCTCGACCGACCCGGCCGACATGATTGATGCGTTTCTCGCCGACACCAAAGGGCCTGATGCCTTGGCCAAGGCGCTCGAAGGAAAGAAGCTGGACGGCGATATCGCCAAGATGTGCCTCCGCCAAATGTACTCGGTGGGACGTTCCGATGCAGCCCTGGTGAATGTGCTCAGCACAGCTGCAGGCATCGATAACAATCCAGAACCCCTCACCGACGAACAGCTGCAATCGCTGGTGGCGAAGGTTTTAGAGAAGGGAAATCCCCAGCGTGGCGAAGACATCTTCCGCCGCAAAGATCTCAGCTGCTTGAAGTGCCACGCCATCAGTGGCGCTGGCGGACAGATTGGTCCGGATCTAAGTCCAGTCGGTGCGACTAGTCCCGTCGATTACGTGATTAACTCGATTCTCTTTCCCGAAATGGCCGTCAAAGAAGCGTATCTGATGAAGACGATCATCGACTTCGACGGCAAGATCCATCAAGGGGTTGTGGTCGACGCGAACGACGATCGTGTCGTGCTAAAGGACGCCAACGGCAAGGAAGATATCATCCCAGCCGACGATATCGACTTGGAAAAGGAAGGCGGATCGCTGATGCCTAAGGGCCTCGCTAATTTTCTGACCGAAGACGAATTTCTGGATCTCGTCTGTTATGTGTCGGAGCTTGGCAAACCAGGTCCGTACGGGATTCGCAGCGAGCCAACCATCCAACGGTGGCGCGTGATGAAGGAAGTGCCCACGGTCCTGCAAGGAGAAGCCGCACCTTCGACGGGTGAATTCGAATCGCAGATTGCCGACCTCGACGCCGACGCCTGGTTGCCGATCTACGGCAAGGTGAACGGCGAATTGCCGCTGACCGAGCTGAGCGAAATCGAAAGCCCGGTGCTCTTCCTGCAAGCGGAAATCGAAGTCGTCGATGGTGGCAAAATCGGTGTCGAGATGAACCAAACCACAGGCGTGACCGTGTGGATCATCGACGACGAATTCAAGGGGGATGAATCGATCTCGGCCAACGTCTTACCTGGCCGTCACACGATCACGTTCCGCTTGGACACCCGCAAATTGAAGGAGAAGACCTTCCGCGCTGTGGTGACCAAGCCGAGCGATTCCACCGCCCAGTACACCGTGGTGGGTGGGCCTTAGTGATCAACAAAGGGGCAGGGGTGGCAGGTCACCTCCGTTTCCCACGCAGCTTCCTGGGACCGACGCGGCCAATGTATCGTGGCCGCGTCTGGTCAACATCTTCAGGCATCGCTTGGCTGGGCGTTGCCAAGGCATTCTTGGGCTGCGCAGTGTCAGCCAAGGTCACGCAGCTCTCTTCGTGGCCACTTGGATGGCCGGCTGAAGGATCCTTCTCTTCCGAGGTGGCAACGTTCGGTTGCTTCGCTTGCTGCGGAACAAAGGCTTCAACCGTCTCGCGCATTTCGTCCTTGTCTTTCGCTTCCTTCAGCAGGATCTTCAGCATTGCCTGTACCATCCTGGCGGCTTGTAACCGGACGGCGGTCGTTTCCGTTTGGCTCAATGCGATCTGGGTTGGGAATTGAAGAGCGGCTTGCCAGTGTTCTGGGGTGATGGCGAAACGAACCATGATCTTGATGCCTCGACGAAGAAGAAAAACTACAGGCAAATGGCAATTTCGAGTGTGCTGAATCCACACCCGACAACATGGACACATGTATACCATGCTTAAGTTTACAATCCGCTTTTTTGACTCGTTGGCGTGGACCAATTGTTCGTCCTAAGCTCAGCGCAGATTTCGGCTTGCACGATTTAGAAACTTTTTTCAGCAGCCGTTTTCTGCGCCCCGAAAAGTAGCCCAGAGGAAACTATTCCGTTTCCATCGACCGACGAATGCGGCGAACGACGAAGTACTGGATCATGCCCAGAATGATGATGGTCAGCATCATGCAGGTTGCCTGATAGAAGTCGACCGCCGCGTCAGGTCGGATCGTCGCTCCGACAAGCACATGGGTCATGTAACCAATCGCGGCGAGGCTCATCGTGTAGCCGACCAGCCCTTTCTCGTACAGCGTTGCGCTAGCAGCGGTCAGCAATAGATAGACGAGCGACAGAGGACTCGCCGCCCCCTTCACCAAGAACAACAGACTGGTCAGCAGCAGGAAGTTCCACGTCATCCAGCCGTAAATCGCTACCTGGCGAGTACTTGGCTTTTCGTACATCCGCTGGAAAAACCAAGCGCCGGTGGCAGCCGCCAGGGCACATCCCACCGACGTGACGCGAAACCACGGCTGCGCCGAAACCTCCTCGTGAATGATGTACGAACTGATCGCGTGATAGATGAAAAACAAGATCACGCAGGCCAACTGACTGGCCAAGCCTGGCTTGCGACGGGCCCAGTAAACAATTCGCTCACCGATTCCCAGCGGCTTGGCACGGATCGGCTCGTGACGCAGGAACGATTCCAGATCAGCCGCCAGGTCCTTCATGCTGCGGTAGCGAGCCGAGGGCGTTTTGTGCATGCACTTCAAACAGATCGTTTCCAACGCTCGTGGCACATGCCAGTTGAGCTTACGAGGCGAAATCGGATTCATCGTGCAAATTTGATCGAGCGCGTCGATCATGTTGCTGGCCGCAAACGGTGGCTTGCCGGTCAGCAAAGCGTAAAGGATCGCGCCAAGTCCGTAGATATCGGTCGCTTCACCGACCAAGTCATTGCGACCAGAGGCTTGCTCAGGGGCCATGTAGCCAGGTGAACCAAGGATCTGACCAGAGTAGGTCATGTCGGAGTTGCCATCCATCCGCTTGGCCAACCCGAAGTCGGTGACCCGGGGATGGTTATCGGCATCGAGCAAGATGTTCGATGGCTTCAGATCGCGATGGATAATGCCAACGGAATGCGCGTGGGACATCGCTTGGGCGATCTCGAGCACCAATTCGGCGATTCGCTCGAAACTGAGTCCCCCTTCCTGAATCACATCGGCCAGGCTCCGTCCTTCGACGTACCCCATCGAAAAGAAGTGCCGCCCCTCGAAGTGGCCGACTTCGTAAATCGGCACGATCCCCGCATGCGAAAGGTTCGCGGCCGCCTCGGCTTCGGCACGAAAGCGCTGAATTTCCTGGGCAGAAGCGAATTGCCCGGAGAGAATCATCTTGACCGCCACAATCCGCTCAGGCGAAAGCTGCCGAGCTTTGAAGACGACCCCCATCCCACCGCGACCAAGCTCGTCCATCAGGTGATAGCCGGGCAACGTTTCGATGGCTTCCCCGTTACGGTACGTGATGGCCGTTTTATCGGGATCGAGCGCGACCGTGGCTGGCGTCAGGTCAGGACTGGCAAGATGTTGATGCACCGGAGAGACATCGAGGGCAGAGTTGTCGTCGGCCGAAAGCATTTCTGTCAGCTGCTGCGCCAAGTCAGGCCGATCGGTGAAGCGTGTGGTGACGAATCGGGGGTGATCTTCCGGCGGCAATTGAATTGCCTCGTCAAAGGCCTCGCAAAGCAGTTGATAGTCATCCGGTGTCATGGGATGCTGCCTAGTCCTCGGAAGTCTCGGTGTCGCTTTCCATCCGCGAAGTAAGCCACGCTTTGGCCATTCGCCAATCTCCTTTCACCGTCGAAACGGACACGTCGAGCGCGGCAGCCGTTTCTTCGACGGTCATCCCGGCGAAATAGCGCATCTCAATAATCTTGGCATGTCTCGGATTGAGCGTGGCCAATTCGGTTAGCAGCTCGTCCAACTCGACCAAGTCGACGTTGCTTTGGGGATCGCCAGCGACGAGCCCTTCTTCCAACGTGATTCGCTGGGCCCCTTTGCCCCGCTTGGCGGCGTTCTTGGTGCGCGCATGATCCACCAGGATGCGCCGCATGATGTTGGAAGCAACGGCACAGAAGTGGGCTTTGCCTTGCCACTGGACACGATTCTGATCGACGAGCTTCAGGAATGCTTCATGCACCAAGGCGGTCGCTTGCAACGTATGATCGGCACGTTCGTTCCGCATATGCTGATTGGCGATGCCTTTCAGCTCTTGGTACAGCACCGGCAGAAGTTTGTCCGCCGCGGCCTGGTTCCCTTCGGAAAGAGAAGCGAGCAAGCTTTCGACGTCATCACTCATGAAAATCAGAATCCTGAGAGGAGGCAGAGTAGGGGGGCCGACTTGATTCTCCGGCCTACCAAGTCTAGCTTAACAGTCCACAAGGCGGCAGAGAATGCACTGCCCGAAAATGGCTCGCAAAGACGGAATCTCGCGATGAATCTGGCAATCGTGCATCATCACCTTAACCGCGGAGGCGTCACCCAGGTGATCTTGAATCACCTGCGGTCGCTGCATGAGGCAGGCGCAAACGAGAATTTCGAGCGAATTGTCGTCTTCTATGGAGGTCGCGCGACGGGTTGGCCGACTGCGAAAGAACCAGCGCTAGCACGTGTTGAACTGGAAGTCGTTTCCAGCATCGACTACGACACGGTTGTCCAGTCCAGCCCAGAAGCACCCTATCAGGACATGGTTGCGGCGCTGACTCGGTTAGATCTTTCGCCCGACGACACCTTACTGCATGTGCACAACCATACGCTCGGCAAGAACGTTTCCTGGCCCGATGCGCTCAGCAAGCTGGCCGCTGATGGATATCGCTTGCTGCTTCAGTTGCACGACTTCGCCGAAGACTTCCGACCCGACAATTATCGCCGTCAGATCGCTTATTACGCCGAGCGTGGCTGTGGCATGCAAGAGGTCTACTTCCAAGCCCCACACGTCCACTACGCGGTGCTCAATTCGCGCGATCGAAAGATCTTGCAAAGCGCCGGCTTCGAAGAAAGCCACCTCGTCTGGCTTCCCAACCCTGTCCAGCCCTATTCGCAGCTTCCACATCATGCCGCTGCGCGGAAGAAACTTCGCGAGAAGTTTGCCGTTCCGGAGCTGCAACCGTTCATCCTTTATCCCGTGCGAGGCATTCGCCGTAAGAACGTGGGCGAACTGGTACTTTGGTCGGCGCTAGCGCCCAGGCCGGCGACGTTCGGTTTAACCTTGGCGCCGGTTAACCCGGACGAATTGACTTCGTATGAGGTGTGGAAGAAGTTTGCGGAAGAGCGAGACCTGCCTTGCAAGTTTGATGTAGGTGGTGAGGATGGTTTGACGTTTCACGAAAACCTGGCGGCTGCCGACGCGATTATCAACACCAGCGTGGCGGAAGGTTTCGGGATGGTGTTTCTGGAAGCGTGGCTAACCAATAACTTGCTGATCGGGCGAGATCTGCCGGAGATCTCGGATGACTTTAAGCAGGCAGGCCTCCGACTCGATAGCTTGACCGCGGCGATGTGGATCCCGGTTCGTTCGCCGATCGACGGGCACGAAGTCTTTTCCGTGAGCAGCTATCGTCAAAGAATGCTGGAACTGTTTGGTAACGTGCTGAACGACTTCGAGCTCGACGCCACTGCACTCGCACATGCCGAAGAACAACTCGATCAACGGCTAAACGAAGAATGGATCGACTTCGCCCTGCTAACCACCGAGACGCAGCGGGAGGTCATCGATGCCGTTACCAAGGACAAAGACCTGGCGGAGTCGATTGTCGATGCCAACGAACAAGTGATGCGTCCATTGGTTCAACCCAATGCCAACTTCGAGGCGACCATCACCGCCAACGCCAAAGTCGTGTTGGCCCGGTTCGGCTTACGTGACACGGGCGAGCGACTGCGGGAACAATACACGAAGTTGATGCAGCAAACGCCTGGTCCGGTTCGCCCGTTCGAGGGCGCCGGCGACATCTTAAATCAGTTTGTCGATCTGGCTCGATTTCATCCCGTGCGATTGGAAAGCTCATGAACCGCCTGACGGAAATCCTCGACCGCAACCGCCACCCGCTCGAGCCAATTCCGACCGAGCTTCAGCCGCAATTGAAAGAGATACCTGGCATACGCGCGGTAGTCTTCGATATCTACGGCACGTTGTTGGTGAGCGGCAGTGGCGATGTCGGCACGGCGATGGAAATGTCCAAGGGAGATTGCCTGGAGGCGGCTTGGGAAGCATGCGGTGTGACCAGCAAGATGCCGGCCGACGACATGGTGGGGCAGTTTTACTCGGTGATCAAAGGTGATCACAAAACTGCCACTAAAAGAGGCACTTCTTATCCAGAGATCGTCGTGGAAGAGATTTGGCAAAAAGTTTTTGCCTCGGCGATTCGGAAGAAGCAGGTGACCGTTCCGGACGATTTTGATCCAGCGGTCTTTGCCCTGGAATTTGAATCGCGGGTGAATCCGGTCTGGCCCATGCCAGGCCTGGCGGAGGTGATTGGGGCCCTCCGAGAACGCGGATTAACGCTCGGAATTATCAGCAATGCCCAGTTCTTTACGCCGAAAATCGTGGAATACTTCCTCGGAGGCACGCTTGAGGAAAATGGCTTTCAGCCGGAGAACTGCTTTTTTTCCTACCAGCATCGCTTGGCCAAGCCCGGAAAAGCCCTTTATTCGGCTGCGGCCCAATCGCTGGCCGGCGCCGGAATTGATGTGTGTCATATTCTGTATGTTGGCAACGATATGCTGAACGACGTCCAACCCGCTTCGCAAGTTGGCATGAAAACTGCTCTCTTCGCGGGAGATCAACGCAGTCTTCGACTGCGGAAGGATGATGCTCGAATGTTGCCAATTCAACCTGATGTAACGCTCACAAGACTTTCAGACATTTTGGCCTGCCTTCCGAGATAAACCACTATGAACGTACCTGAAATCACAGGGCACAATATTGGCTTTGTGGGGACTCGTTTTGCCGGAACCGATGGTGTTTCGCTGGAATCGGCAAAATGGGCGAAGGTCCTGTGGGACAACAAACATGTCAGCTACTGGTATGGCGGGAAGATGGATACCAATCCCGACATCACCAGCCTGGTTCCGCATGCCTATTTCGGCCATCCCGATATCCAGTGGATTAATCGCCGGATCTTCGGAACCACCACCCGCGATCCCGAGGTTTCACGGCGTATCTTTGCGCTGGCCGAATACCTGAAGCACACCTTGTACGAGTTCACGCGTCGCTTCAACATCGAAGTGATGATTGTGCAGAATGCGCTTTGTATTCCGATGAACGTTCCACTGGGCGTGGCGATCACGATGTTCATCGCGGAAACCGGTTTCCCCACGATCGCGCACCATCACGATTTCTACTGGGAGCGTGATCGTTTTAGCGTGAACGCGGTAAGTGACATTCTTTCGATGGCATTTCCACCGACGTTGCCTTCGATTCAACATGTGACGATTAACTTGCCTGGGCAAATGGACCTTTCCCACCGTAAGGGGCAGTCGTCGATCCTGGTTCCCAACGTTCTCGACTTCGAGGACCCGCCGGTCCACGACGATTACCCTCAATCGTTTAAAGAAGACATCGGATTATCGTATGATGATATTGTGATCCTGCAGCCAACACGCGTTGTGCCGCGAAAAGGGATCGAGCATGCGATTGCCTTGGTCAATTCGCTGAACAACCCCAAGTACAAACTGGTCGTCACGCACGAATCAGGCGACGAAGGGGACGAATACAAGAACGCCCTGCAAGAGATGGCCGATCGACAAAATGTCGACATCCGTTTCGTCGCCGAACGCGTGGGTGAAGAACGGGGCATCGCCGAGGATGGCAAGAAGCTGTATACGCTGGGCGACTGTTACGCCGCCGCCGACTTCATCAGCTATCCAAGCTTGTACGAAGGTTTCGGCAACGCATTGATCGAAGCGTTTTACTTCAAGAAGCCAATTCTCGTGAATCGGTATTCCATCTTCGTCACCGACATCGAACCAAAGGGGTTCAAAGTGGTGACCATGGATGGTTATCTCACACGAGACGTCATCACCCAGGTTCGGAACCTGATGGAGGACGAAGCGTATCGCCAGGAAGTCGTGGAGCACAACTTCGAACTGGGCAAGCGATTTTTCAGCTACTCGGTGCTCAAACGGAAATTGCGAGCATTGGTGACCAACTTCACTGGTATGGACGACCTGTAAGTCATCAAACAGCTCGACAAGGATACCGAATAGGAGAGGTTCCATGGTCGGCTCATCAGGACAACAAAATCAACTCAAGCAGCACTTGGTTCGCATGTATGGCGAGCCGGTCGCCACGGATGTTCTGCCGCGGCTGCTGGACTTGTTGGAAAGCTACTCCACGAAGATCCCCGAGCCCAAACGTACCGGCTGGGACGAAACCGACGTCGTGCTGATCACCTACGCAGATCAAATCCACGGCTCGGATCACAGCGAAAAGCATCCCCTGGCGATCCTCCGCGAGTTCCTCGTCCATCACGGGTATCAGGACTGCATCAACACGGTCCACCTGCTGCCGTTCTATCCTTACACCTCGGACGATGGTTTCTCGGTCGTCGACTACAAAGATGTCGATCCAAACTCGGGCGACTGGCAGGACGTGCTCGGCTTGGCGGAAGACTTCAATCTGGCATTCGACCTCGTGGCGAATCACTGCTCGCAAAAGAGCGAATGGTTCCAGAAGTACCTGGCCGGTGAAAAACCGTACGACGAGTTTTTCATCGACGTCGATCCGGCAACCGACCTCAGCATGGTCGTCCGCCCGCGGGCCTTGCCGCTTCTAACTCCATTCCCTTCGGCCGACGGCGAAAAGCATGTCTGGACCACGTTCAGCCCTGATCAAGTCGACCTCAACTACGGCAGTCCGGAAGTCTTGCTGGCGATGACCGATGTGCTGCTGTTCTATGTGCAGAACGGTGCTCGTATTATCCGGCTCGACGCGATTGCGTTTCTCTGGAAGACGATCGGCACATCTTGCCTCCACCTCGACGAAACGCATGAGGCTGTCAAACTGCTCCGAACAGTAACGGAGATCGTCGCACCGCACGTGTTGCTGCTCACGGAGACCAACGTTCCGCATCCTGAGAACATCAGCTACTTCGGACTGGCGGACGAAGCGCATATGGTCTATCAGTTCAGCTTGCCACCGCTTCTATACGATGCCTATCTGAACGAAGACGCCATGGTGCTTTCCAAGTGGATGGCGTCGCTGTACGACATTCCCAATGGCACCACTTACTTCAACTTCACGGCCTCGCACGACGGGATTGGCGTGCGACCGCTGGAAGGGCTTGTTCCGCAAGAGCATCTCGACAAATTAGTAACCGCCACCAACGATCGCGGCGGCCTGGTCGGTATGCGGACGATGCCCGACGGTTCGCAGAAACCGTATGAACTGAACATTACCTACGTCGATGCCATGGGTCAGCCGGGGGATGTCAGTCCAGAACATCACGCCACACGGTTCCTCGCATCACAGGCCATCATGTTGGCGATGAAAGGTATCCCCGGGATTTATTTCCACAGCCTGGTCGGCACGAGAAATTATGAAGCGGGGGTCGAAGAGAGTGGCATTCCTCGACGAATCAATCGTCGCAAGTTCGAGCGACTGGAACTTGAGAATCAAATCACAGCGCACGAATCGCTGCAGCATAAAATCTTCACCGGCTACCAGAACCTACTGCGTACCCGGGTCGAGCAATCGGCGTTTCACCCAGACGGGCCAAGCGAAGTTTTCCCCACAGGGCATGCTTCGATCTTCGGCTTCAAACGAACGTCACCTGATGGGGACCAGACGATTCTGGTGTTAGCCAACCTGACCGATCGTTTGCAAGCGTTACCGCTGGGTGATCCCAAGATCCATGCCCTGACGTATGATCTGATCAGCGACGAGTATGTTGTTGAAGGGCAGGGGATCACGCTCGATCCTTATCAAATCGTCTGGCTTACCGAGCCTGACCAGTAGCAACGTTCCCTTGATTTGCTGCGGCACCCTCTCCTAACCCCACATCTCCGCAGGAGCGAACAGCTTGTCCGATTTTATCCAACATGGTCCGATCTCGACGCTGCACGACTTTGGTACGGTCGATTCCGAGCAGCTAGAGCAAACCTTGGTCGACGCGACCAGTGAATACCCGATGGGCTTGATCCTGCCGGTGACCAGCGGCGATATGCGTGCTCCGGCTTTCGCCCAGATCATGGACGAACTGGAAGGCACGAAATTCCTCAAGAACATCGTCGTCGTGCTGAACCGCGCACCCAATGTTGAAGATTATCAAGAGTGTCGTCAGTTAACGGCGAAGCTTGGCAACATGTGCCGCGTGTTGTGGACCGATGGCCCCCGCGGCGTCGCCGCATTACAACAGTTGACCGATGCCGGATTCAACGTTTCGGTTCCTGGCAAGGGACGCGCCGTTTGGGCTGCATTCGGTTACCTGCTGGCCGACCCTGAAATTAAAGCGATGGCGCTGCACGATTGCGACATCGTCAATTACCACCGTGATATGCTAATGCGGCTTTGCTTGCCGATGGCACACCGGGCGTTCGACTTCGATTTCTGCAAAGCGTACTATGCCCGCGTCACCGATAAGATGCACGGGCGTGTCGTCCGGCTGTTAATGACGCCCCTGTTGCGTTCTCTGATTCAAGTGATCGGGAACGATGACTTCCTGGTCTTTCTGAACAGCTTCCGTTATCCCCTGTCAGGCGAGTTCGCCGTCACGTCGACCTTGGTCCGGGCGAATCGAATTCCTAGCGATTGGGGTCTGGAAGTCGGCACATTGGCCGAAGTGTTTCGCAATACGTCCCCTAAGCGAATTTGCCAGATCGACTTGGGACATCCGTACGAACATAAACACCAGCCAATCTCGCTGGAAGATTCCAAGCGTGGCTTGATGAAGATGACCGCGGACATCCTGCACAGCATCTTCCGTACGCTTTCCAGCCGTGGCATCGTGTTCAGCATGGGGATGTTCAACACGCTGGAGTCGGCCTACCTGCGGGCCGCCCAAGACGCGATTCGCCAGTACCACGCCGACGCCGTGATCAACGGGCTTGGCTTCGATCGACACAGCGAAGAGCAATCGGTGGAAGGGTTCGCTCAATTGATCACGCAGTGCGGGCAAGAGTTCTTCGAGAACCCAGTGGTCGCCCACGAGATGCCCACCTGGACACGCGTTCGCAGTGCGATCCCAGACTTTCCGCATACCCTTCGCCGCATGGTCGAAGGAGACGCCGCCGAGTATAGCTAAGCGAGAAACAACTGCGCCCATGACGGCAGGTTGGTGGGAACAAGAAAAAGAAAAGGCCGCGATCGGCAATCGCGGCCTTTTTTCATTCGTTTACGTACTCGAAGTTATTCAGGCAGACGCTTGACTTCGATGTCTTTGAACCAGACGGTGCTGCCTGGATCATGGGCTTGCAGGGCGAAGGTTCCCTTGTCGAGGACGCGGGTAAAATCCTTGCCTGGCTTGGTGCCTTCCGGTTCGGTGTAGTCTGCGGTGACTTCGCCGTTGATCTTGATCACGACGTGATCGCCGTCGACTTTGATGTAGTAGTCGAACCACTCGCCATCCTTGGCAGGCGAATTATTCATGACGTCTTTCACCGAGTAGATACCGCCCGTCTTCTTCGGATCGCCATGCGTGTTGTTAACTTGGGCTTCGAAGCCATACTTGGGCCAACCGGTCTCTTGGAACCTGGTGTGGAAGTAAATCCCACCGTTGCTGGTCTTGTCGGTTTTGACTTTGGCCTTGAACTCGAAGTTCTTGAACGGCTTGTCTTCACCCACATAGAACAGGTGGCTGCGTTCTCCCTTGGCGACGAACGCGCCATCTTCAATCGACCACGACTCGGGGTTTTCGCTGATCTTCCAGCCGTCGAACGACTTGCCGTCCATCAACGACTTCCATTCACCTTCCGCAGCCGAGACCACGCCAGCCAACATCAAACAAACAACGGCACCAGCCGCCAAACGTTTCAACATGGAGTGTTCCTTTTTGAAATCTAGTTTGTATTCATGAACCAAAAAAACGATTCGCGTTTACGGGGGATCCAACCTGGCGGAAACCGCCACAGCAGTCGGGAAAACGCAAGGCTCTGCCAGAAAACTCGCTCGTCCGCTAAGAGGATGGGATGATCGCGATACCGTCCAGCGGCTCGCTTCCGGCCCTCCGAAGCGCGATGGCATTTTCTGGCAGTGCCTAAAGTAACCACCGATTTTGGTTCAATCCTACCTCGCCGACAAGATTCCTCGGGATTCGAGAGCTGTTTTTATGGATTCGTGGCGAAATTCGGCTATTTTTTGAAGTCTGCAACGAATCGCCTCTGAGAAGCATTCTCAATTTACCCCCTACTTTTCGCCTTAATCGGCGGGAGCCCCAGGTCATGAGTAACGCCTCTGTTTTGCCGCTAAGCTGGGAAGTGCCGGAAGTCTTTCGCCTACGCTTAGGAGACGGCCCTGGCCGTCAGCGTGTGATGCAGGCCGATGGCCATGTGCTGCTAGTCACCCATCGTCCTCCTCGCCTAGGCGAACGAGTCCGCAGTGGACGCTACTTTTGGCGAAACCCGGAAGGGAAGTGGATCAGTAGCGATCTGGGCCAAGGTCCGACCGCCATGCTAAAGCATTTGGAGGAGTACAACACCGAGATCAACAAGCTGGAAAAGGCGGAAGCAGACGCGCAATCAAGCGAAGACTACTTTCGAGTGATCAGCGAGCTCTCGCCTCTGTTGCGTGCGACGCGAAACTTGCACAACACGCTGCAGAAAGCACGCGAGTTGATCGGCCACGATCGGGCCGCGATCAACTTTCGCGATCGCTCTTACGAACTGGAACGCTCGGCCGAGCTATTGCACAGCGAGGCGAAGAATGAACTCGACTTCCTTATTGCTCAACGAACCGAACAGCAAGCGGCAAGCAGTCACCGTATGGCGATTTCTGCCTATCGCTTGAACATATTAGTCGCGTTCTTTTTCCCGGTCGTCACGCTGGCGACCATCTTCGGCACCTCGATGCGGCACGGCTTTGAAACTTTGAGTCCGCCGGTTCCGTTCCTGACGATGGTCCTTGTCGGAATCATCCTCGGTGTTGTGCTAATCGTCTTCGTCAATACGCCGGTCGAACCGAAACCACGCAAACGACGCGGCGCCGACGAAAAGATTCGGCGGACACCTTAGACGCACGCTTACTGCTGCTTTGCTTCGATCATTTCGACTGGTACGCTGTCTTCATGCTTGTGCATGCCAGGCTCGGTGAAACCAATCAGATAAGCGAGCAAGACGCCCAACAGCAGCACGACCGTCAGCTTTCCCTTGTCGTGCGAGTGAAACTGAACTTCCGGCAAGATATCGGCCAGCGAGATACACAGAAAGACACCAGCCGAGAAGCAGAGGGCCATCCCAATCATAAACTGCTTGGAGGTCTCCAAGCCGTTGTAGCCCATGAAGAACAACATTACCCCCAGCGGGCACATGAGGGCATAGCCCAGGTTCACGATCGTAATCGTACTGACCGGCCAGTTGCTTCGACGCATGATCACCGTGATCGAAAGGGCATCCAGCGGTTTGTGCAGGAAGATTCCCAGGAACACCCCCAAACCAACCACGACCGAAGTCGACTCGTGATGTCCGGCCGCCGAAACGCCAGCCGCCAGGGCGATTCCATCCAGAAACGTATGGAGTGACAACCCGAGAAACACGCCCAGCCATCGCATTTCCGAGTTAGGAGCGGCGTGCGAATGAGCATGCCCGTGCGCGGTGTGTGCGACCGGTTGGTGTGAATGGCCACCATCGTGATCGTGGCCATCGTGGTCGTGGCCCCCATGATCATGATCGCCGTGATCATGATCGCAGTGCTGGTGGCCGCCATGCTGATGATCGCCGGCGACCTTGCTGGGGTAGTCGACCTCGACCGGGGCATGTTCATGAAAATGAAACAGCCGCATCAATAGGAAGGTGGTCATCAGCCCCAGCAGCAACGCGCCCATTCCCCACTCGACCGATCCGCCGTCGATGATCCCGTGCGGCAGCATATGCAGTATCGCAACACCCAGCATCAGCCCGCCCACGAAGCTCATCAACAGTTGCATTCGCGTGTGCGTCAGGCGCACGATCATCGGCAGCCATCCCCCCAGTAGGGAAGCGGCGATGATTAGCACGCAATAGATGACAATCAACGCGATCGAAACCATGTGGACGATTACACCCAAAACAAAGGTTATTCCCCTAATCGCATCTGTACGGCTTGGGGAAACGATTCAGCTTAGATGCACTTGGTTCCGCTGCCAAGTGCTAACCGCCCTTTGACCGGCACGTTTTGGGCGTTACGATTCGGTAACGCTCTGTTTTTGTAAGCCTTGTCACGGAAAGCACTTCCGAATGTATGAGTCTTCACCTAGTGACTCGCCCGCCACCAGCACCCAGGTATGCCTACAGGTGGCCGAACTTGATTGCGCTGAGGAAGCCCGTATCCTGACCGAGGGTCTGTCCAGCAAGCCAGGGATCGATCGGCTTGATTTCGATGTCATGCGGGGGCGGATGGATGTTTACTACGACCAGGCGAAATGGAACGTCCCTAGCCTGATCGACGCCGTGAAGTCGCTAGGCATGACCGCGCAACCGGTTGCCGAAGACGCCCCCCAAGAGGCCACGCCCCCCGCGGCCAAGACTGGCAAGCAACGCGAACGCGCCCTCGTTCGAAGTGGCGCTTTCCTGCTGGTGGCGGTGATCGCACAGGCTTGGGAAGCGGGAACGCCAGCTGCGATCTTTGGCTACGGCGACGACGCCCATACGATCTCGTTCCTCCCGATGTTTCTCTACCTGATCTCGATCGGGCTGGGAATTCGCTGGATCTTGCCGAAGGCCTGGAAATCGGTGCTGCGACTGACAGCCGATATGAACGTACTGATGACGGTCGCCGTCGCCGGTGCGATCTTCCTCGGCGAAACCTTCGAAGCCGCGATGGTGACGTTTCTGTTCACGTTGTCGGAAGTTCTCGAGCAGCGAAGTGTCGCCCGCGCACGAAATTCCATTCAATCTTTAATGTCGCTGGCCCCAGATACCGCGCGGCGGAAAAGCGAATCTGGCGAATTTGAAGAAGTCGCCACGGACGAGATCGTCGACGGGGATATTTGCAGTGTCCGCCCTGGCGAACGGGTTCCGCTGGATGGCGAGGTGGTTTCTGGTGTATCAGCGGTCGATCAGGCTCCGATTACCGGCGAGTCCGTTCCCGTTGAAAAGGAACCCGGCGATCCGGTTTACGCCGGGACGATTAACGGAAGTGGTAGCCTCGAATTCCGCGTGCAAGGAACGGCCGGGTCGACCTTGCTGGATCGCATTGTCCGCTTGATCGATCAGGCCTATCAGCGCCGCGCTCCGAGCGAGCAATGGGTCGATCAGTTTGCCCGCTATTACACGCCAACTATGATGCTGCTGGCGGTCGCCGTGATGATCGTTCCCCCGACTATCCAGGGCTGGTCGGTCGAGACGGCAGGCCAATGGTTTTACAACGGCTTGGTGCTGCTGGTGATCGCTTGCCCGTGTGCCCTGGTGATTTCCACGCCGGTCAGCATTGTCTCGGCTTTGACCGCGGCCGCACGAAATGGCGTGCTGGTGAAAGGTGGTCTTTCGCTGGAAACCTTGGCGAAGGTGAACGCCATCGTGCTCGACAAAACGGGCACCCTTACCACGGGAACGCCTTCCGTTACCAAGGTCACCAGTTTCAACGGCATGTCGGAAGACGAGGCCTTGGCGATCGCTGCCAGCTTGCAGCAACACAGCACCCACCCGATTGCGCGCGCGATTTTGCGTTATGCAAAGGAAGCAAACGTCCAGCATGTCGATTCGTCTGAGGTGAACGAAATCCCTGGTCGCGGCATCACTGGCCAAGTCAATGGGGAAGAGATCTGGCTCGGTAGTGCTCGCCTAGCGCAAGAGCGAGGCATCAGCGATCAGCAATTGAGCGAAGCCGCCGCGAACGTCGTTATTCTTGGTCGAGGCGATACCTTGCTGGCGACGTTGCGTCTGGAAGATCAACTTCGCGACACGGCCGTCCATGCCGTTGAGCGGCTGCATGAGCTGGACGTGCGTCCGGTCGAGCTGATCTCAGGCGATCGAACCGAAGTGGTGCAGCAGGTCGCGGAAGAAGTGGGAGTCGATGCCTGGAAAGCGGAACAGCTTCCCGAAGACAAGATCGACGCCGTTACTCGGCTGCGTGATAAGCATCAGTTGGTTGCCATGGTTGGCGACGGCATCAACGATGGTCCCGCGTTGGCCGCGGCAGATGTGGGGGTGGCCATGGGAGCCGTGGGAAGTGACACGGCGATCGAAACGGCCGACGTAGCGCTAATGTCGGACGAAATCGAAAAGCTGCCATGGTTGATCGCGCATGGGCGACGCACGTTATGGCTCATCAAGCAAAACATTGCCGCCGCCCTGGCGATCAAGGTGGTTTTCGTATTGCTGGCGATGTTCGGCTGGTCGAACTTGTGGCTGGCCATTCTGGCCGATACTGGCGTCTCACTTGCGGTAATTGCCAATAGTCTTCGATTACTGCGGACAAAGTCCCCCTAGTCTGTCCGGGGGCGTCATCTTTTGCGATGTCCTGGCAGACGGTACATTGGCGGTTTACCAGCAAATAAGAAAAACGTACTAACCGGGAGCTTAGATCCAAAATGGCAAAGCTATCGATCGCCGACGTCGATGTCAGTGGCAAGAAAGTCCTGATGCGAGTCGACTTCAATGTCCCCCTCGACGACAACGGCAAAATTACCGACGATCGCCGCATCGAAATGGCGATTCCTTCGATCAAATCGGTCGTTGATCGTGGCGGCCAGTTGATTCTGATGAGCCACCTGGGTCGTCCCGAGCCCGGTGCCGACAACTCGAAATACAGCCTCGCTCCGGCTGCCAAGCGACTGGGCGAGATCCTAAGCAAAGAGGTCGCTTTCGCCAGCGACACCGTAGGTGACGACGCCGCCGCAAAGGTAGCTGCTTTGTCCGATGGTGGCGTGGTTGTGCTCGAGAATCTTCGCTTTGAAAAGGGCGAAAAGAAGGGGGACGCCGAGTTCGCTGGCAAGCTGGCCGCATTCGCCGACATCTACTGCAACGACGCGTTTGGTACCTGCCACCGTACCGATGCCTCGATGGTTGCCGTGCCGGAAGCGATGGGCGATAAGCCGAAGGTCGTCGGCTTCCTGGTCGAAAAGGAAATCACTTACCTCTCCGACGCAATCGGCAACCCAAAGCGTCCGTTCGTCGCGATCCTGGGCGGTGCCAAGGTCTCCGATAAGATCATGGTCATCAAG
This sequence comes from Blastopirellula marina, assembly GCF_002967765.1. Classification (NCBI taxonomy): domain Bacteria; kingdom Pseudomonadati; phylum Planctomycetota; class Planctomycetia; order Pirellulales; family Pirellulaceae; genus Blastopirellula; species Blastopirellula marina. The sequence goes on along the minus strand of NZ_PUHY01000004.1, from coordinate 50,379 downwards.
AATCTGCTGGGCATCTGCGACAAGGTGCTGATCGGCGGGGCCATGGCTTACACCTTCTCGCTGGCCCAAGGTGGTAAGGTCGGTAAGAGCCTGGTCGAAAAAGACAAAGTCGAGCTTGCTAAGGAATTGATCGAAGCAGGCGGTGACAAGCTGGTCCTCCCCGTCGATACCCACTGCGGCGACGACTTCAGTGGCGACTGCAATAAAGTTACCGTTAAGTCTGGTGAAATTCCGGACGAGTACGAAGGCCTCGACATCGGTCCTGAAACCGCCAAGCTGTACGCTCAATTGGTTACCGACGCCAAGACGGTCGTCTGGAACGGACCTATGGGTGTGTTCGAGATGCCTCCATTCGACGCTGGTACCCGCGCAGTAGCCGATGCGATCGCTGCTTCCGACGCGATCAGCATCATTGGTGGTGGTGACAGTGCCGCGGCGATTGGTCAGTTCGGTCTGGCCGACAAGGTCACGCACGTTTCGACTGGTGGCGGTGCCAGCCTCTCGATGCTGGAAGGCCAAGCTTTCAAGGCGGTTGATATCTTGGACGACAAGTAATCGCCCCAGGACCGCTATGGATAAATCAGAACGGCCCTGGAATCCCCGGGGCCGTTTTTTTTATGAACATCAGGGGACATGATGAACGCCGTCACTCCGATTCTCCGCTTGCACGAACATCGCCGCTGGACCAATGGTCACTTGATGGACGCGTGTCGCTCGCTGAGTGACGAGCAGCTTCACCAGCCGCACAAGATTGGGCAAGGCACCCTGTGGAAAACGCTGTGTCACTTGTTCGCCGCCGAGTACGTTTGGCTGGAAGCATTGTGCGGCGTGGTTGAAACCCTGGCCCCTGGCGATGTGGTCGGCAAACTGCCGGGTAACCAGGAAGGGGAAGGGGCCGCTCAGGACACGGCGGAACTGTTTGCTCGCTGGAAGGAACTCGACGCTCGGTGGGGCGACTATCTGGCAAAGCTAACACCAGAACAGCTAAACGAAACGATCTACAAGAAGAGTTCCAGCAGTTTCCAAGGACAAGTCATCGGTGCCTCAGCCATGGATGTGCTGCTGCATGTTTGCACGCATGCCCAGTACACGACCGCCCAAGCCGTGAACATGCTGCGGCACGCTGGCGTGGAGAAGATGCCCCCCTCGATGTTGATTACGCTCGCCAGAGAGCAGGCAATCGGCTAGGCTGAGAGCCTGACCGGGAAGTGACACCGAAAGAGATGTGGCCAGCAGCATGCCGAAGATTCAACTGATTTTAAGCATCGCCGCGTTCGGAGCGATGGGCGCTTTGGCTCGCGTTTATCTAGGCGGTTTCGTACAAGGATTCCTGCCGGACGAAACATCAGTCAAGTTTCCGATGGGCACGCTAACGGTCAACGTGCTAGGCTGTTTGATCTTTGGCTGCCTGGGCTATCTTGGCCATCATCACGAGCTGATCACGCAGGAATGGCGAACGATTCTATTGTCCGGACTGCTCGGCTCGTTCACGACCTTCTCAACGTTTGGCTTTGAAACGGTGCTGCTGTACGAGAATGCACCCCACGGCAAAATCTACTTCGCCGCTGCCAATGTGTTGCTGAATGTGTTCTTGGGAGTCGCGGCCATTCTACTCGGGATGCAAATCGGTCGACTGTTTGTCAGCAGCTAGGCAGACTACCTTCTGGGGGCTGCACTTGTTCGGATTGTTCCGATCACGCCGATCGACGCTATCGCGGTAAACTTTTCCAGTCGCAAAGGGCGAACTGTTAGTTGATAGCAGATCAACTCACGGCTTCTCACCTTGAACAAGGAATCGTTCGCCCATGGCATCCAGCGGCGGCAACTACGATTGCGTCGTCATCGGCGCCGGTCATAACGGCCTGATCACGGCTGCCTACCTGGCCAAGGCGGGCAAGAAAGTGGCGGTCCTCGAACGGCGTCATGTACTAGGAGGCTGTTCGACGACGGAAGAACTGTGGCCTGGCTTCAAGGTATCGACCGCATCGTACGTGGTAAGCTTGCTGCTGCCAGAGATCATTCACGATTTGAAGCTAAAACAAAACGGCCTCAAAATCTTGCCGCGGGATCCTTGTTCCTTCACGCCGACCCCAGAGGGACAGTACTTGCTGCTGGGGCACGATGTCGATTCGAACACGAAAGAGATCTCGAAGTTCAGCAAGCGAGATGCCGAGCAGTATCCGCTGTACAACGAGCTGCTCGAAAGAATCGCAGCAGTCGTTGAACCGATCTTGATGAAGACGGCACCTGACCCGCTGCCGATGCCCAAAGATTGGCGCAGCATCCCATTGACCAAGAAATTCCGCGATATGTCGCGGCTGTGGGGCTTCTATCAAGACTTTGGCAAGCTAGGAAGCGAGATTCCAGAGGCCCTTGAACTGCTCGCAGGGGCGGCCCGACCGATCTTGGAACGATGGTTCGAGAGCGAACCACTGCGAGCCACCTTGGCGACCGACGCGATCATTGGCGCGTTCGCCTCGATCTCGGCCCCTGGTACTGCGTACGTCCTGCTGCATCACGTGATGGGGGAAGCAGGCGGCAAGCGAGGTGTGTGGGGCTTTGTTGAAGGGGGCATGGGTGGTATTGCAGCTTCCTTGGCGAAGACCTGCGAAGAGATGGGCGTGACGATTGTCCGCGAAGCCCCAGTGCAGAAGATTCATACCAACGAACGTGGCGCGCAAGGAGTGGAACTAGTCGACGGGACAACGTACGAAGCGAAAGTGGTCGCTTCGAGCGTCGATGCCAATCTCACCTTCCGCAAATTCCTCTCGCCCGATCAGTTGCCGGCTGAATTCCTGCGCGCGATCTCGAACCTCGACTACGCTTCGGCGTCCGCCAAGATCAACCTCGCGCTTGCCGAACCGCCCCAGTTCACCGCTTACCCCGGTCAAGGATTGAGTCCGATTCACCGCGGGACGATGCATATCTCGCCGACGATGGACTACATCGAGCGAGCTTATGACGACGCCAAGTATGGCAAGCCGAGCGAAGAGCCGATCCTGGAAATGACTATGCCGACTTCGGTCGACAAGACGATCGCGCCCGATGGGAAGCATATTCTGTCGATCTTCGTGCAGTATGCTCCTTACCAATTGCGGGACGCGAATTGGGACGACATCAAGGAATCGTTTGCCGACCGCTGCGTGGCTAAGATTGGGGAGTACGCTCCCAACGTGCCTGGGGCGATCATGCATCGCCAGGTCCTTTCGCCGCTCGACCTGGAACGGGTGTACGGACTGACCGGCGGCAATATCATGCAAGGGGCGATGAACTTCCACCAACTGTTTGCCACGCGGCCTATCGCTGGCTGGGCCGACCACCGAACGCCGGTGAAGGGACTGTACCTTTGCGGTGCGGCCAGCCATCCAGGTGGCGGCGTGATGGGCGCTTGCGGAAAGAATGCGGCGGTTGAGATCTTGCGTGACTTTTAGTCGACGCGTTACTTCTTAGCGGGCCGCGTGAGTTCGAGCGTTGTCCAGATGCTGGGGTCTTCGTCGATGGGAAACTGCGTGCTGACGCTTTGCGTTTGCCAGCCTAACTCGCGATCCATCACCGCGTAGAAGAAGCCCAGTCGGTCGTACTCGCTGGGATCGTAACCAGTCAGGCTGGTTGCCGGCACACAGCATTCCAGCAGATAGCCATCTTTGGTCAGCGTTCCGCGGACGCGCAAATCGCCAGGACGCACGGGGTTGGCATTCTCTCGCGCGCGGTTGATCAGCATTTGGTCGCCGACCGGATCGCGATAGCTCGGTCCGGCGCCAATCGGCAGGAAGACAAATCGATGGCAGAAGCGGGTCGCACGGTGGACATTGTGCGTGGCGCGCGTATCAATCCAGATTTGAAATCCGTCACTTTCATCAACGCGGCTTTCCCGGCACCAGACAGGCTGGCGTTTCCCCGTGACAAGCACCGAGAACGAGACGCCACGTTCGTTCCATCCGCCACGTACGTCGGCGAATTGCTTGCGGCCGTCGAGTTCACCAAAGCCGCGCAGCTTGTAATCGTCGGTGTAACCGAGCGGACGTTCGTGCCAGATCTTTTCGCGATAGTTGAGCGGAACGGCATATTGAAACAGGAAGGATGGTGAGAGAACCGATTTCGCCATGACTTTGCTGTTTCGTTTCTAAAATGCGTTGCGGGGAGATCGAGCGGACACGGACTAAATCGCGCCGCTTAGCTTTCCTTCTTCGTACCGGTGAAGATATAGTACGGCGTCTTGAACCATAGCAGGTAAGGAACCTTGGCTCGGTTCTCTTCTAGTTTGGTCGTTTCGAAGTGACGTCGCAAATAGGGAACATGGTCACGCGACGGAAAAACATTGTCCGAGGCAAACCAAACCGGCCAGAAGCTGCGTGTCGACCAGGAATGACGCTTCATCATCTCGTCGGGAAACTTACGGGAAACGTAGAAATCGACCACGCCGATCGTCCCGCCTGGCTTGAGGATTCGCAGGGCGTTGTCGATCGCCGCGAACCAGTCTGGAATCATCGTCAGCGAGTAGGAGAACGTCACCACGTCGGCGGTCCCTTCCTCTGGCGTCCAGGTCGTGGCGTCTGCTTCGACGGTCTGCACGTTGTCCCAGCCACGTTCTTTGATCCGATCGTCGCATACTTTCAGCAATGACGAAGCCAGATCGACGACGTACGCTTTCTTCAAATTCGGAATTCGATCGGCAATGAATTCCAGATTCGATCCGGTACCGCCCCCCATATCGACCCAGACCGCGTCTTGCGGCGGTTGAATCGACTGGTACATCTCTTCGCGTCCCTTGAGCAGACGCTTGCGGAAATCGTCGTAAGCGCCGGCTTGGCCGCTGTAGAAGCTGTCTAACCGCTCGGCGTGGCTTTTGCCACGCACCGGTTTGACTGCCAGGTGATAAAGTACTTTCAGATCCGAGGCCAGGCTCATCAGGGGCTTCTCCAGGTGATTGCGAGTCAGAACTAGGCCGCGATGTCCGCGATCCGAAACGCCCCGTAGGTATGCACCCGATCTTTGACGTGTAGCTCGTCTGCCAGTGGCTGATTGTATGTCAGCAGTTCGCCGACCTGCTTCTTCTGACCGTTGTGCGTGATCTCGACTTCGTCGACGAAGTCAGTGTTCAAGCCGCCCGTTCGCCAGATGATGCGAGCATCTTCTTCCCCTTGCAGACGATCAGCAATCGCTTGCCATTCGTTGACCAAGGCAAAGTACAGCTTGTCTGTCAGCCAGTCTTGGTGATCCAGCAGCACCAGCCGGTGCAGCGGGTGATCGGTGTGTTTCTCAAGGAAGTGCTGCACCGAGTCGGTATGCGTGCTGACTTTGTGGACCAGACCATCTTTCAGCGTCTGGAAGTTTTCTGGCTTTAAGTACTCGGGACAGCAGGTCTCGGTGTACTGACCGGTCACGTAGACGCGCCAGAAGTAGTTGTCCTGAATCGGCAATTCGGCGAACACGGCTCGCATGTTGTCTTGGACGAACTCGGCGATCCCGTTAGCGTATTGCTTCTCGAGGTGTTCCCGCTGGGCACGTGGCACACCAACCAGGCTCCACGTGGTATCGCGGCTCATCGCAAACTTCAGGGGACCAGTCCACAGCTTGCGATCGATGATATCGAAGATCTCGCGCTGCTCTTGCAAGTCTTTCGCGTTCAGCAAATCGAGCACCATCGGACGCATCCGCAGTACGTTATCGACGTACATGTTCACCACTTTGGCAAACGATCCAGAGGTGCCGCGGAAGTAGAAGCTCTTCCGTTTGCGAGGCTTGAAGTACTTGATCTTGCGATCCCAGTAGCCACGCGACCATTCTGGCAAGGAACTGCGAAGGTGATCCTTGTAGATGTCTTTGAAGTTCAGCAGTTGCCCTTTGCCGAACATGGAGAAGAAGTCTTCATACTCCAGGTTCTGGATGGCGGCTTTCTTCAGGTCGAGCAGCGCGTTTTGCCGCGGATTCATATCCACCGCGTAAACGTGGTTTGCACCGGCCAGGACATAGTCCAGGGCGTTGCAGCCTGCCGACGTGATGACCATCACGTTGTGGTGGGGCTTGATATCCAGGGCGACCCGATCCAAACGGGGGTCTTCCCAGCATGTATTGTAAACTAAGTTATTACGGTGAACGAAGTTAAAGACGCGACCTCGAACCCAGCTAACCAATGCCATTGCGGCCCTCAAAGAACTAGATCGGGCAAGGGGAGGGGAATGCCCTTCTGGGAATCCTACCGAGCACCGGTGCTGACGAATCGGCACCGAAATGTAACTCATTGATTGTAGGGGGTTGGCCGCGGTTCACAAGCAGCAGGGCCCCCATTCCCCCTCCATTTCCTTGCTTCTTACATAAGATTTACCCATTCTCAGGATCCCATCTTCGGCGATGAAATCGTCCGTCGGAACCGCGAGATCCTTATTCGTCATTCGTTACGAAGCTGTCTTTATCGCGAGAATCAGCTGTTCGGCGGCCAACTTTTGAAATGTGGCTGCTAGCACTTCGGGAAGGTTTTCCGTTTCTTCCGTTTCCGTAAGGGCAGCTTCGATTGATTCCCCGATCGGTAATCCGCGGACCATTTGCGCGAGCAGGGCATGCTCAAACGACGTCAACGGAATCCGTCGCACGATGAAATCACGCCGCGAGAGGGCCAGCCAAGTTGGCTGGGGGGAGGGAACCTGGGCGTCGCCAGACCTCTTGGTGGCGGTGAAGTAGTCGTTGATCGGGAAGGGAAAAGCGAACAACTGGAGGCAGGGGACCAGTTCGGCCTGGGCATTCCAAAACGCTTCTGGCGACAGTTGTTGAAGCTGATCGGGAGCAATGACCGGTTTCCCCTCGTAGCCTGCCCCATCAAAGACCTGATCGATGCCCCACTCGAGGCGTGCCAGGCAGATGATAAAGTCGATCCAGTCAGGTGCGTCACTCGTTTCGGCAGGTCGGGTTTCGTTTAGAAACTCGACAAAGTGGTCCCCTAAGCGGTTCAGCGTGTACGACCGCGATGGGTACAGCTGCAAATACCTTAGAGCAAACTGGGCGAACAGTTCCTCACCGACCGTCTGGGCGAAGATCGGATAGATGGCCTGCAGACATTCGGTCAGGCGAGCGAAATAGGCGTTGGCGTAAACTTCCAACCGCTGGAGACTGCTTCGCTTCTGACTCGGAAGAATCACCCCTTCAATCTCTGCCGCGGAGATATCGATGCAGCCTTTCGCCGCAGAGGAATCGACACCGCGAGAGACACCTTCCGCACTGGTGATGACGGCCTGAAACCACTGCTGGATCGTCGGCAGATCACGCGAATTGAGCGGAGGTTGCGGCATCGGGTTAGCCAACCTCGTGATCGATGTGATGCGCCGGGTGGGGAACGACTACGCCAGATCGGTCCGCCGGGGCATCGCCGCTTTCGCTGGCGATCGATTCCCCTTGGATCAGCTTCCGAGCCTTAAGGACTTCGGCATGCATTGTGGGGAAATCAGGGATGTTGGCGTCCCACTCCAACAGCGTCGAAACGCCGCCGGTCCGCTGATGAGCCAGCTTGTACAACTGCCATACCGGATCGATCACATGGCCATCGTGCGTATCGATGCAGTAATCCCCCATGTTCGTGTGGCCGGCCAGGTGGAACTGAACGACGTTTTGCCAAGGGATATTTTCGATGTACTCGACCGGGTCGAAATCGTGATTCACCGACGAGACGTAGACATTATTCACATCGAGTAACAGGCCGCAGCCCGTTTCCTGCGTCAGCGCGGTGAGAAACTCCCACTCGGTCATGTTCGAGTCGGCGAAGGTCACGTAACTGCTGGGATCTTCCAGTACCAGCGGTTGCCCCAGGAAGTCTTGCACGGCACGCACCCGCGTGGCGACATGCTGGACAGTTTCTTCGTTGTAAGGAATCGGCAACAGATCGTGCGTGTTCTTGCCGTTTACGCCGGTCCAGCAGACATGATCGGAAATCCAACAGGCCCCGATTTCGCCAGACAGCTTCTTCAGTTTGCCAAGATAGTCGTAATCGAGCGGATCGGTACTTCCAATCGAAAGCGAAACCCCATGCATGACTACCGGGTAACGCTCAGCGATTTGGTCGAGCACATAGCGCGGTCGACCTTGGGAGTCGATATAGTTCTCTGAGATGATCTCGAACCAATCGACGGTCGGCCAGTGCTCTAACAGATAACCAAAGTGCGGGGCCCGCAGTCCCACGCCCAGACCAAGGTTGTCGAATCCGAGTCTGGGCTGAGTTGGCTCTTGGGATGTTTGTCTCGAGGGAGACATACGCTACATCTCGATCGACTTACGCGGCGGCTTCCGGAGCAGGCTTCAGTTCGACGCCTTTCTCCTTCATCTTTTCCTCGAACATTTCGCGGGCCTTGTCCCACATGCCGCCAGTCATCGGGATATGACATCCACCTTTGCCGGCACATTCGTTGGCGCCGGGCGTTTTGCCACAACCACCTTGCCCTTTGCACTCATTCTGCCCGCCGCACGCGTGATGTTCGATCGTGGCGCACTTGCTCGTCCCGGCACAATCGTTCTCGCCACCTAAGCCTTGCCCTTTGCATTCGTTCATGCCGCGACAGGCATGCTTGGCTACCGTCGAGGTGCCCTCACCGGCGCCAGCCGAGTCGGCCGGAGGTGCTTCGCCTCCGTCATCGGCAGGCTTCTTTTCGCCACCGCAACCAATGGCCCCAGCGGCGATCATTCCACCGAGTGCGGCAGCCGAAAGCTTGTGAAAATCACGACGGTTGTAGTCTTTGCTTGCCATAGAAGTTCTCTCTCCTACCGAGAATTCATGATGCATTTTGGGTTGTGAGGGTAGGTCCAGTCTATCCGATTTCGATCGAGACGTCTGGTAAGTCTTCCTACAAATCTACCCAAAAAACGCGACGGTGGTTTTCACCGAATCGGCCAGCTTTTCGACTTCTTCCCGCGTGTTGTACAGATAGAAGCTCGCTCGGACGCTGGCACTGATGCCTAGTTTCTTGTGCAGCGGCAACGTGCAATGATGCCCTTCTCGCACGGCGATTCCGTGTCCGTCGAGGAACGCCGCAATGTCGCTGGCGGCCAGCCCATCGATCGTGAAGCTGACGATGCCTGCCTTCTCGGAAATGCCTGGTCCGAGGAAACGCAGCCCGGGAACGTTGATCAGCAAGTCATGGGCGTAAGCGGCCAAGGCTTGTTCGTGCTGCAGAATCTGCGACAAGCCAACACTTTCGAGGTATTCGATTGCTGGCTTCATCGCAATCGCGTCGGCAATCGGCGGTGTGCCTGCCTCAAACTTCGCGGGGAGCATCGCGGGCGTGAAATGATCGAGAGCGACATCGTCGATCATGCTGCCACCCCCAAGGAATGGTGGCATCGCGTCGAGCAGGGCTTCTTTGCCATAGAGAATGCCAACGCCTGAGGGGCCCAGCATTTTGTGCGAACTGAACGCAACAAAATCGGCATCCCATTTGGTGACATCGATCGCTTCGTGTGGCACCGCTTGGGCGGCGTCGACCAGCACCTTGGCCCCTACTTGATGGGCAGCCTCGACAATCTGCGGCACGGGATTGATCGTCCCCAGCACGTTGGAAACCGCACACAGGCCGACGATCTTTGTCTTCTCGGTGAGAACTTGCGGGAGGGCGTCAAGATCGAGCAAACCTTCCGCCGTGACCGGAATCGCTTTGATCGTGGCGCCCGTCCGTTGAGCTAACTGATGCCATGGAACGAGGTTCGAGTGATGCTCCATCTCGGTCAGCAAGATCTCGTCGCCCGCTGAGATGTTGGTATCGCCCCAGCTGCGGGCCACCAGATTGATGCCCATGGTCGTGCCGGACGTGAAGATCACCTCGTTGTCCGATTTGGCCCCGATGAACCGCCGCGCGGCTTGGCGGGCCGCTTCGTAAAGATCGGTCGATTCCGCACTCAAGCGGTGGCCGCCGCGATGAACATTCGCGTAATGTTTTTCATAGACGTCACTTAGGCAATCAATCACCGATTGCGGACGCTGGCTGCTGGCGGCGTTATCCAAGTAAACGAGCGGATTACCTTCGTCGTCGACCTGGTGAAGAATCGGAAAATCGGTCCGGATGCGAGCGACATCCAACTGCGATTCCATCTGGGTTGTGGCCATGAATCGGTGGTGAGCTTAAGGAACAAACCGCCCAGAGCAGGTCTGGGCATTTTTCACATACTTTAATTAGTTTATTACCCAGGACCCAATCCGACAACGAGCGGTTCGCCTCCTTTATTTCAGTCGCCAGAACATTTCCCAAGGGATTTGCAACTTTTCGCGGGCCGACTCGGTCTCGACCGCAAACCGTTTGGCATCGACCGGGTAGCCGGCCGTTTCTGCAATTCCAGGGACATGCGTCCCCCAATAGCGGTTAAAGGCCAACATGGCGACTTCACGATGAAATTTGGCGTAGATCGAAGCCAATGCGGTGGGCAAAAAGCCTTCTCCCTTCGAGCGAAACTCGATGGTCACCTGGTGCGAGTTCAAGCCGGCCGTGTATCGGCTGACCGCTTTCGATTCTTCCAGGGGCTGCCACCACGCATCCGGGAAGAAGTGTTGTAATAGCCCCAAGTAGTAATCCCGCCCTCCATGCTTGTCGCACACAATGCGGATTACGTGGGACTCGCCCGTGGGAATGCTTTGTAGCAATCGGAGAACCAATCCCATCGTGGCCTGAGATAAAACGGTGCTCTTATTGTCACAGTTCGCCAAGCGGGCGTTGAATCGCTGGGCGGTGAGAAACATGCACTGCACATCGGCGAGCGAAACCGCTTCTTCCTCACAAGCCGTGGCAAACGCATCGCGGCGTCCCGCCACGATCTCGTCCGTTGTGTGCACCGGAAACGGCCTATCCCATCCTGCGTACCATGGGGCATGCTGGCCGACGCGTTCATCCTCGATATCGACTTCACACCGACCGTGCCAGATCGGCAGTGCGTGTTTGCTGACGTCGCAGGTCGCCAGAACGGCTTCTTCCAGTAGCGACAAATCTTTTCGCTTGGCGTAAATCACCTTGGAATCGGCAATCGCGAGATGCTTCGGCCCTGGCTTATTCGCGATCGCCTTGGCAAGTCGTTGGTACAGATCGAGTGATGCCAGATCGTCGCCAGGTTCTTCGATCCGCCACAACGTGCCACCAATGACCAGCGGCCCTAGGTTGGGTCCGTAGCCAGCTTCATCGACACCAATCAGATACGCCACAACGATCCCTTGCGAGTTTGTCTATGAAAGTCGAACTCGCTTGGTTCTAGGCCTCTTTAACGAAATTGCAAGAGGCCGAACTCGCTGGGGCCCATTTCGTAAACCGCACTTTTCGGCCAAGATTCGGTCCCTTCCCCCACGATGACGCGCTGAGCGGACATGGCCCAGGACGTCCCGGGACGAATGATTTCGCCGGTCAATTCGCCGAGCGGAATTGCTGCTTCGATCGTCCAGGTCGCTTGATCCTGCTTGGAGGCAACAAACCACTGCGGGTCCCACGTCTGATTTCCGGCCAAGGCATCGGACGTCATTCCGCGATAGTCGATGGTCAGCTCGTAAGCGGTGGCATAGTCGCGATCGAGATCGAGAGAAATCTTTACGCGATCGCTCTCTTCGAGGTCCGCGTCACGTGGACGGGCCTCTTTTGACGGCGCTTCGTATTGAAACTTCTTCGACTTCATGCAGCGAATCGCCAGATACAAGTAATCGTCGTCGAAAGCGACCATCATCGCCGCTGGCGGGGCTCCTTCTTCGACTGAAACCGTTCCGGCCTGGAAGTCGACCGGTTTGCCGGCTTGCCAGATCGGATCGTTCAGATTGCCGTCGAGGATCGGCTTCACTTCCCCATAAGTGGCTTGGACATTCGGAGCATCGATACGGCCATTGCCCCTTCCCAAGGCCAACTCCCATTGTGCCTTCTGCGACCAGGGATTGTCCTGGCTCAAGTTCAAGAGTCGACGAACGTACGATTCTCCTTGTCGCGAGTGCCCTTCCGCCGCCAGCAAGCGTTCCAACGAAAACGCCACAGCCGGATCGGACAGCATTTGCGGCATCAGCTGATTCAGCTCGGCAATCAGTTGATTCCCTTGCTGCGACGATTCGATAGGACGTTGGTAGTTTTCGGGCTTGTTGAAGCTAACCTGGGCGACTTCGCTTTCCGGTTCTTCATCCTCTTCCTCACTCGACTCCAAGCGTGTGGTCGGAGCGGCGAATTCGACCGCGGATCGCTCGTGAAAGCGAATCTCGTTACTGGCGTAAAAGCCAATTAGCCAAGCCGCCGAGCGTGGTGCCAGCGAGCTTTGTGGGAACTTGCGAACAATCTGATGATGCATGTCGGCCGCAAGGCTCAAGTTGCCACTTTGATTCGCTTGCTGGGCAAGGTGAAACAACACCTCAACGCTTCGTTCCGGGGCAAGTTCTTCACTTAACCGCAGCATTTGGCCAAGGACCAAAGCGCCTCGTTGTTCGTCTTTCACGGCGAGATTGATCATCTCAATCATGTTGCGTCGCTTTTGAGCGGCCCGCTGTAGCGTTGCCAGATCGACCACGGGCATTTGCTGTGGAGGACGTCGCGCTTCTTTTCCCGCCGGGATCGAGATACCACTGAAGATATCGGTCAGACGCCCTTCAGAAATGGTCGAAGAGCGAAGCACTTTCAGTTCAACGGTCGGTGGACCAACGAGCAACTCGCTGAAAGCAATTCCGCGTGAAACTCCCGCATGTTCGGAAACCGACATGGCGAGTTGCGGTGAGATTTGCGTCGCATTGAGGGTAATCGAGCCGTTCGCATCTTCTGGCATCACGCTGCAAACGCGGGCAACCGACCACGGCGCAAGCCCCAATTCCTCTTGGTGTTCTGGGAACGCTTGAATATCAGCGGCTTTCTCGACCGCGTTTAAGACGATTTGATTGGTGAGATAAGCCATCGGCTGCTTACCGGTGGGATCAGCGTAATCGGTCAGCACAACCGAAGGACGCCACTGCCGGATGAGCCGCACCAGGTACGCTTCGGCAGCCAACAAACCTTGACCATCGTTCGCCATATCCCAGCCGGCAATCATCGACTTGCCGCTGAGATTCAGCTTGGTGTCTTCTGCTGGAAACTGCCAGGCCGTAGTTCCGACGTCGCCGCCGCTGCTGGCAATTGCGTCTTGTAGCGGTAGACGGGTGATTCCACTTTTGGAAGTCGGACGGTTAAGAACTTCCATCCCGGTCAGAAAGCCTTGCGTGCCGGCATGATAACTAATCAGTTCAAACGGAACGATCGATGGATCGTGCACGATGCCAAGCAAAGCAAGACGCGAGCCACCTTCGCGCTGCACGTTCCAAGTCTGTCCACCGTTGGTCGTGTTCATGATGGTGCCGAACGAGCCAATCGCCCACCCGGTGGTTTCGTTGCGAAAGTAGATCGCCTTAATGGTCGCCGTGCGGGGAAGCTTCTGAATCTCGAACGATTGACCAGCATCGTTGGAATGAAGGATCACACTACCAGGAGCACCACCGATCCAAATCTGCTTACCGAGCCGCTCGACCGCGTAGAAGTTGGTTTGGCGGATCGTCCGTCCGAGACAATCGGGCGTGAGGATTTCCCATGATGAACCGGCGTTGGTCGAGCTGAGGATCAGGCCTCCTTCACCGACGGCGGTTGCCCCTTGCGAGCCTGCCACGACAATCGCCTGCATGTCACGCAGCGGATCGGCCTGGATGCTGGGCTGACGAATTCCACCACGATCGGCCAGCGAAAGATTGCCACCATGACCCGCCAACAGCAACTCGCCGTTGGGGAGCACGGCTAGTTTGCGGAAACAAGCTTCCTGCGTTCCAGGCAAGCTTCGCCAGGTGCGGCCTCCATCGGTGGTCTCGAATAGGCCGCTCGGAAAAATATTCGAACCGTGCCCGACTGCCCAGCCATGGCGTGTGTCTTGAAAGTGAACGCTGGTCAGCTTCGGCAACATTTGATCTGGCATGACATGCCACGAGTTGCCGCCGTCCGACGATTGCAGCACCACGCCGCGTGTTTGTTTGGAATAGGGCAACGGGACACCACCGACCACCCAGCCATGCTTGGGATCGGAGAAATGAACCGCGTGCAAATGGGCCTCGGTTCCGGACGGAATCTGTTGCCAGTTCGCGCCGGCGTCGGAAGTGTGCCAGATAGTACCATGATCACCAACCGCCACCCCGTGACGATCGTCGACAAAATGCACATCGTTCAGCGTCGCGTCGCCGTACCAAGTGTTGGGCACTTCGGCCCATACGCGACTGGCGGGCGAAAGCAGTGCTAGCAGCACCAGCACCACGTACCCGTTGGCACAAGAAACGAAACGACCGAAACGATACCGAATGCATCCATTCATTCGTGAAACCACCACAAACCGGGGGCGATAAGAATCCAATTGGGGACGGAATCTTAGAAGAATTCGTGTAATCGTGCCAATCCGGTTCGTCGAACTTTAGAGAATTCTTACGAACCGAAACCAAAAAAACGCGATAAACAGATAGGAACCGCCACCTCTTTCAAGGGAAGAGCCGATGCTGTCGACAATCTGGAGAATCTACGCAGTTGCCATCTTGTGCTTGCTGCTATTCACTCCGCGGATCAGCGATGCTGGTTTCAACGACGACGTGGCCAAGGTTCTCTCTCCGATTCTGGAAGAAGCGGTGCGCCGATCGGTGCCAACCACCTTTAAGGACGAGTCGGACTGGAATCGTACGCACGAGTTCACCAAACGCTTGAAAGTTCGTGGCAAGTGGAACAGCTTGAAGTTAGAGCGGGTTCGCGACGCCCAGAACCACGGTGATTGGGTTCGCTATATGGGGCAAATCGAAGATCCCCATCGCGATGTGCAGATTTGGGTCGAAAATTTGAAAGTCGATCCAACCAAGTCGACTTGCCAGATCTATGCCCGAGTGAAGTTCCAGGGCGAGGCCGAATACCAGCAGTGGGTAAGGGATGTTCGCTTGTTGGGAATCAGCGTTGTGGCGGAAGCGACCGCCAAGATTCGCCTCGACGTCCAGCTTGACACCAAGTGGAACGCGGCCGGTCTGGTCAGTTCGGCGGAGTTCACCCCTCAGGTGGTCGGCGGGGCGATCGATCTGGAACACTTCTATGTCCACCGCATCGGCAAAGCGCACGGCGAAGTGGCCGAGCAGATTGGCGAGCAGCTTGAAGGGACATTGGCCAAGAAGCTGGCCTCAAAACAAGAGAAGCTGGTCCGCGAAGCAAACAAAGCAATCGGCAAAGAACTGGAGAACGGCACGCTGAAACTCGACCTCGTTTCGTTCCTTCGACAGCAGCTGAAGAAGTAGCCCGCGACGTCCACCCCGGTTTATATAGCGTGGCAACTGCGTGATAATTGGCGTGTCCCCCAATCTTGAAAGCACGCCCATGGCCGACCCACTCGCTTGGATCCCGGAACAACTCGAACTGCTCGAATCGCTCGAACGCCGACGATCGATCCACATCCGCGCTACGCAGCAAGGGCCAAGTGTCGACTGGAAGGAGCGGGAGCTGCTTAACTTCAGCAGCAACGATTACCTGAATTTGGCCGCCGACCCACGACTAGAAGCGGCTGCTTGCGAGGCGATCCAGCGTGAAGGGTGGGGGAGTGGTGCCAGCCCGTTGATCACCGGCCGCGGCCAAAATCAGGCATCCCTCGAAGTAGCGCTGGCACAATTCGAAGCAACCGAAGCGGCCCTCACCTTCGCCAGCGGCTTCGCCGCGAATGCGGGCGTGATCGATGCCTTAGCCGACCGAGGCGACGTGATCTTAAGCGACGAAAAGAATCACGCGAGCATCATCGACGGAACGCGCCTATCCAAGGCAACCGTTCGTGTTTACCCGCACCGCGATCTGCAATATCTCGAAAACCTGTTGAAGCAGTGCAGCACGTTTCGTCGGCGGCTGATTGTGACCGACACACTGTTTAGCATGGATGGCGACATCGCCCCGTTGCCCGAACTAGCCGACTTAGCCGAAGCGTACGACGCCATGCTGATGGTGGACGAAGCGCACGCGACGGGTGTTTTCGGCGAGAACGGTCGAGGTCTGTGCGAACAGTTTGATGTGGAAGATCGCGTATCGATTCGCGTTGGCACGTTCAGCAAAGCACTCGGTGGGCATGGCGGCTTTGTGGTGGGAAGCGAGCCACTGATTCATTGGCTGGTCAATCGCTGTCGGCCCTACATTTTTTCCACCGCCCCGCCGGCAGCGAACGCTGGTGCCATGCTCGCAGCACTAAAGATCGTTCATGACGAGCCGCAGCGGCGGACCGACTTACTTGCGAAAGCAAAGTGGCTGCGTGGCAAGCTCCGCGAGATTGGCTGGAGTTTGGGCGATAGCGAAAGCCAGATCATTCCGGTGATCGTCGGAACCGAGAACCTGGCGATGACTCTCTCGGCCCAGCTGCACGAGATGGGAATGATGGTTCCCGGAATACGTCCTCCATCGGTTCCCGACGGCGAGTGTCTGCTGCGAATCAGCCTTTCTTGTGGACACACCCAGCAGCACTTGGACACGTTGGTTGAGGCTCTGACCGAGTTGCGATTGGGCTAATTCAACGTTGGCAGCCGCGTTCCGCGTGTTATGATTCCTTCAGATTGCCACACATCACCTATCACGGATCAGAACCATTCAAGTCCTCGCTATCCTGTTCATGCTGTTCATCACGGTTCCGCTGCTGGAACTGTTTCTTCTGCTGTGGCTTTCTCAGGTCACCAGCATTTGGGTGACGTTTGGCACGGTGCTGTTCACCGGTATTCTGGGAACGTTGCTGGCACGCAGCCAGGGATTTTCGACCTGGCAGAAGATTCGTGGCCAGATGAGCGGCGGTCAAGTCCCAGGCAGTGCCTTGGCTGACGCGGCGATGATTTTCATGGCGGGGGCTTTGCTGATGACCCCCGGGCTGCTGACCGATTCGGTCGGCTTCATGCTGTTGATCCCGCCGTGTCGCGATTGGATGAAACGGCGGGCCCTGGACTGGGCGAAGAAGAACGTTCAGTTCACCACGACGACAACGGTCAACGGCGAAACTCGGACGTACACCAACGGTCCGTCCGAGGTGGTTGACTCGTACGTGGTTCCTCACGAAGAAGAACGCAAGTCGATCGAGGAATAACGCGGATCACGTTACCGAGGTCTTCGCGGAGGAAGCTCTTCGGCTAAATGCTCGCTGATCTTGCCTTTCGCCCGATACGTTCCGTCGGATGCAATCGCAGGATGCTGCCCTCGTTTGACGGGCGGCTCGAGCGCACCGACTTCTTCGGCAGATAGGATCGCCTGCCAATAGATTTCGGATGTCCGTGGAACTTCGGCCAAGCTGAGGACCGATATCTGCGGGAAGTGATGCGCGAGGATTTGCCACATGCGGGTGCGAAGCGTGGACGAAACCACCATTGCGACCGGGCGCTGCTGATCCTCCAAACGTTGGAACGATTCCCGCAACATATCGACCATACGCTCGATCCAGTTGCGTGTCTGGCGAGTTGCTTCTTCCTCGGTCAACTGCAGCAGCAAACCTTCCAGATCGCGCTCGAGCCCGATCGCGTGGACCTTGCCTTCCGCGTCTAGGTATCGCTGTACCAATTGACGACCTAGACGCTGCCGGACAAGCGCCACCAGCGTTTCGATCTCTTGGTTACGATGCCCGTGCAAGGCCAAGATCTCGACGATCCGCGAGAAGTTCTTAATCGACACCCCTTCTTCCAACAAACGACGTAGGACCGCGTGTAATAGCGAACCGGTCATCGGACTGGAACGGATCTCTTCAAACTCGCTGGGCGAACTCTCCCGTAAACGTTCGAGCATGTCGCGCACGTCGGAGAGAGTCAGTATCTCATGGGCGTGCCGACGGAGCGTCTCTTGCAAGTGCGTGACGACTAGCATGCTAGGATCGATCACCAAGTAGCCAAGCTGTTCTGCTTCCTGCTGGCGATCTCCCGAGATCCAAATCCCAGGGCCACCAAAAGTTGGATCGACGCCCCGGACACCTTGCAGGGTTCCACTGGAGGTCCCCATATCCAACGCGATGTATTGGCCAGGCCCGAGCCGACCTCGTGCGACCTCGCACTGATCGATCAGGACGCGGTATTCCTGCTCGTGCAGATCGAGCGCATCACGGAGGCGTATGCGGGGGATCACCAACCCCAACGCATCGGCCAAGTGGCAACGAATTGCCGATACGCGCTGCATCATCTCGCTGGAATCGGGATGAACCAGATCGACCAGTCCAGAACCCATTTCGAGCGTTAACCGATCGACATCGAGAAACGGTTCCCATGGTTCTTCTTCGGGAACTTGTGCTTGTGGTGGAGGCTCGATGCTTTCGGGTACCGATTGCGGAATCGGCTCCGACAAGATCGGAACGTCCAACAGTTCGTCGTCGGCGCAGCGAATCGCCACGATGTGATGAAAATGGACCAATGCTTCGGAACCATCGGCGTAATTCACGCCATCCTCGTCATCTCGCCAGGAATTGGACCATGGTGTGTCCTCCGTCTCCTGCGAAGTCGAAGCATTCACTAGACGCACACAATCTTCGTAGATTGCGGCTAACTCGCCACGTAAACGAACGTGGCCAAACGTCGATACATAAACTTCCCTGCCGATGTAACGAGCCAGAATCGACGCATAATCCATTGAGAACCTCTACTGTCCCAAAGTTGCACGACTTGGATCTCGCACCCATCCGCGAAACCGCTTCCTTGTATGGTCGATTGTAGGCATGCCAGCTTGAACGCGGCAACTCGAAGGAGGGAACTTTTTGATCTTTGGGTGTCCACCTGGGGGGAGTTTCCCGAGAGGCAAAGATCTGGCGAAGATTCTACAAAGGTTCGCGGAAGAAGACATTACGCGATTTGAGCAACCGCATCTGGCAGCAGATCCGCGCGAACCCGCAAAGCCCTAGAAGGGACTGTGCTTATAATTGAACAAAGCACGGAAACGCTCCGAGACCGCCAATCGCTGCAAGCCGCCTATTTCCCCGAAAATTGCATCGGCGTGAAAAAGCGGGGTTTATTCCGCTTGGCGCCTCGGTCACAATCCAAGCAAGCAATGGACTGTGACCAAAAACGGGTACGCATTGTTGCCCTTCGACTCGGCATTTCATTTCTGGTGTGCCCATGGTCCCGTGCAACGGAGAACGCATGATTAGTCAGTCGGCGCAAACGCAGTTGAAGCTTTTCGTTCTCGACACCAACGTTATCTTGCACGACGCAAGATCGTTCCAAAACTTTGAGGAGCACGATGTGGCGTTGCCCATCACCGTTCTCGAAGAGTTGGATCGCTTCAAAAAGGGTAACGAGGACATCAATTTCCAGGCCCGCGAGTTTCTTCGCCAAATCGATCAGATGACGGGCGATGTTCTTTCTGAAGAGGGGGCCCAACTTGGTGAAAACCAAGGGCATTTACGGGTCGTCATCACCAACGAAATCGACCATCGTCTGCATCAAGTTTTTCTTCACGACTCTCCCGACAATCGCATTCTGAACACCGCGTTGCACTTGCAACATTACGTGAAAGAACGTCGGGTCATTCTCATTACCAAAGACACGAACCTCCGCATGAAGGCCAAAAGTCTGGGCCTGCAAGCGCAAGATTACATTAGCGACAAGATCGAAAGCTTCGACAGCCTGTACACTGGACGTCGAACGCTGGAGAACATCACGACCGATCAGATCGATCGTTTCTACCAAGATTCCGGCCATGTCCAACTGGACGACTTTCCGGAAGTGGCCGAGCCGATCGCCAATGAGAACTTTGTCCTTAAAAACGGTTCGAAGTCGGTTCTAGCGACGTTTAATCGCGAAGACCAGATCTTGCGACGGATCGAGAAGTTTTCTCCCTACGGCATCAAGCCGCGGAACGCCGAGCAAGTGTTCGCGATCCGGGCCTTGATGGACGACAACATCAAGCTGGTCACCTTGGCCGGCAAAGCAGGAACCGGCAAAACGCTCTTGGCGCTCAGCTCGGCACTCGCATGCTCGTCCGCTTATCGGCAGATTCTTCTGGCCCGGCCCGTAGTGCCCCTCTCGAACCGTGACTTGGGATATTTACCGGGGGACATCTCGGCCAAGATGGATCCCTACATGCAGCCGCTGTTCGACAACCTTTCGGTGATCCGACATCAGTTCAACGATACCGACAAGGAAGCGCAGCGGATTAACCGCATGCTGGAGCAGGAAAAGCTGGTCATCACACCGCTGGCCTACATTCGTGGCCGCAGTTTGCAGCGGATGTACATGATTGTGGACGAAGCCCAGAACCTAACACCGCACGAGGTGAAGACGATCATCACCCGAGCTGGCGAAGGAACCAAGATCGTCTTCACCGGCGACATCTACCAAATCGATCATCCGTACCTCGATAGCCTTTCCAACGGCTTGTCGTACATGATCAACCGCATGAAAGGGCAAGACCTTTACGCCCACATTTCGCTGGAGAAAGGGGAACGCTCGGAACTGGCCGATATCGCCAGCGAATTGCTGTAACGCTCCGCGAACCGAACTCATTCATCCAACTCTTTACCGATGGCCACCGAGCGATTCCGCCCGGTGGCCATCGTTTTTTGGGAGTCACCAACGAATGGGTACGGGAATCAACCTCGTGATTTCGGACAAGCAAACCCAATGTCGTGGTACGTGCCGATCCCGTCTGTCCCTCGCTGCAATAGGTTTTGCGCAACACGTCGACGCGAAAAATCTGAGGAAGAAGCTTCCATTTCGGCCCGAAAAATGGCAAGTTGGTAGCGACCACCCGCCGCTTTCCCCTGCCTGAGATGTCTTCCCATGCGTTATTCCTCGCTGCGTTTCGATCTGCGCCTACTTCTTTGTTTTGCGATGCTGGTCCTGCCGTTTGTGTCCCTGGCGGTGGCAGATGAAATGGACGACGTCCCGACGAAGCATGATGCCAATCAGGCATTTGATGGGATGGCCCAGCGTCTGCAACCGGCTCAAGCTTGGTCGGCGAAAACTCCGGAGGAACATGAAGCATGGCGTGAGAAAATGCAGGCTACCGTCGTCAAACTTCTGGGCAAGATGCCGGAGAAAGTCCCGTTGGAAGTGAAGTGGACCGAGAAAGAGGAGTTCGACAAGTTCACGCGGCACAAGATTTACGTTCGCACGACGGCCGACTATTGGTCGCCAGTCTATTACTTTGTCCCCAAGAACATCACCGGCAAACGCCCGGCGATTGTTTGTCTGCATGGGCACAGTGGAATCGATCCTTACATTCGCCTGAACGAAACACCGGCCCAAAAAGAGAAGACCGAGCATTCGCAGCTCGACTATGCGTTGTACATGGCCGAACATGGCTACGTGACGGCCGCGATTGTTGTGCGTGGCTGGAACGAAACACAAGGGCGCCAAGATTGGTACGTAAAATCACCCCCGCGCAGCTGCCATCAGGTGACGATGAACTCGTTGCTGCTAGGCATGACACCGCAAGGGCTTCGTTGCTGGGATGCGATGCGGGTGATTGACTTCCTGCAAACGCAAGAGGAAGTTGATCGGGACAAGATTGGTGTTGGCGGGCTCTCCGGTGGTGGCACCCTTTCGATGTACCTTCCGATCCTTGATCAACGCGTCAAACTGGCGATGATCGCCGGAGCATTCTCGGAGTACCGGCTTTCGATTTACGATATCAATCACTGCATCTGCAACTGCTTGCCTGGCATCATGGCCGAAGGAGAAATGGCCGACGTCGTGGCGTTGTTCGCTCCGCGACCGGTCCTTTTGATCAATGGGATCGACGACCAGATCTTCCCGATCGACGGAGCGCGACGCGGATTCGATAAGCTGCAACAGGTCTACAGCGTGCTGGATGTGGCGGACAATGTCGACGCCGACTTCTTCGACGGTGGCCATGGCTGGTCGAACAACAAGACGCTTTCGTTTTTGCAAAAGCACTTTGGCGAGTAGCTTGAATTTGGCAAAAACCCGCCGCTCGACAAGGCTTACCCTGGTTTGCTGATTCCGCAAATGCCCGTAAACCACTACAATCGAGCGAAGTCGTAGAGCAGACCCCCACTATTGATTCGATTCGTCAAGGAAGTCGCCATGCACAAGTATGTGTTCATGGGCGTACAGGGTTCCGGGAAAGGAACTCAAGCGAAACTCCTCGAACATCACCTCGATCTTGCCCACATCGGGGTCGGGGACATTCTGCGGTGGAATATCAAAAACCACACCAAACTGGCTGCTCGGATCAAACGTATTCTGAACGCTGGTAAGTTGGTCGATGACGAAATCGTGGAAGAGATCGTCCAGCGTCGTCTGCAGGAGCATGACTGGAACTTTGGTTTCATCCTCGATGGGTTCCCACGGAACGCCAATCAGGCTGCGTTCTTCCTGGAAAGCTACGACATCGACGCTGTGGTTCATATCGTCGTTCCCGACGAAGTCATCAAGAAGCGTGTCCTCGCGCGGCGTTTGTGCGAAGACTGCGGGGTCGACTTCAATGTCATTGACCACCGTCCGAAAATTGAAGGACGCTGCGATATCTGTGGCGGCAAACTGATCCGCCGAGCAGACGACACCGAAGAAGCCTTGGCGACCCGCTTGGCGGAATATCACGAGAAAACCAAGCCCGTGCTGGAAATCTTCCGCCGCAAAGAATTGGTTGTCGAAGTCGACGGGACGCAAGCGGTCGATGTGGTGCAAAGCCAGATCCGCAAGTCAATTAACGTTGTCTAGCTCTCGCCAATCCGCCAACTGTTGAGCGATGCCGTGAATCTCGGAATTCAGATCACACCCCTTCTCCAGGGGGTCACGCCAGTCGCCTGAAATCGGCCAATCTTCCTTCGAACCTGGGCGAATCTGGCCTGTCTGCTAGGACAGCGTCAAATTTAACTATCTCGGTCCCGATTCCGCGGTCTGAGGGCACTAGGGCACTTTCCCAGGATTACGTTATAATGCTCGTTTCCACCCAACACCCCCATCCCGCTAGTAAGTTACCGATGACCGCGAAAGTCTATATCAACGGGAAGTTTTTCGCCCCTGAAGAAGCCATGGTCAGTGTTTTCGATCATGGTCTGCTTTATGGAGACGGGGTGTTCGAGGGCTTGCGCATTTACAACGGCAAGATCTTTCGCCTTGAGCAACACGTTCGTCGCCTTTACGACTCGGCAAAAGCAATCTGTCTGGCGATCCCAATGTCGCCAGTCGAAATGACCGCTGCCCTGGAAGAAACGGTCGAAAAGAGTGGTCTGACCGACGGTTACATCCGGGCCGTGGTCACCCGTGGGGCTGGCACGCTGGGACTCGGCCCTGAACGGACCGAGAACCCGCAAACGATCATCATCGTCGATAAGATCAAGCTCTATCCGCAAGAGTTCTACGACAACGGCCTGGAGATCATCACGGCCAGCACCATCCGTAATCATCCTGGCGCCCTCTCGCCGCGGATCAAGTCACTGAACTACCTGAACAACATCATGGCCAAGATCGAGGCCACCAAAGCTGGCTGCCTGGAAGCTTTGATGTTGAATCACAAGGGGGAAGTCTCGGAATGTACCGCGGATAACATCTTCATCGTTCGCGATGGCAAGCTACTGACGCCACCGACGGACGCCGGCATCCTGGAAGGGGTGACCCGCGATGTGGTTCTGGAACTGGCCACCAAAGCCGGCATCCCCAACTTCGAGAAGACACTGACCCGGCACGATGTGTACGTGGCAGACGAATGCTTCATGACCGGAACCGCCGCCGAAGTGATTGGCGTGGTGAAGGTTGACGATCGTGTGATTGGCGACGGCAAACCAGGCCCGATCACGCAGAAGTTGAAAGAGCTGTTCGTCCGACATACCATGGGCTAAACGGCTCAGGCCTTCGCGACATGTGCGAGGTAGGCTTGAGCACGTTCTCACCTACCTCTCTCGTCCTCTGCAAATGAAGGCCCCTCCATGCTGATCTCACGATTGTCTCTCGCCGCGCTGCTGACGCTTCTGTCGACTGCGGCTCTTTCGGCGGAATCTCCCAACTCGCTTTCTGCCGACGAACAGAAGCAAGGCTTCGAACTGCTATTCGACGGCAGTGATCTGGAAGGCTGGCAGCATAATGGTAATTGGAAAGTCGCTGACGGCGTGATCGAACGCACCGGCAAAGGGGGCGACTTGGTATACGACGTGAAGCCAGTGCCGGACGACTTCGAGCTTCGCTTCGAGTGGAAAGTCGCCGAGGGCAGCAACAGTGGTGTTTACTATCGACCAGGCCAGTACGAGTACCAGATTCTCGACAACGAACGGCATCCCAACGGCAAGGTAGCCGACACAACTGCGGCTTCGCTTTACTACTGCATCGCCCCATCGCGTGATGTCACCAAGGAACCAGGCCAGTGGAACACTGGGCGGATCGTTTGCCAAGGGACCGTCATTCAGCACTGGCTCAACGGCGAGAAAGTGGTCGACATCGATTACAGTAAACCCGATGCGAAGCTGACGGCTGCGATCGAGAAGCTGAAGAAGCGTGGTGCCACGCTCGATTCACGCGGAGCAAAGCTGAAACTGCAAGACCACGGCGACCCGGTCTGGTACCGCAGCATTCGCATGCGTGAACTGAGTGGTGAGGAAGAACTCGATCAGACACCACTTAAGGGAAACTAAGCCGCTTCCCCTTCGCGAACGGCCGTCGAATCAACTTCCGATTTCGGCGGCTTGGCCGTGGCGAGCGTCGTTTCGATCTCGGTGATTTCTTCTTCCAAACGCTCGATCTCACGCTGCTTCTCTTCGATCAACGCTCGTAGCGTTTTGATTCGCGTCTCTGGCGAAAGTCGCGCCAGCCGACTAATGACGTCCATCGCCAACAGGCCGCGCCATACCCGTAAAGCCAAACCTCGCATCCGGTAAACGCGACTGGCCTTGGTAACTTGCTGCAAGCGAAGAATCTGCGTCATCTTGAAAACCCGCAGGAACGCAACCAGCGGCAAGCAGATAATCAGCAGATCGACCCAGTGCTGCTTGATGTAGTCGATCTTTTTATTAACGATCGAGAACATCACGATGAATTCCATCGTGAAGGCAAGCCACGTAACGCTGAAGCCGGTCTCGACGAAGATCTGCAGGGCTGGGTAATTCGCTTTCTGTTCCGTCCACACAAAATCAATCGCGAGCAGTGGTAAGATCATTACGGCCACAATGATCATCGGCACGCTCAGATCACGTTCGACTTCTTCGTGCAGATCGTCATCGATATGCCGCCATCCGAGCACCGGAAGCCAAAGCCGCGTGCCCGATTGCATGTCACGACGTGCCAACCTGAGTGGCGGCAAGATACAAGCCGATAGGGCCGTCCATTTGCGGGGGCTATCGATCCAAAAGAACCACGCCGCTTCCAGCCAAAATACCGGGTACATCCCCAGTGTAAGCCACATGAATACCTGCAGCAGGGTTTCCGAGTGTGGATGGTGATACTCGGTAAGATAAATCTGAACCGTCGCTGCGAAGAACGTTAAGATGGCCAGCGTCGCCACAAACATGGGGACCGCGAGCAGTTCGTCGCTTTGTCGCGTGATGCTTTTCACTTCCTAGGGCTCAAAATACGAGAGGTGGGGTAAGCGACGGTTTTCGACCATTCTCTCCGACAAGTCAAGTTCAGCTTACGGCCCCATGACAATCTGCGGCCGTGTCGTTTATTCTATCTTCTTCGGACAAAACAATAAAATCTTACGCGAAAACCGCGATAGCACCGACCGTTAGATGGCAAGCACCATGAAGTATTGGCTGATGAAAACGGAGCCAGAATCGTATTCGATCGACGATTTGGCCAAAGAAAAGAACAAAACCACCTTCTGGTCAGGCGTACGTAACTACCAGGCCCGTAACTTCATGCGCGACGACATGAAGAAGGGGGATCTGGTTTTGTTCTACCACTCCAACGCGAATCCACCATCGATTGTCGGTGTTGCCGAAGTGGTCAAGGAATCGTATCCCGACTTCACTTCGTGGGACGAGAACGATCACCACTACGATCCGAAGAGCACTGAAGACAACCCACGTTGGTTCATGGTCGACATCAAGCTGAAAAAGAAATTTCCGGAAGCCCTCGGCCGGAACGAGCTGACCGATGTCAAAGCCCTCTCCGGTATGGAACTAATGCGAAAAGGCTCGCGATTGTCCGTTCAGCCGGTCACTAAGAAGGAGTTTGACGCGATTCTCAAGTTGGCCAGCGTCACACCTTGAATGGGCGCTCGAGTTATTGCTGGCCGCGGCGAATTTGATTGATCGCATCTTGCATTTTCGTGGCCACTTCTTGGGTATCACCCAGCGGCTGCGGAGTCACGGTCTTCTCGCGGGTGTAGCCAACGTGCTGCATCCAACGAGACGAGCGGTGCTTACGCAGCTGATCAATTTGTTTGTACAAGGAATCGGCGTGAATCGCTTCTAAAGTGAAGTGCGGATCGGTGGTGATCGCTTCGAGGGTTAACCCAGGAGTAATCGCCGCGACAATCGATTCCGCCATCAACAGATGGCCTTCTGATCCCGGATGGACATGATCCTTCGAAAACGGAACCGAACGAGCATCGCGTGCCTTTCGCATCGCCGAATGTAGATCGATCACAGCGACACCTTCCAAGTCTAAGGTCATCTCCCACTTTGCGTACTCGGTCATCACCGCGTCGTAATTGAACTCGCCTGGCTTCGTGGTCGTATCGTAAATCGGTGGTGTCACCAGATAGATCTGCTCGACGCCAGCCTCCTTGCAATCAGCAATTAACTTCTTCACTCCCTGCTGGAACGCAGCGAAACGTTCGTCATCAAGGGGTTGATAGATTCCGTCGTTAATGCCGTAGCAGGCGAAAACAACATCTGGCTTGGCCCGCTCTAACAAGCGGCCTAGGCGTTCGAATAAGCAAGGTCGAGGGAAAGCTCCCCCTGCGTGCCCTTCTTCGCTAAGCCCCGAAAGCGTCTCACTGGCCAAACCAAGGCCATAGATTTCAAAGTCTTGCTCCGGATAAAGCTTTTCTAGGAAGTAGTCAACGAACGTCACGTAGCCACCAGCCTGCGTGATGCTGTCTCCTAAGAACACCACTCGTTTGCCGGCAAGCGGATGCTGATCGGTCGCTGCTGCTTGGCTCGGCATAGGTTCGGGCTCAGCCGCAGATAGTGGAGTTAGCAGAGTTAGTGTCGCGAAACTGACAATGAGGAGGTGGGTTTTCATCGTGAGACATGGCCTTGGCAGGATTGATGTTCTGCGACCAACCTAGCTATTCACCACTGCCAAGGCAACTTTTTCTTCGAGCGTCAGCGATTTTGTACCTATCACGCTAGTCGACCTTCACTTCCCGTGTGAGAGCTTTTCCAGCGAAGAACTCTTCCAGGTTTTCGACGGTAACTTCGGCAATTGCTTGTAGCGCGTTCTCAGTGAAGAAAGCTTGATGCCCGGTAACCAGCACGTTGGGAAAGGTCATCAAGCGCGCGAAGACATCGTCCTGGATGACGGTTTCCGATTTGTTTTCGAAAAAGAGGTCGGCTTCTTCTTCGTAGACATCAATCCCGAGGTAGCCGATCTGGCCGGATTTGAGCCCGCCGATTGCGGCCTTGGTATCGATCAAAGCGCCGCGACTGGTGTTAATGATCATAGCTCCTGGCTTCAGCTTTCCGATCGCCTCGGCGTCGATCAGATGCTTCGTTGCCGGCAACAGAGGACAATGGAGCGAAATAATATCGGAATTGCCCAGTAACTCATCCAGCGAAACGTACTTGGCTCCCAGCTTAGTGCACTCTTCCGCCGGATGCAGGTCGTAGGCGAGAAGCTCGCAGCCGAAGCCGTGCATGATCTTGGCGAACAGCTGGCCAATCTTACCGGTGCCGATCACCCCCACGGTTCTGCCATGCAAATCGAAGCCGAGCAGCCCTTCGATCGAAAAATTGCCTTCCCGCACTCGGTTGTACGCCTTGTGGTATTTGCGGTTGAGCGTCAGGATTAAACCGACCGCATGTTCTGCGACCGCGTAAGGGCTGTATGCAGGCACCCGGGCCACACGAATGCCGAGCTCCTTGGCGATGTTCAAGTCGACATTGTTGTAGCCCGCACAACGCATCGCGATCATACGTGTTTTTCCTGCGGCCACGATTCGCAGCACTTCGTCGTTGATCGTATCGTTCACAAAGCAGCAGATCGCCTCGAACGGGTGCGCCAGTGGAGCCGTCGTTTCGGTCAAGCGGGGCTCGAAGAAGTGCCACCGTAGCTCAGTTCCTTGCGAGGCAGTTTCCAGGAACTGGCGGTCATACGATTTCGTTCCGAAGACGGCAACTTTCATGATTTAAATTTCCTCGAGCAGCAAATCTCTATGACGGCATTGTCTCATTTGCGTGGAATCATCTTCGACATGGACGGCACGATTGTCGACTCTGGGCTCGACTTCGCTGCCATGCGGAAAGAGATGGGCCTACGCTCTGGCGTCCCTATCCTAGAGCAGTTGAACGAACTGTCCCCTGGCGAACGCGCGGAGATGGAAACCATTCTGCATCGCCACGAGATGGCCGGAGCCGACCGAGCCACCATCATCGACGGCGCCGACCGCTTACTGGCTGCGCTTTCCGACGAAGGACGTCCGATGGCTATTGTGACGCGAAACAGCACCGAGACCACCGCCCATACATTGAGTCGGCTAAAGATTGATCACTTCTTCGATATTGTCATCTGCCGGGAGGATGGACCGCACAAACCAGATCCGTGGGCAATCCTCGAAATCTGCCGGCGGTGGCGGTTCGCGGTTGATGAAGTCGTGATGGTCGGCGACTTCGAACTCGACATTCAGTCGGCCGTTAACGCCGGTTGTCCGAGTGTGCTGTACACCGAAGGGAAGCCTCCCGAGCAAGTCCCTGGGGCCGATCTCGCGACACATGTCGCGGTTCACCTGAACGATCTTTATCACCTGCTAGCACCAGGACAAGATTCGATCTAGGTCGCTCGCTGGTCATGTGATACGATCCACGCTCGTTTCCCCCAGGCTGGGTCACTCCAGTCGGTTTGGTTCCCCCTCACAAAGCGGAAAACCTCGATGAAGAATGGAATCTTCCTCGCGGCGTGCACGGTCCTGACGGGCCTGATCACCAGCGTTACCTTGGCTCAGGCACCCAACAACAATGGGCAACCACTGGGCTTAGCTCAAGAAAATCCGCAGCAGCAGCCCCAACAGCAGTTTGCGCGTCAGGGCTTGCCGCAACAGCAACAGCCGGCTGGGATCATGCCGCCCCCGTTCCAAATCACGGCGGCCGAGGCCCAATACATCGACAAGATCCTGGCGTACTGGGAATTCCGCAGCAAGAAAGTTCACCACTACGAAGCCAACTTCCAGCGTTGGGAGTACGACTCTGTGTTCGGTCCGCCGAGCCCGCAGGTCTACAAGACCTACAGCGAAGGGATGATCAAGTACGAGCAGCCTGATAAAGGTTTGTTCCAGGTCAACGTCATCAAGCATTACGTTCCGCCGAAGGATGATAAACCGGCTGGATACGAACCACGTCCAGCAGAAGTCAACGATCACTGGGTTTGCGATGGCGAATCGATCTTCGAGTTCGATGTGCCTGCGAAGCAGTTGAAAGTTTGGCCTTTGCCACCAGAGCAAAAGGGCCAAGCGATTACCAATGGTCCGCTGCCGTTTTTGTTTGGTGCCAACAAAGAAGAAATCAAATCGCGATTCTATCTGCGAGTCGCTCCCAACCAGGGCAACGCACAAGACGAGTACTGGCTGGAAGCTTGGCCGAAGCGTCCGACCGATGCCGCCGAGTACCGCTTCATTTCGATCTTGATCGACCAGAAGGAGTTTCTGCCGTTCGCCATCGAAGTGTACGACCGGAACTTCAATCCTGAGCCGAAGCAGGGAGAAAAACCCAACTTCTCGCGTACAGTTTACAAGTTCAACGACCGCAAGACGTACGAAGAAGGTGGCCTGACGGCGAACCTGCAGCAGATGTTCAAACGTTCGTTCTACCAACCGCAGCTTCCTGCCGGCTGGCAACGTGTCGTCCAACAAGGCCCAGGCAACGCCATGGGTGGGAATGTCCCGGCCAACGCGGGTCGTCCGCAGCAACAAATGCCGCGTTAGGACTCATTCCACCTAAACCGCCTCGATTCGCACAACATCCACCTTCGCGATTCTTTCACGGATCGTGAAGGTGGATTTTCTTTTGCCCCTTTGCCCCGGGCGCTATAATTCAGTTACTCGAGAATATCGGCTCGAGGACAGGCGTTCGTTTCCCCGGTGGATGAGTTTCCGCATGTTGAGAATTCGCGACACCTGGATCTGGCTGGCAAAGTTTTGCCTGTTCCTGGTTCTGGTCACATTGGCTCCGTTGGTCTCCCGCGCGCAGGAGGAAGGACCGCCAGCGAAACAGCAGGGGGAACCGCCGGCCGCTAAGCTAACCGGAGCCCGCCTCCGAATCCCACTGCCGATCAAGGGTTCGATCGATACGAATGTGAAGCAGTCGCTACAGCGGCTTCTCTCACGGCTCGCCGACGGAGATCCACGCCCAGTTGTCATCCTGGAAATGGATGCCACCAAGGCCGAGCAGACTAACGGAAGCGAATTCGAACGAAGCTTGTCCCTAGCTCGTTTCCTGACCTCGAAAGAAGCGGCCCGCCTCAAGACCGTGGCCTATTTGAAAGGGAAGATCGAAGGACACGCGGTATTGATTCCGTTGGCCTGCGAGCAAATCGTGATGCATCCCGATGCCGAACTTGGCAACGCCGGCATCGATGAATCTTCGATCTCGATGACCATGCGTCACGCTTACGAGGAGATCGCCGGCTACCGAAACACACTTCCGCCGGAACTCGCTTTAGGGATGCTCGATCCCAATCTGGAAATCTACCGCGTGAATAATCGCCGCTTCGTCGATGGCACGCAGTACGAGAAACTGAAAGCGGAAGGGGAGGTCGCTACCTCTGAAAAGCTAGTCGAGCGTGGGAAGATGGCTCTCTTGACTGCCACCGAACTGCGACAAGATTTGCAGTTGATTAGCCACGTTAGCGAAAACTACCGCCAGTTGGCAACGCAATTGGAGATTCCAGAGAACCAAATCACACAAGACCTCGGTCTTGATCGCGATTGGAAAGCGGCTCGCTTCATCATGGACGGGACCATCTCCAACCGAATGGTCCAGCGAACTTCCCTATCGATGCAAGACGCTATCCAGGGTGGCGTGAACTTCGTACTCATCGATCTCCGTTCTGTGGGTGGCGATCCAATTGCCTGCGAAAATATGGTGAACTTTTTGCTGGGCCTGCCTGACTCGGTCCACACGGTCGCCTTGATCACAGATGAGGCCTTAGCGAACTCCGCGTTGATTGCGATGGCCTGCGATGAGATCGCGATTGCCCCGAACGCCAAGCTAGGAGGAACGGGCGAATACGTTTACTCGCGCGAAGGACGTCGTGATCTAGAGAACTATCTGGTGCGAATCTCGCCGGAAGCAAATCGCTCTTGGTCGGTCTGGGGGGCGATGAACGACCCCGACCTGGAAGTCTTCCGATACGAACGACCTGGTACCGCGCTGACCAAGTACCTGTGTGAACGGGAAGCGGCCGAACTTCCCGATGCGAAGGAGTGGAAGCAAGGTCAGGAAATTACCACGGCCAAGGAACCACTGCAACTTTCTGGCAGCAAAGCGTTAGATTGGGGCATCGCCGATTCCCAGGCCGCCAGTGTCGCCGAAGTCGCCCAGCACTACGGATTGCCGGAAGAACTGGAAGTTCCCAAACAAAATTGGGCCCACCGCTTTGTGGAAGTGTTGGCCAGCCCCAGCCTGGCATTCTTCTGCTTGTTTGTCGGCGTGATGGCGATGATCAGCGAGTTCAAAGCGCCCGGGATCGGTGTGCCTGGCTTCATTGCGGCAATTTGCTTTGGGCTCTTCTTTTGGAGTCGTTTTCTAAACGGTACGGCAGGTTGGTTGGAAGCAATGCTGTTTGTCGGCGGCGTCTTCTTCATCTTGATGGAGTTGTTCGTTTTGCCAGGCTTTGGCATCTTCGGACTCGGCGGCGGTTTGATGGTGATCACAGCAATCGTGCTTGCCATGCAAACGTTTGTCTGGCCGCAGACCGATTACGAACTCGAACAGGTTCCCTATTCGCTAGGCACCGTCGTGGTGGTCTTCTTCGGGATGATTGCGGCAGCGATCTTCGCCAAACATATTTTGCCGAAGACGCCGTATTTAAATCAGACGATGCTCGATGCCCCGGATGAAGAAACGATGGAAGAGATTCGCCGCCGCGAGACCATCGTCGATTTGACGCACCTGGTTGGAAATACCGGCAAGGCCCTTACGCCCTTGCGGCCAAGCGGCAAAGCAAAAATCGGGCACGAAATCGTGAGCGTTACGTCCGATGGCGATATGATAGAACAAGGGGAGAAAGTGGTCGTGGTGGAAGTCCGCGGCAATTACGCGATTGTTCGTTCCACAACCTAAAGGAACGTTCTCGACTCGAAGCAACCACAAGGGATCGATCATGTCACCAATCATGCTAGCCTTAGTTCTGCTTGCCGCAGGCTTGGCACTCGCGATCCTGGAGGTGTTTGTCCCCTCTGCCGGTGTGCTCGGATTTCTTTCGATTGTTTCACTGATTAGCTCGGTCATTTACGCCTATTGGAAGTGCGATATGGCAACCGGCACCGCGTTCCTGGCTGCGACGGTCATACTCGTTCCGATCCTCATCAGCATGGCGGTACGCGTCTGGCCGCATACACCGATCGGACGGATGATCTTGCTTGACTCGGCAATCGATCCGCATGCCGATGACGAGGAACGCGCTGCCCGAAATTCCTTAGTTGGCCAACGAGGCATCGCCCGTAGCCGTTTACTGCCAGGTGGCGTGGCGGAAATTAACGGCAAACAGGTCGACGTCGTCATCGTCGGTTCCCCCGCTGAGAAAGGGGATTTGGTCGAAGTCGTCGAAGTCGAAGGGAATCACGTCCTAGTAACCCGGGTCGACGAGAGCGAAATGGAACCGGAACCAGCTGCCGAACCAAGTACCACCAAGTCGCTTACTTCCTTGAATGACGAAATCTTTGAAGATGACCCCTTTGCTTGACTTTCGTCGTCAGAATGGCATAACAAGTGGCTGATATTGAACACCCATCTCGCGGAAATTGATAAACACCCATGCTAAACCTCATCGCATCAAGTTCCCTGTTGGCCGCAGGTTGGGGAACAAACCTCATGATCATCGGGCTGCTGATCTTAGCCCTGTTGATGATGGTGCTGCTGGGCATCATTGCGTTCTTCTTCCGGCTGTGGATTCAGTCGATTTGGACCGGGGCCGGCATTACGTTGTTCGATCTGATGGCGATGACCATCCGTAATGTCAACGCCAAGATGATCGTGCGGGGCAAGATCATGGCCGTGCAAGCTGGCCTGGGAGACGCATCCGGTATTACCTCGAAAGCTTTAGAAGCCCACTACTTAGCTGGTGGCAACGTTCCGCAGGTCATCAAGTCGATGATCGCCGCCAACAAGGCGAAGACCATTCAGCTGACCTTCCGCGAGGCCACGGCTATCGACCTGGCAGGTCGCGACGTGTTGGAAGCTGTGCAAACGAGTGTTTACCCCAAGGTTATCGACTGTCCACCGCGCAACGCCAAACGAACGTCTTTGGATGCGATGGCCAAAAACGGTATTCAATTGAAGGTCAAAGCGCGGGTTACCGTGCGAGCCAACTTACAGCGATTAATTGGTGGTGCCACGGAAGAAACGATTATTGGTCGCGTTGGGGAAGGCATCGTCAGCGCGATCGGTTCAGCCGACACCCACTCGCAGGTGCTTGAGAATCCTGACCTGATCTCCAAAGCGGTGTTGTCGCGACGATTGGACGCCAACACGGCCTTCGAGATCGTTTCCATCGATATCGCAGATATCGACGTCGGCGAGAACATCGGTGCCCGCTTGCAAGCCGACCAGGCCGAAGCCGACACCCAAGTTGCTCGGGCCCGTGCCGAGGGGCGCCGGGCGATGGCCGTTGCCGAAGAACGCGAGAACCTGGCCGAAATCGAAAACGCCCGGGCCATGGTCGTTGACGCCGAAGCGGACGTTCCGAAAGCGATCGCTGAAGCGTTCCGTTCCGGTCAGCTGAGTATCATGGACTACTACTCGCTGCGAAACGTCCAGGCCGATACCGATATGCGAAAGTCGATTGCTCAGACCAGCAATTCACCGACCCCCGCCCAGAAATAGTCCCAATCTCCTAGGATTGAATGTGGGAATTTGGAATCTAATAGCCGCGGACGCCAATGGCCTGGAAGCCCTGATCAAAATCGGGCTGGTCATCCTGTTCATGGTCGGTCCGTATCTATTGCAACTACTGGGAGGCAAAGCCGTGCAAAACGACCGCGGAA
This sequence comes from Blastopirellula marina, assembly GCF_002967765.1. NCBI lineage: Bacteria > Pseudomonadati > Planctomycetota > Planctomycetia > Pirellulales > Pirellulaceae > Blastopirellula > Blastopirellula marina. The sequence continues at coordinate 16,111 of NZ_PUHY01000004.1, read as the reverse complement.
ACGCTGGAGGGAATCGCCGGCGAGAACCTCAATCCGAACTTGAAAAAGAAATCGCCGACTTCTTGGAACAAAGTCGTCGGGGTGGCAGTTCTCCTTCTCGAACTCCGGCTGAATCGGTCGAGTCACACACTTCCGATGATTTCGTTGTTGCTGAGACCGCTCCGGAAACGTTGCGTGACCATCACTTGGCACCATCTCCGATCGAGTCCCAATCGTTTACTCACCTGGAAGGAATCTCGCAGGACCAGGAAGAGGTGTTTACGCATACTTCCGCCACTGGCGAAGAATTCCGCTATGAAGAGCCAGAGAAATACAACTACGATTCGGATCAGAAGACCGAATCCAGTAGCCCGGCCGCTTCCATTGCCGCGATGTTCCGCGAGCCAGAAAAGGTTCGCAATGCGTTCATTCTGGGCGAGATCATGAACCGCCCCAAACTTCCGCGCCGCAGCTAATCGCTCGCCGACGTTTCCTCTACGATTGCTTCGTATGCCAAGTCGGGAATCTGGGTTTTGTCGTCCCGTGAACCAATTGGTCTGCTTGCTGATTTGCCTCAACTTGCTGGAAAGATATTCGAATGGCCTCGCTTAAGATTGTCCCTCGTACCACGAAAATTGGCTGGATCGGCACCGGTGTCATGGGTTCCAGTATGTGTGGACATCTCATCGAAAAAGGCTTTTCAGCCACGGTTTACAACCGCACCAAGTCGAAAGCAGACGACCTGATCGGCAAAGGTGCCCAGTGGGCCAACACTCCGAAAGAAGTCGCTGAGGCCAGTGACGTGATCTTTACGATCGTTGGGTTTCCGCAAGACGTGCGGGAAGTAATCTTGGGGGAAGACGGCGTTCTGGCTGGCTGCAAGGAAGGAAACGTGATCGTCGACATGACGACCAGCGAACCAACCTTGGCCGTCGAGATCGCCGATACCGCCCAGGGCAAAGGAGTGTACGGGATTGACGCTCCCGTCTCTGGCGGCGATATCGGGGCGAAAGAGGCGCGGCTTTCGATCATGATTGGTGGCGACGAAGCGATTGTCTCCGCGCTTCAGCCCTGCTGGGAATCGATGGGAAAAACGATCGTCCATCAAGGTGGACCAGGCGCCGGGCAACATACCAAGATGGTCAATCAAACATTGATTGCGACCGGCATGATCGGTGTTTGCGAAGCGTTGTTGTACGGCTACAAGGCAGGCCTGAATCTGGAGACGGTCATGCAAAGCGTCAGCTCTGGCGCGGCCGGTAGTTGGAACCTCTCGAATCTCGGCCCAAGGATCATCAACAACAATTTCGATCCGGGCTTCTTCGTCGAGCACTTCATCAAAGACATGGGCATCGCCCTGGCCGAAGCCCGCAAAATGGGGATCGCCATGCCTGGCTTGGCCCTGGCCGAGCAGCTTTACCAAGCCGTCAAAGCTCAAGGACATGGTCGCCTGGGAACGCACGCGTTAGAGCTGGCGTTATGCCAATTGAATAACATCGATTGGAAGAATCGCTGATTCCGCATTGCGTAACTTCTAACGATTTTAACGCTGCAACTCGCACCACACGTTGACTTTTCGCAACCGTTTTCTTTTGACAACATCCGTCCGGATGGCAAGCTTAATTGCGCCGAGTAACCCACAGCATTAAGCGACTAGAAAGCGGAGGCCAGAAATGATTGCCGATGCCATCCCGGAACTGGAATCCGACCCAACTCTCGACTTCCGAGGCGAAGTGCTCATCTGCGACGACGAGCCCGATATCTGCGAGTCGCTGGCGCTGTTTGTTCGCAAACGCGGCTATGACCCGGTCGTCACCCATATGGGTAGCGAATGTGTCAGCCTGGCCATGAAACAGCGTCCCGCCGCCATTCTCCTGGACGTCAATCTGCCAGATCTTTCGGGGCTGGACGTTTGTGCTCAGCTTTCCGATGCGATGCAAACTCGCGAGATCCCGATCATCATTCTCAGTGCCAGCGGCGAAGCGAACATGGTGCAGCAGGTTCGTCGTTGCGGTGCCCGCTTCTACGTTCGCAAACCGTACGATCCCAACACGGTAGTCGCCATCCTGGAGCAAGCCATCCAAGATTCGCAGTCTTGGTAGGCGTTCACGCCCGTTGAATGGTGCCTTAGCAAACGTGCCAGTCGCTAGGCAGTGCCGCTTCGCGACTTCTGCTGGATCGAGGCCAAGATCACGCTGTAAATGTGATCGGCGACCCGCTCTACACTGAGTTGCTGATACTCTTCTTCGGAAATTAACATCCCGATAATGGGCCCGGCCATCTTGTAGTGCATGCACTGTCCGACCGTGCTGAATGCCAACAGTTGACGGTCGACTTTGGGCGTCTCAAGCGGAAGAAGTTGTTCCAGAATCTGGTTAATCCGCTCGAAGTGTGGACGGATAAACTCCTGCACGATGTGCTGCGTGGCTTCAGAGGGGTTGGCCAGCTCCCGAAAGATGAGCAGATGCCGGAAGTCGGAGCGATCTTGAGCGTCCATCGCCATCTTAACCATTTGGTAGATAAACGCTTTCAGCCGAACCTCGGGATCGAGTCCTGGCTCATCCCCGGGGGGAATAAAGCTAGTGGAGACCAGCTTTTGATGCCGCGACCGATGGGCCTCCTTCACCGCCTCGACGTACAAGCCCCGTTTATCCGTGAAGTAGTACTTCACCGCGTTGACGTTCACATCGGCCCGGCCACAAATGCGGCGGACCGTTCCATGGTCGTACCCATGCAGGGCAAATTCCTGGATCGCAGCCATTAGCAACCGCTGCTTTGCCTCTAATGGGGGAGCACTCATGGAAAAATCCGGTAATCGCGATTGTTTTTTAGGAAACTTAGGATACTATCGAATTAAACACGTGTTTAATTGTAGCATCGACTAAGCCGCATTCCACCCTATCGGTTCCTTACGTATCACGAGATCAACCTATGGCGAAGACCACCCAGTTTACTGAGCTGGTTCTCAAGTCCCTCTTTTCGCTCGCCCTGGTCGGTGCCGGTGTGGCGGCGGTTGTCATCTTGGGAAAAGGAAAATCGAAGCCGGATCAGCCACCCCCAGACGACACCCGCGTGGTCAACGTCGAGTCGGCTGCCCTGGAAGAGTCGGAAATCCAATTCGAGGTTGACGGCGTGGTGGTCCCTTACCGCGAGATCAAGCTCGCCGCCGAAGTTGCTGGTCGAGTCACGGACAAGCCTACCGAGTTTCGCGTGGGTCATATCGTCAACAAGGGAAACATGATCGCCCTGATCGATCGTCGCGACTACGACCTCGAACTCGAACGCCTGCAGGAAGAGTTACAACAGGCCAACAACAACATCACCGAGACCGACGTTCAAATCACTTCGACCAATAATCAGATCGCCCTCGCCCAGGAAAATCTCACGATCCAGGAGAAAGCTCGCGAACGGTTTGAAAAACTTTTCAAAAACAAGGCAACTACGGAAGCCAGCCTTGACGACGCCAAACAAGCCGAGATCACTGCCCGAACGACCTTGCAAACGCACCAGGATCAGTTGAATCTACTTCGCGCCACGAAGACTCGCCTGGAAAGCGTCTGTGCTCGCATCAAGTCGGAAATTGCCGCGGCGAAGCTCGAGATCGAACGAACTTCAGTTAAGTCGCCGATCGACGGTATCATCGTGGAAGACAATTTCGAGCAGGACAGTTACCTGCAAAAGGGAACCGCCCTGTGCACGATTCGTGATACCTCGAAGCTCGAAATCAAGTGCAGCCTGCAGCCTTATCAGATGAAGTGGTTGTGGGAATCGTCCACAGGATCGACCGATTCGCCTCGGCTGGGCGCGTACGAACTTCCGGAAACACCCGTTTCAGTTCGGTATCGCTTGGGCAAGGATGTTTTCGTCTGGGCGGGTCGACTCACGCGTTACGATGGGGGCCAGATCGATCAGCAAACCCGCATGATTCCTTGCCGTGTTCAAGTCGACAATCCCATGTCGGTCGGAAGACTAGTCGTTAACGAACAAGATGGCACCGAGAGCGTCGAGCCGGTTACCAATGTGCCGACGTTGATGGTTGGAATGTATGTTCAAGTAATGGTCAGTGTGAAATTAAACACGCCACTGGTTCGCGTTCCTGTCTCCGCGTTGTTCCCAGGCAACCGGCTATGGGTTGTCGAAGAGGACAAGTTACAGCGTCGCCAGGTTTCGGTGCTCGTTACCGAAGGAAAGTCGGCGATTATCTACGCCGACGAGCAGTCCGTTATGCCGGGGGAAAGCATCGTGGTCTCTTCTCTCACGTCGCCATTCAATGGCGCCAAAGTCAAAGTTGTTGAGGCGAAGGAGTAATCATGCAAGGACTCGTTCGCTGGGCGATCTCGAACACGCCCGCCATGAACATCTTGATGATCACGTCGATCGTGGTCGGCTTCCTTTGCCTGAAAGGAATGCAGCGGGAAACGTTCCCCGACTTCGATCTGGACATGATCCTGGTTCAAGTTCCCTACCCGGGAGCTGCCCCGCAAGAAGTTGAAGAAGGCATTTGCCAGAAGATCGAAGAGGCCGTGCGTTCGCTAGATGGCATCAAAAAGGTGACGTCCGTCGCGGCCGAAGGTGCCGGCAGCGTTGTTATCGAACTGGAATCCTCCGTGCTGAATCCAGACCGGGTGTTGGACGAAGTGCGCTCGGAAATCGACCGAATCCCTAGCTTCCCTGCCGAAGCTGAAGATGCGGAAGTGCGCCGGGTCACCACCCGCCGCCCAGTGCTGCGAGTCGGTATTATTGGTCCTGAAAGCGATTCGGAAGACGCGCAGCTTGAACTCCGTCAGGTCGCCGAAGACGTCCGTGACGATCTTCTGCAGTTAGAAGGCGTTTCACAAGTCGACTTCATCAACAACCGCGACTATCAGATTGATGTCGAAATCGACGAGGCCACTCTCCGTTCGCACGGATTGACCCTGGGCAGTGTCGCCGAGATCATCCGCCGAGAAAACCGCGAACTGCCTGCCGGTACGATCCGAGGGCAGTCGCAGGAAGTTTTGTTGCGGGGTAACAACCGTCGCACGACCGGTGTTGAGATCGGCGAGTTGCCACTGATTACGCAGATCGACGGGGCCGTTCTGACGGTCAACGACTTGGGCATGGTCCGCGACGAATTAGCCGACACGACCAATCGGGCCTACATCCTAGGCAAACCGGCGATGGCCCTGACCATCGCTCGTAGCTCAGACGAAGACTTACTGCAGATGGTCGATGCGGTCAAAGAATACGTGAAGAATGCCGAGCTTCCTACTGGCTACGAGATCATGACTTGGAGTGATCAGTCCGTCGAAGTTCGTGGCCGACTGAACTTGCTGATCGAAAATGCGGTTTATGGTTTGGCAATCGTTTTCCTGCTGCTGATCCTGTTCCTCGATCTGGAACTGGCGATGTGGGTTTCGATGGGGATTCCGTTCTCGATCTTCGCCGCTGGCGTCTATCTCTACTTCGCCGGCGAGACCATGAACATGATCTCGATGTTTGGGTTTCTGATGGCGTTGGGTATCGTCGTGGACGACGCGATTGTGGTGGGCGAGAACATTTACGCTCACCGGCAGATGGGCAAACCGCTGATGGACTCGGCGATCGACGGTACCACAGAAGTGATGAACTCGGTCGCCTCGTCAACGGCCACCACCGTGATGGCGTTCACTCCCCTACTGTTTGTCAGTGGGGTGATGGGCAAGTTCATGGCCGTGATGCCGATGGCAATCATCGCGATCTTGATTGCTTCGCTATTCGAGTGTTTGACGATTCTGCCGTGTCACTTGGCGCACAAGAACGGCATGCTGATGACGATCATGAGTTGGGTTTTATTCCCTCTCACTTGGACGTTGCCGATCATCCATTGGGCCAGCCGCACGACATCGAGGTTCCTCGATTGGTTCGTACGCACGATTTACGAACCTAGTCTGCATTGGGCCCTACATAATCGCTTGATCGTCTGCGGTGGCGGTATCGGAGTCATCTTGGTGACCGTCGGCTTGGTTCGCTCGGGCATGGCACCTTTTGAATTCATGCCTGAGATCGACGGCAACACGGTACAAGCAAAGATCACCTTCCCTGACGGAACCCCGGAGCGGGTCACTCAGCAGTGGACCAAGTACATCGAAGATGCTTACTGGCGTGTCAACGAGCGGATGTCACCGGAAGGAGAAAGTCTGGGACAGGTTTCATTCCGCACGGTCGGCTCGCAAGTTTCTGGTGGTGGCCCTCCTGGTGCCAACGCCAACGAAGCGAACGGCAGTCATGTCGGCAGTGTGGAAATTGAGCTGCAAGATACCGAAGAACGCGAAGTCAGCAGTGAAGCGATCGTCGTCCAGTGGCGTAACGAAGTCGGCCTAATACCAGGGGCGGAAACGTTGACCATCGGCGCCATGGCAATGGGTCCCGGGGCGACGCCGATCGAATTCCGTCTACTTGCCGATAGCGAACACATGGACCAACTGGAAGCGGCTGTCGACAAGACAAAAGCGGAGATGGAAACCTACAGCGGCTTAAAGGACATCACTGACGATTCGATTCCTGGCAAATGGGAATATCGATTCCGCATCAAGCCCGATGCTCAGTCGCTCGGCGTTAGCACGGCCGATCTCGCGGAAACTGTCCGCAATGCATTTTATGGCCAGGAGGTCATGCGGGTTCAGCGTGGCCGGCACGAAGTGAAGATCATGGTTCGCTATCCGCAGAAGGATCGCCATCGATTGACTTCGTTCGATGAACTTCGCATTCGCCTGAACGACGGCATCGAACGTCCAATCACGGAACTCGCCGAAGTCGATATCGTTCGCAGCTATTCCGAAATCAACCGCGTGAAGCAGCAGCGTTCGATCAAAATCTCTGCTGACCTGGACCGTAAAACCGGCAACGAAGGAGAGATCGTCGCCAGCTTAAAACAAGACTTTATGCCAAAACTGCTGAAAGAATTCCCCAACGTCAGCGTAACCTGGGAAGGGCAAAACGAACAACGTCAGGAATCGCTGGGCAGTCTCTTCGTTGGATTTGGCATCGCCTTGCTGGGAATGTTCGTGCTGCTCGCCTTTGAATTCAAATCATATTTTCAGCCACTTTTGATCTTGGCGATCATTCCTTTTGGTGCGATTGGGGCCGTGTTTGGCCACGCGATCATGGGGATTCCGCTCACGCTGTTCAGCATGTTCGGTCTGGTCGCTTTGACCGGGATCGTGGTGAACGACTCGATCGTGCTGGTCGACTTCATCAATCAACGTGTCCATCAAGGACTTCCGATAAAACAGGCATTGCTCGAAGCTGGCACCCGTCGCTTCCGTCCCGTGCTTTTAACCACTATCACCACAGTGGGTGGTCTTTCGCCACTGCTAACCGAAACTTCGTTGCAAGCTCAATTGTTGATCCCGATGGCAACGAGCATTGCCTTCGGAGAAATCTTTGCCACGGTCCTGGTCTTGTTCCTGGTGCCAGTCGGATATTCGATGAAAGTAAGCTTCATCGAGTTCTTCGCTCCCGGCACATTCCATGACAATATCCACGGTGAAGGCACCTTCGATGAGGATACGGTCATTGAACACCCGGAGGTTCAAGTCGCGGCGATGAGTAACGGTTCGGCGAAATCGCCGCCAGCCCAACAGCCCTCGCACGCGGCGACCTAGTTGCCTTGGGCCTGTTTGCGGAGAATAACTTCTTGTTCGTTCTCTGCTCAGTTTGCCTAAGGAACCGTTCATGGATCTGCAACTCAACAACAAGAACGCCCTGGTCACCGGCTCGACCAAGGGCATCGGTTACGCGATCGCTCAAGTGTTAGCTCAAGAGGGGGCTAACGTCATCGTCAATGGACGTAGCCAAGAATCATCCGACAAAGCGGCCAGCAGCATCGGCCATGGCGCGCGTGGCATTGCCGCTGATGTTTCCACCGCGGAAGGTTGTAACAAGCTGCTGAAAGACGCAGGCCAAATCGACATCCTGGTGAACAACGCCGGCATCTTCGAACCAAAGCCGTTTGTCGAAATCCCCGACGCCGATTGGGAGAGATTCTACGAAGTCAACGTCATGTCAGGCGTTCGTCTTACCCGCGCGGTACTGCCAGGGATGCTCGAACGCAATTGGGGACGCGTGCTGTTTGTTTCGAGTGAAAGTGGCGTTCAGATTCCGGCCGAGATGATCCATTACGGCATGACCAAAGCCGCGAACATCGCACTGGTAAATGGTATCGCTCGTCTGACCAAAGGAACGCATGTTACTGTGAACGCGATTTTGCCAGGCCCGACCGCCTCGGAAGGTGTTTCCAATTTCGTGGGCGAAATGGCCAAAGATGCCAATCTGTCGAAAGACGAATTTGAAAAAGAGTTCTTTGAATCGGCCCGCCCCACATCGCTAATCCAACGCTTTGCCGAAGTTGAAGAAGTCGCCAATACGACGGCGTATTACTGCTCGCCCTTATCGAGCGCGACCAACGGCGCTGCGATTCGCGTTGACGGTGGGGTTGTGCTAGGAACTTAAGCGAGGCGAAACCAATCGTATGGCAGCCGGGTACTTCCAGTAGTTCACCAATTGACATGACTGCGAGGTAATTCATGTTCCGGCGCCGCTCGATTTGGATTTTGTTGCTTGCGTTTGGCTTAGGCTGGATTGCCTCGGATCAAGGAGATTTCCAAGCGGCCGAACTGCCGGAAAAACCGCAGCCCGGCCAGTTCGAGATCACCACGAAGTCGGATGGTTACAGCCGAACCGCTTTGATCCATATACCCAAGGGCTATCAAGCCAGCAGCCCACCACCGCTGGTGATCGCCCTGCACGGCGCCGGTGGTGGCGGCGAGTCGATCCTGACGCATGATCGCTGGGCGAAGCTGGCCGATCAGAAGGGGTTCATTGTCGTCGCACCCGATGGCCTTCCAGCCCGGCCGCGGCTGCCTGGTAACTTTCTAGCCAATCCCCAGCTTTGGAACTCAGGGCAACTGCGTGAAGGCGCCCCGCGGGCGAAAATCGATGATGTCGCTTACATCCGCACACTTCTTGATGAACTAAAGACTAAGGTCCCCTACGATACGACCAAAGTCTTTGCCACCGGACATAGTAACGGCGGCGGCATGACATTCCGCTTGGGGGCAGAAATGGCCGATCGTTTAGCGGCCATTGGTACCGTGGCTGGGATGGTGGCGATCGAGAAGCCGCAGCCCGCCAAGCCGTTGCCTACCCTCTTCATCTTCGGTACCGAAGACCCACTGCTTCCTCTCAAAGGAGGTGAATCGAGTTTGCCTTGGGGCTCGCGGACCACGCCTCCGGTTAAGGATCTGTTAGCCAAGTGGGCGTCGGCAATCAACTGCCAAACCGAAGTCGCTATTGTCAAAGAAGATGACGCTTCGCAATTGGTTCGTTATCCCTCGAAGAACGCTGGCCCTGAGTTGTTTGTGCTTTACCTCAAAGGGCACGGCCACGCCTGGCCTGGCGGCACACGAGAAGTCCCCGCCCGTGTTCAGGAAATGACTGGTCCAAACACCAGCAAGCTCGACGCGGCCGCCGAGCTTTGGAAGTTCTTCGAGCAAAGCACGAAGTAGCCAAGTCGGCTATTCGTGCCCGCCGGTCTGCGGTCCCTTTTTCAGATTCGAGAGAAACTCGACCAGATCGCGCAGTTCTGTCTTGTTCAGATGCTTGTAGATATCATCCGGCATCGGACTCTTGGCACTCTTGCGACCTTCGATATCGTCCTGTGGAATCGTGATCAGCTTGCCATCGGAGTCGACCAGGCTGATCGCGTCGTCCGTTTCCTCTTTGATCACGCCGGAGTAAGTCTGTCCATCAACGGTCAGCACCAAGATCGACTCGAATCCTTCGGCGATCTTCGCGTTGGGCAGCACGACCGCTTCCAACAAGTATTCGCGCGGCTTCGTTTCGCTCAATGCATCGAGTTCAGGACCAACGCGACCACCAGTTCCCATCGCACGGTGACAACGCACGCAGGAGACTTCGGTTTTCTCGAAGAAGATCTTACGACCACGCTCGAAATCGCCACCCTCCAAGGCCACACGGTACTCGGCCAACGGATCGGCTGGATCGAGCGACAGGCGATACTTTTCCAGCAGTGAAGCAATCTCTGGCGAATCCTTGAAGGCTGAAGCGGCTTCGATCGCATCGAGTCGCGAATCGACCGCCAGCTTGTCGTTGAGCAATTTCTCCATCGCCTTGACGACGATCGCCTGACCACCTTCGGGCTTCACGCTGGCCAACGCCGCCAAAGCTCGCTGACGTTCGATCGTCGATTCGGAATCGACTCCTTTGGCGAGGGCCTCCGCCGCTTCACTGGGAGCCAGCTTGGCAAGTTGCTCACGAGCGATCGCCCGCAGCAGGGGTGCGTCAGACTTCAACGCTTCCTTCACAATCGGCATTACCTGCTCCGCATCGACGCTCGCTAAGGCGGCGATCGCATCGGCACGCGTTTCCACTGGCTGCTTAGGATCGTTCGCCAAGCCGATCAGCACCGGCGCAACTTCCTTAATTCCTAACGAAGCCGCCAGTTGGGCCGCCCGGTTTCGCACCTTTTCGTCGGTGGTCAACAGCTTGGACAGCGATTGGGCCAAGGCTTCCTTAGCAACCGCTTGGTCACGGTTTTCCAGCGGACGATAGAAGTTGAGGACGCGGTCGAGCTGACCTGGCTCTTTCCAACTGGCCAGCATCTCTAAAGCCTCGAGCCGCATATCTTCCGGCATGTCGCTACGTGTCGCATAGCGAGCCAACGCTTCCGCATTTTCCGGTTCACCTAAACGGAAGTTGGCGTTCAGCACACGGCGAAGTAGGGCGTCGTTCTTCCAGCCCGAATCGATCAGCCGGGCAGCTTGCCCCATGGCGTTCTCCATCGGTAGATCATGAATGGCACGCACCGCTTCCAGCACGACCAGTTCGTTGCCGTCAGAGAGGAAACGCACCACGGAAGGACTTTCCAACCGACGCAAAGCGACAACGGCTGCGATTCGCACGCTGGCCGAAGGATGGTTAGCCAAGTCCGAAAGGGACTGAATATTTCGCATGCCGGTCAAGGCCATAATGCCACCGTGACGTAGCGCAGGATCTTGATCAGCATTCTTCGCCAAGATTGTAGCGACACGGTCGATCACCTGATTCGGATCCCCATGCGGTCCAGCGTTGCCCAAGCCCAACATGGCAAAATAGAGGACGCGGGCGTTGTCGTCTTCCAACAATTTGGGCAGCCCATAAATGACACGCAACTCACCAAGCACACGACCGACTTGGGCACGGATTTCTGGATCTTCATCAGTGACTAACACGTTTGAGAGAACGTCGACGGTTTCAACACGCTGCGCAATCTTTGACTTGTTCTCTGCGATCTGCCCAATGCCCCAGATGGCATGAATACGTGCGAGCTGCGGTAGGTTGGTATCCTTGGCCACTTCTTCCAATACGTTCAACTTGTCAGCCGCTGCGAGGGCGAACTGAGCTTTCATGCGTACTCGCCGATCGGCATGTTGAAGTAGTTTGGCCAGTTCATCATCCGACTTCTTCGAGAAGTCGCGGGGTAACAGCTCTTTAACCTCCGCGATCAGCTCAGCGTCTTCTGGGTTCTCTTTCGCCACGCGATACAAACGGCCTTTGTTCAGCCCCGTCCAACCATCGACCCAGTCACTGATGTACATCGCACCATCTGGCCCGAAGTCGACGTCGGTGCACAAGATCTGCCAGACAAACTGTTCGGAATCAACCAGATCGAAAGTCGCTCCATTCGGCTTCATTTTGAAGGTACGAATCCCACTGTTCGCCGGAGCACCACGGAAGTCGCAGAGAAAGAACGTTCCGTTGAACTCTTTTCCGAAACCGGTCCCCGGGTAGTAGACCAAACCGCTCGGTCCGTCTGAGATGTTGATGATCGGCGGAACAATGTAAGCGGCCTGACCTTCATGATGCGGATGCCACAGTTTCTCACGATTCCACGGACCTCGGTCACTCAGGTATTGGTAGGCCATGTTCCAACCGGTGTGGCCTCCCTTTAGCAAGTAGTTCCAACGCGCCTGATCGCCACTGTCGGAGTTGTTGTCGCAAGTAAACAGATTGCCGTAATCATCGAAGGCCAGCTCTTGCGGGTTGCGTAGTCCCGTGCAGAAGACCTCCAGATTGGAACCATCGGGGTTACAGCGAAACACCGCGCCGGAACCAGGATCTTTCAGCTTTGTACCGTCGGCATCGATGTTGTAACCGCGGTCGCCGATGCTGTAGTAGATCTTGCCATCTGGGCCCAAGGTTAGCCCGTGAAGGTCGTGTCCGCGAAATGCGAATCGAACGCCATAACCTTCACTAAGCGCAGTCTTCTCGTCCGCTACGCCGTCGCCGTCTTCGTCACGCAGTTTCCAGACGTAAGGGATGTTGGTGTAGAAGACGTCGCCGTTGAGAGCCAACACGCCTGCTCCCGTTCCCTCGACAATATCGTTGTAGCCGGCCGAGAAGACAGTGTCCTTATCGGCCTTGCCATCTCCATCGGTATCGATCAATAGGCGAATTCGGTCGTCGTGTTGGGTATACTTTTCTGCAGCTTCCGGATGATGCTTTAAGATATATGCACGACGGTCTTCCACCGAATGGGCGGCCAAATCGTCGACCAGCCAGTAGTTGTGACCACGATTGTCCTCGACCCCTTGTCCCTGACGATACGTTTCGGCGATGTAGACGCGGCCAAGATCATCGATACAAAAAGCTACCGGGTTCGCCATCATCGGTTCGGCAGCGAACAACGTCATGTCGTAGCCGTCGGGGACCTTGAATCCCGTGATTGCTTGCTCCCCTTCATCCGAAGCTGGGGCCAACTGAGGAACTTCTGGTTCGGGCACTTGGGCGTGTACCAACGAACCGGTTCCTACGAGTGCTCCCAATACGAGGCAGAGATAAATCAAGCGTTTCTCGGTCTTCAAGATGAGATTCCTTCGCACAGATCAGTTCGGTCGAGCCCTGAGATACATTCCGCAAAGTGATGGATTTCGCGGCGTTTTTCAGGGTGGAGGGATGAGATAAGGAAAAAGCTATCGGTTCACGGTAAACTTTTAAGAGTAGTCCGTTTCCAAGCGTCTCACAAGATTCTACAAATTTCCTGACATACGTTTTTTTACATCCTCGCGTCCTGGCATCAGGGCCACTTACTCGGTTTTTCACGACTCATGAGCGTCACCTGCGACAAGTGCGGCGAAGAACTAATGGGGGCGGTGAATCGCTGCTGGAAGTGCGGTACGCAGTTTAAGCGGGTTGAAAGTGCTCCGATTCCGCCCATTCGGCGTTCTCCGGTGTTGGCAGCTTATGTTCAGCCTATTGCGGACGCGCCGCCAATAACCATCGAGAACGAGGTCTACGAAGCGGTCCTCGAAGAAGAGCCCAGCCCGGCGTCCCCTTCGCAAGCTGAGCCAGAGGAACATTCCAGAAATAGCCCACCAACGGCCTTTGATCCTGCGAAGCTCGATTATCCCAGCCTTAGCAACTCGGCCCTGGCGGTCATGGCCAGCTTCATGGCAATGTATTCGAGCTTTGCGATTCCGCTGGGGCTTGTCGCCTCGGTCTTGAGTATTCACCTGCTAAATCACCGTCGTTCAATCACCCGGTGGATCGGATTTGCCCTCGGCGTAATCGCGTTGATCATGACCTTGGCCTGCCTCATTTCCTCGGTCTACGCTTGGTGGACGGGAGGAAATCTCTACCGAGCTTTGATGGGGACGCCGTTTTGATCGATCCTCATTCGAGTGCTGCGTCGAAAGAGACCATTCGCCGGGGCGTCCTTGCCGCGCGTCGGGCTTTGGCCGATCGAGACCAACGCAGCCAAGTCATTGGTGACCGGTTTCTGCAAGTGTTCCCGCTGGAGGATCTTCGCCATCCCCTTGTCTATGTAAGCGTTCGTGACGAAGTCACGACGATTCGACTGCTCGAAAGTTGCCTCATTCAGTTTCGGGAAGTGGTCGTTCCCTACTGCTTGCCTGATTACCAATTGGCTTTGTTTCCATTACGCGAGATGACGGAACTTCGTAGTGGGAAGTACGGAATTCTAGAGCCCGATGAGCAACTGCGTGCCGAGCGAACCGTCGATCCCCAATCGATTGATCTGGCGGTCGTGCCTGGTGTTGCCTTCGATCGGAAGGGGAATCGGCTGGGATATGGCAAAGGCTATTTCGATCGGCTTCTAGCTCGCCTCCGCCCCGATTGCCCGAGAGTTGCGTTGGCGTTCGATTGCCAATTGGTCGATACCATCCCGGCCGAGGCGCATGATATCCCTCTGCAAACGATCGTCACCGAGACGCGCACAATTGACTGCCAGTCCCTTTAGACCGACCTAAGTTGGGAGAATCCCATTCCAAAGAAGCTGGGAGCCGGTCTTCTATTTCATTCCAGCCATCTGCTGCTCGATCCAGTGCTCGAGCTCTTTCCAGTCAATTTCTGGCACCGGGCACAAGTCGGGGCGTAAACGTACGGCATCGCGGACGTAAACGTGATGAATCGCGTCTTGTGCTTTGTCGGTATTCCAGTGCATCAGAATCCGCACGCACATCGGCAGCGAGCCAGGCACACTGATCTCGTGCGTGCAAATCAGCGGAACATCCATCCAACCTAACTGACGAGCCGCCAACGCCGGGAACTCGGCGTTCAAGTCGCTTGTCACCGTAAAGATAACGCTGGCAACATCTTTCGAGTCGATTTCATTGCTGCGAATGATGAGCGCCATCAACTGCCGAGTCGCTTCCAGGATCTCATCTCGATCGTTATGAGTAACCGTGGTGGCCCCGCGAACGCCTCGACAGATCATGACAGTTGCTTTCTTTGGTTGGACGAAACGAATACAGACTTATCTAAGCTCGCAATGATTTAAGCCGGGCATTTTAGCAAAAACGAGCGATGAAATCTGGCACGAAACGACTAGATCCGTGGGAACAACGCTAGATTCCGTCGTAATAGAAGCCTGCGTTTGGGATAACGGAAGGCAAATTGACGACGTTTCTATTCAAATCCCAGGCCTCGCCGATTGTTACGTCGTGATTCTTTTCGACTTTCATACGTGCTGCGATATCGACACAAACCTTGAGAATGGCAAAAGTGACGCCGTGGACTTTGGTGCAGTAAAGACCGGTAAGCTCGTAATAGTAGATCCCCTGGGCCAAATGCGCGAGTACTTCGGCATCTTGGCCGAGCATCGGATGCCCCCAACCATCGCAGACGGCGTGCGTCGCCTCGTGGACGATGATCGACTTCTCTAGTGGATCGGCGGGTTCCTGGAATCCGACAGACATCATCCCGGTCTGCGTACCGACATTCGCATGGGTATAGCGAGCATCTTTCTTCAAGGCGCTCATGTGAACCACGGCAATACGTCCCGCTTCAATGACATCCGCTACCCTTCGGAAAAACCTCGGTTCAATGGAATAGACGCCCAAGCGAAAACGGATTGAATTGATCGCAGAGCTTCTCAGAACCCTCAAAACCCCCTCGACTTCTGGGGCGAGGGTTGGCTTTAATTTGGGTGCCGTGGTGGGTCCATTTAACTTTGCGAGTGTCTGACCGTTGGGATCTACGCGTCGATCGGGGTTATTGAAACCGAGATAAACCCGCTGAAACGAACCAATCGCATTCTTCGTAAGACTGCCCGCAATTCCGTCCGGCTCTAACGGATCCCCCAGCAACCGCCCAGGCCCAATAAATCGATTGAGCAGATTCTGTACTGCGACCACATCGGAAGCTCGATTCAAACCATTCCGCCCCACGCTGTTCTTAATAGCAACCATCGCTGCTCTTCCCTTCAAACCGTCCGTATCCACTCTTTCAGCGAGGCACACTGCACTCGCCGCCCAGAATGAATGTCGCGAGAAGAGAAAACCTGTTGCGGACAAAGAGGTCCGATTTAGCAAATATCCAGCTCCAAGGCCTTCACAGCGAGAAACCCACACGATCCATGGAAATTCTATTCCCTTACGCTACCAGTACTTACGCGTTCTCTTCGCAAATTCTACTCAAAAAGCACCCGTGCCCCTTTGACGCCGATCCAAGAACCGGTACTATATACCTTCTCGCCTGACACGACTGACGTCGACAGGGGAGAAAGCGAAAGCTAATTGATCTTTGACAATTTGGTAGTGACCTCTGTTTGAGAACGAAGGTGGTTGTGTTTTCGGAGGCTACTTCGGTGGCT